>CAIWNB010000036.1 GCA_903913965.1 uncultured beta proteobacterium
CACAAAGGGCGCGAGGAGATCGCCGACCTTTTTGCGGAGAAACACGGGCTGCCCCGCCAGACCGATCCCGCCGCGCTGACGCGCGAGGCACGCGAACAATTGCGCGGCCATTTCCTGAGCGCCGACATGGGCATCACCGGGGCGAATTTTGTGGTGGCCGAAACCGGTTCGACGGTGATCGTCACCAACGAAGGCAACGGCCGCATGACGACCACGCTGCCGCGCGTGCATGTGGCGATTACCGGTATTGAGAAGGTGGTGGCGACACGCGAGGATTTGACCACGCTGTTGCGCCTGCTGCCGCGTTCGGCCACCGGACAGACGATTTCAAATTACGTCTCGATCACCACTGGCACAGCGGAGGCGGGCGAGGGGGGCGCGAAGAATTTTCATATCATCCTGCTCGATGGCGGGCGCTCCAAACTACTCGGCACCGACATGCAGGAGATGCTGCGTTGTATACGCTGCGGCGCTTGCATGAATCATTGTCCGGTGTATCAGAGTGTCGGCGGACATGCTTATGGCTGGGTGTATCCGGGGCCGATGGGGTCGATATTGACTTCGACCCTTGGCAGCCTTGAACAGGCGCTCGATCTGCCGCAGGCGGCGACTCTCTGCAATCAATGCGGCGTGGTGTGTCCGGTCAAGATTCCGCTCGCTGATTTGATGCGCAAGCTGCGCGAGAAACAATTCGCGCGCGGTCTGCGACCGTGGCCTGAGCGTGCTGGTTTATGGTTGTGGGGTCGTGCGGCGCGTTACCCCGCGCTTTATGCGCTCCTGAGTTCGATGGGGGCCCGCGTGTTGGCGCAGATGGGTGGATCGAAACGCCTGATCCATTATTTACCGCTGGCTGGCAGTTGGACCAAGGGCCGCGATTTGCCGGCCCCGGTCGGTCGTACTTTCCGCGAACTCTACGCCGCGCGCCGGCCGCGCTGACGATCGCCTGAAGAGGCGCGACCGCCGGCGCAGCCTGGGGCCTCAGGTATTGCGGTGAGCGTAATGGGCTTCCGGCACCGGATAGCCTGCCGCGCCGAAGGTCTCACGGATCAACTTGTTGGTGTCGAAATAGACCTGCCAGTAGTTGTCGTTGTGCGTATACGGGCGCACCGCGAGCACCGGTCCCATGGCGTTGAAGTCGATGATTTCAACGTCCGGCGCAGGGGTTGCCACCACGTTGGGAATTTTCACCAGCGCTTCACGCAGACGGCGGATCGCGTCGTTGGCATCGACCGAATGCGCGAGTTGCGCGGTGCGTTCGACGCGGCGGAACGGCGTTGCCGAGAAGTTTTGTATGGTGTCGGAGAACACCTTGTTGTTGCCGACGAAGGTCACCACGTTGTCAGGCAGCACGATGGTGGTGGCGAAGAGGCCGATTTCCTTGACGGTGCCGGTGAGTCCACCGACGGTCACGAAGTCGCCGGTCTTGAACGGCCGCAACACCAGCAAAAACGCGCCAGCCGCAAAATTCGCCAGGAGACCGCCCCAGGCGGCGCCGATGGCGATACCCATCGCAGCCATCAAGGCGGCGAACGAGGTGGTCTCAATGCCAAAGTAGCCGAGGATGCCGACCACCAGCACGATGTTCAATGCCACCGCGATGACCGAGCCCATGTAACGGGTCAGTGTCGGATCGATCTTCTGGCGCTCCATGGCGCTCGAGACGATATTCACCACTACCCCAATCAGCCAGCGTCCGGCAATCCACGCCGCGAGGGCGCCGATAATTTTGAGTCCAAATGCCAGTATCACAGGTCCGGCCGCGTCTACGATTTTTTGCAAGTCCATGAAGTCCCCATTAGTTTTAATTAACAGCGGCTTGGATAATAAAAGTAAAGCAGATTTCAGGCAAACGCCGGTGAGCGTTACCGCCGCGGTCTGGTGTGAGACTGATAGAATCGACGCTTTTCAGCGATCAGGTTGGAGGAGTTGTACATGAACAAGCCAGCAGACCAGCAGTCATTGCCATCCGTGCCGATGTGGATCGATGGCAAACCGTATACCGCCAGCAGCACGCGTTCAGGCGAGGTGATGAACCCGGCCACCGGCCGCGTGACCAAGACCATTCCGCTGGGCAATGCCGCTGACGTGGATGCCGCCGTGCAGGCAGCGACGCGCGCGCTGCCGGCCTGGCGTGATGCGCCGGTCTTGCGCCGTGCACGGGTGCTGATGAAATTCCGCGAATTACTCGATGCCAATCGCTCCGAACTGGCGCAACTGGTGACGCAGGAGCACGGCAAGACACTGGCCGATGCGGCCGGCTCCGTGCAACGCGGCATCGAGGTCGTTGAGTTCGCGATGGGCATTCCGCACCTGATCAAAGGCGAATACAGCGAGGAGATCGGCACCGGCGTGGATTGTCATTCGATTCGCCAGCCGATCGGGGTGTGCGCCGGCATTACGCCGTTCAACTTTCCGGTCATGGTGCCGCTGTGGATGTTCCCGGTGGCGCTGGCCTGCGGCAACACCTTTATTTTGAAGCCGTCGGAAAAAGTGCCATCGGCATCGATGAAGATGGCTGAGCTGTTGAAGCAGGCGGGCTTGCCTGACGGCGTGTTCAACATCGTGCACGGGGACAAGGAAGCGGTAGATGGCCTGTTGAATCATCCGGGCATCAAAGGTATTTCCTTCGTCGGTTCGACACCGATTGCCAAATACATTTACGAAACCGCATCGAAGAACGGCAAGCGCGTACAGGCGCTGGGCGGCGCGAAGAATCACGCGGTCGTCCTGCAGGATATGACCGCCAATCCGTCGGATCTTGAGTTCACCGCTGATGCCTTGATGGGCGCGGCGTACGGTTCGGCCGGTGAGCGTTGCATGTCGATTTCGGCGATTGTTGCCGTCGGTGCGGCGGCTGATCCGCTGGTTGCCAAGCTCAAAGAAAAAGCGGCTGCGCTCAAGATCGGGCCCGGCGACAGCATGGTTGACGGCAAGGAAATGGACATGGGCCCGCTGGTCACCAAGGTGCACCGCGACAAGGTCTCGTCCTATGTCGACAAGGGTGCTGCCGAAGGGGCGGTGATGGTGCTCGACGGCCGTGGCTACAAGGTCAAGGGCTATGAGGAAGGTTTCTTCCTCGGCGCCACGCTGCTCGACAAAGTACGCGCCGAGATGTCGGTGTACAAGGAAGAGATCTTCGGGCCGGTGCTGGTGGTGGTGCGCGTTGAGACGCTCGACGAGGCGATCAAACTGATCAACTCGAATCCGTATGCCAATGGCACGGCGATTTTCACGCGCGCCGGCGGTGCTGCGCGCAAATTCGAACGCGAAATCGAGGTCGGCATGGTCGGCATCAATGTGCCGATTCCGGTGCCGGTGGCGTTTTACTCGTTCGGCGGCTGGCGCAATTCGCTGTTCGGCGATCAGCATGTGCATGGCATGGAAGGTGTGCGTTTCTATACGCGTGCCAAAGTCATCAGCACGCGCTGGCCGGATGCAAATGCCGTGCCGCAGGGCTTTAACATGCCGACGCTGGGCTAGCCGTGTTGGCCACAGAGATCGCAGCGCCCACAGAGAACGCGGAACTTTAAGCGCGATGTCTCCGCTCGATAAGTTCTCTGTGGCCTCGATTTTCTCGATGGTGCGGGCAAGCGCTTGAGTTCCCGCGACGCCATACTGGCGCGCATACGCGCAGCGCGTGGTGGTCGCGGGGCGTCGTCGCAACAGGAGGTCGCCGGCGTCCATGCCCATCTGGCCGCGCACCCGCAGGGGCCGCGGCCTTATTCCGATTGGGACCCCATCGAGCGTTTGCGTGAGCGTGCGCAGTCTTTGACGACAACGCTCGAACAGATTGCGGACATCGCCTCGTTGCCGCAGGCGGTGGCGCGTTACCTGGGCGAAAACAAGCTGCCGTTGCAGGCCGTCTGCTGGCCGGAGTTCGGCACGCTAGGCTGGAGGGCTGCGGGCATCAATGTCGAAACCCGCTCCGCCACCGGCGATGATTTGATTGGCATTACCGCCGCCTTTTGCGTGATTGCCGAAACCGGCACGCTGATGCTGTTGTCGGGCGAGGTGACGCCGGGCACTACCAGCCTGCTGACGGAGACGCATATCGCCGTGGTGCCGGTGTCACGTATCGTTCGCGGCATGGAGGATGCGTGGGCGTTGTTGCGCGCCGAACATGGCGCGACCGCGATGCCGCGTGCGGTGAATTTTATTTCTGGCCCTTCACGCACCGCCGATATCGAACAGACGCTGGTGCTCGGTGCGCACGGGCCTTATCGTGTGCACATCATCTTGACGGGCGTCTGAGCCACGCATCGCTTCGCCAGCCCGTTTGTTCAGACCAGTAAATCGAGTTTTTTCGCCAGCCAGCGCGTCGTTGTTGCTTGCACCAGGATCGTGACCAGAATGGCGATGAAGGTCACCGAGGCGATGACTTCGGCGCCGGGTGCTTTCATGCCGAGCAACATGCCGGCCAGCGCGCCGGGAATCACGCCGGTTTCGCGCGTCCAGCACATGAACAGCATCTCGCGGTAACTCCAGCGCGCGCGACGATCCGGCCACGCGCAGGCAAACACGGCGAGTGGTCGCGCCACCAGCATCATTACCAACACCACCAACAGTCCGTGCAGCCAATACTGCTGCATCAGTGCGAAATCAACCTGTGAGCCGAGCAGGATGAAGATGAACATGCGCATGATGAAGGCGGTGGTTTGCACGAAGTCATCGAGTTGTTTCGCTTCGCCGGGTTCCAGCGTAAAGCCGAAGACGTCCTTGTTGCCCAGCACGATACCGAAGGCGAACACGGCCATAAAGCCGCTGGCTTGCATGTTGTCGGCGGTGAGGTAGGCGCCGGCCACCGCCATCAGCGAAACGATGGGCGCGTATTCAACGAGGAAATCGTATTTTTCATGTGCGATCACGACGGCGGCGAGATAGCCCAGGACACCACCGGCAATGATGCCAATGATGGATTGCCAGAGCAGGTCGCCGATGGCGCGACCAATTGAGATTTCGCCGCTGCCCATCACCATGCCGAGAACCGTGAAGGTCATGATGGCGCCGATCGCGTCGTTGAACGCCGATTCGCTCATCACCGTTTGCGCAACGCGCTCACGGATTTTGACCTGCCGGAACACCGGAACCAGTGTCGCCGGATCGGTCGAGCCCAAAGTGGCGCCGAGCAGCAGCGCCACCGCGATGGGCAGTCCCAACAACAGATGCGCGGCGTAACCGGTGACCGCGGCGGTGATGACGACACCGAAGGTCGAGATGACCGTGATGGTGATCCAGACTTCTTTCAGTATTTTCAAGCGCAGCGAGGCGCCGCCATCGAACAGGATATAGCTGGAGCCGAAAATCAGCAGCAGTTGGTTGAGCGTAGAGTCGACCTGAATATTGACCAGGCCGGCCCCCGCCGGTCCGATGACCATGCCGGCAATCAGCAGAATCGCCACGTCAGGAATGCGCGTTTTGGCGGACAAAAGACCGCAGGCGAGTCCGGCCAGCAGAATGATGCCGAAGGTGTGCAGAACATGTTTGGCGGTTTCAACGGTCGCGGCAGCTTCCATGATTTCCTCGGTGTTTTCCTGCAATAGGGGAGGGGGCGTTGGTATGCGGTACAGCCGCGGCAACCGGTTTTTGGCCAGTCAGTCTAACCCAAGCCGCAGGCCGTCATCTGGTGCGCCAGGCTGGCGTTCGTTTTTTCCTGCGCTACACGGCCGTCGGTCAATGACGGGTTTTCTTGATTTCATGCGAAGCGGGGTATAGGATGAAACTATTAATTTCAATGGAAGCATTGAGATTCGGCTGCCAGGTATAAAAAACTAAAAAAGCAGTGCGCCGTGACATTGATTGTAGTTAACCCAGGAGGAACCATGAGCAAACCGCAGGCAGAAAACAAGCAGGTCAAGAGCGTCGCATCACGCCGGAAATTTTTGACCGGTGCGGCAGCGGCAACCACGGGCGCGGCGATTGCCGGTTTCCCGATGATTTCGAAGGCGCAGGCCGTGACCAGCATGCGCTGGCAGAGCACCTGGCCGTCGAAGGATATCTTCCACGAATACGCGCTGGATTTCGCCAAGCGGGTGAACGACATGACCGGCGGCGAACTCAAGATCGACGTCTTGCCGGCGGGGGCTGTAGTGCCGGCCTTTGGCTTGCTGGAAGCGGTGTCCAAGGGCACCCTGGACGGCGGGCATGGCGTGTTGGGTTACCACTATGGCAAGCAGAACGCGCTGGCACTGTGGAACTCGGGGCCGGCATTTGGTATGGACGCCAACATGCTGCTCTCATGGCACAAGTATGGCGGTGGTCAGGAACTGCTGGCCAAGCTCTATGCCTCGATCGGCATGACCTCGGTGCAATCTTTCCTCTACGGCCCGATGGCGACGCAGCCGCTGGGCTGGTTCAAGAAGCCGATCACCAAGTCATCCGATTTCAAGGGCCTCAAGTTCCGCACCAACGGCCTGGCGATCGATTTGTTTACGGCGATGGGCGCTGCAGTAAATGCGCTGCCCGGTGGCGAAATCGTACCGGCAATGGATCGCGGCTTGCTCGATGGCGCCGAGTTCAATAACGCCAGTTCAGATCGTATTCTGGGTTTCCCCGACGTTTCCAAGGTTTGCATGCTGCAGAGCTACCACCAGAGCGCCGAGACCTTCGAGATCATGTTCAACAAACCGAAGTACGATGCGTTGCCGGCGAAAATCAAAACGATTATCACCGGCGCCGTTGAGGCCTCGTCGGCAGACATGTCCTGGAAGGCGATCGATCGTTATTCCAAAGACTATATCGAGCTGCAGACCAAGGACAAGGTCAAGTTTTACAAGACCCCTGATGCATTGCTGCAAGAGCAACTCAAGTTGTGGGAAGAAATCCTGGCCAAGAAATCCGCGGAGAACCCCCTCTTCAAGGAAATCGTCGCCTCGCAAAAAGCGTTTGCTGAACGTGCGGTGAAATGGGATCAGGACACCAACATCAGCCGGCGCATGGCGATGAATTATTACTTCGGCGCCAAGCCAGCAGCAGCCCCAGCCAAGAAGGGCTAAGTTGTCTTTGTAATAATGAGTAGCCATCCGGGCGGCGTTCGGATGGCTGCTTTTTTTTAGGCGGGTCAAAACATGCAGAAATTTCTTCTGGCGATCGACAGGATCAGTACGGTCATCGGCCAAACGTTTTCCTGGTTTATCGTCGCACTGACACTCATGATTTCCTGGGAAGTGTTTTCGCGCTACGTGCTCGACGCCCCGCATCCCTGGGCCTTCGATGTCATGATCATGATGTACGGAACGGTGTTTATGATGGCAGGTGCCTACACCCTGTCCAAGAACGGACATGTGCGCGGTGACGTGCTCTACGGATTTTTTCCGCCGCGCTTGCAGGCCGGCCTCGACCTGACCCTCTACATTCTGTTTTTTATTCCCGGTGTGTTTGCGCTCGCCTGGGCGGGCTACCACTTCGCGGGTGAGTCCTGGGCCATCAACGAACATTCGAACGTGACCGCCGACGGCCCGCCGGTCTTCCCGTTCAAGACCATACTACCGCTCGCCGGTGGATTCCTGCTGATGCAGGGCGTCGTTGAAATCATACGCTGCATACTGTGCCTGCAAACGGGCGAATGGCCTAAACGCGGCGAAGACGTCGAGGAAGTGGACGTTGAGAAATTGAAGCAAATGGTGAACGTCAAGGACGCGGATATCGCTCAACTCGATGCCTACGTGGTCAAGCACGAAGGAGGCTCCAAGTGAGAAAAGAAGTCTGGTTCGGATTGTCGATCATGGCCGCGGTCGTGATCTCGGTGTTTGTCTTGTTACCGTCACCTTCGGAGATGACCAACGGTCACCTCGGGCTCTTGATGCTGGCGCTGATTGTGGTCGCCATCATGCTGGGCTTCCCGACGGCGTTTACGCTGATGGGCATGGGCATGATGTTCGCCTGGATTGCCTACCGCAGTCAGAATCCTGATCTTGCGGTACAGCAGACGCTGGACCTGATGGTGCAGCGCGCTTATTCGGTGATGTCTAACGATGTGCTGATATCCATCCCGCTGTTCGTCTTCATGGGTTATCTCGTCGAACGCGCCAACCTGATCGAAAAGCTGTTCAAAAGTCTGCATCTGGCGACGGCACGTATCCCGGGTTCTTTGGCGGTGGCGACCATCGTCACTTGCGCGGTGTTTGCCACGGCTACCGGTATCGTCGGTGCGGTGGTGACTTTGATGGGCCTGCTGGCGTTTCCGGCGATGCTCAAGGCGGGCTACAGCATTCGCTTGTCAGCCGGTGCGGTGACTGCGGGCGGTTGTCTTGGTATTCTGATTCCGCCCTCGGTGCTGCTCATCGTCTATGGCGCTACCGCCGGTGTGTCGGTGGTGCAGCTCTACGCCGGCGCATTTTTCCCCGGCATCATGCTGGCCTCTTTGTATATCGGTTACGTCATCATTGTCGCCAAGCTCAAGCCCAGCCTCGCGCCGCCGCTCTCGGCGGAAGACCGGCATGTGCCATTGCCTGCGTTCGCGGAAATTGTCTCCGATACGATTAGCCACAAAGCCCTGCCGGGGTTGATCGGCGCCATCAAAGGCAAGCGCAATGCCGCGGTGCCGATGCGCACGCTGCTCAATCACTTGTTTATCGTCTTGCTGCCGGCGCTGGCGGCGGCATTGCTGATGGGGGCTATTTATCTCTCCGTGACGGCACCCGCGGCGCAGCTGGTCGAGGGGCTGGTCGAGATGGGTGGCGCGGTTTCCGATCAGGTGACCGATGCAAAGCCCGAGGCGGGTGGGTTGCAGGAACCCCCGGCAGAGGGTGGATTGCAGGAGCCGCCGGTCGCGGGTGGATTGCAAGAGCCGCCGGCTGAAGGTGCAAAGGAAGCGCCTGCGCAAAACGCGGTGGCCGCGGTTGCCACGGCGCCTGTAGAAACGGCGAAGCCGGTGGTCGCGCAAGCGGCCGTGGTACAGGAGCGCCTCCCGGCCCCGCGGGGGTACTGGATTGCGCTGGGTATTTGCGCGGTTGCACTGGCCTTGTTTTATGCGATTTTCAGCTTCGCCCGACTCGAAATTTTCAAGATGCTACTGGGGTCGTTTTTTCCGTTGGCACTGTTGATCCTGTCGGTGCTCGGTACCATCGTGTTCGGCCTGGCCACGCCGACCGAAGCGGCGGCGATGGGCTCACTGGGTGGTTTGATTCTCGCTGCGGCCTATCGACGGCTCAACATCGGCATGCTGAAGGAGTCGGTCTACCTGACTGCCAAGACCAGCGCCATGGTGTGCTGGTTGTTCGTCGGCTCGAGTATTTTTTCTGCGGCCTTCGCATTATTGGGCGGGCAGGAGATTATCAATAAGTGGGTGCTGTCGCTCGACATGACGCCGGTGCAGTTCATGATTCTGGCGCAGATTGTGATCTTTTTGCTTGGCTGGCCGCTGGAGTGGACCGAGATCATCGTTATTTTCATGCCGATCTTTATTCCGCTGCTGCCGCATTTCAACATCGACCCGCTGTTCTTTGGGTTGCTGGTTGCGCTTAATTTGCAAACCGCTTTCCTCTCGCCGCCGGTGGCGATGGCCGCGTTCTACCTGAAGGGGGTGGCGCCGCCGCACGTCACGCTCAACCAGATTTTCCTCGGCATGATGCCGTTCATGGTGATCCAGGTGATCGCGCTGGTGATGCTCTACGTATTCCCCGACATTGGTTTGTGGCTGCCGCGGGTGTTGTACAAGTAAGATCGGGACGCATGGTGTGGCCGGCGTGTTGATGGCGCCGGCGGAAGCGGATGGTTGTTATCGCCGCTTCAACCGTGCGTCGGCATGGGCAGATCAGCAGCAACGAGCAGCCGCAAGGCTGCTCTGTTTTTTGATGGGTGAGAAATGATTCAGGGTGTTGATACGCCGGCAAACCGTCAGCTCGCATGGTGGCGCTGGAGCGGCTTTTTCCTCGGTTGCGCAGCGTTTTTTCTGTCGTTTTTTCATCGCGTCTGCACTGGCGCGATCGCCGGTGATTTGCAGCGTGAATTCGAAATCGGCGCCGCCGCGCTCGGCACGCTGGGAGCGACCTATTTTTATATCTATGGCCTGACGCAGGTGCCGCTCGGTGTGCTGATCGACACCATTGGGCCGCGCATTATTTTGTCGGTGGGCATGACGGTGGCCGGCATCGGTTCGGTTGCCTATGGACTGGCCGGCAGTTTAGGTACGGCGGCGGCGGCACGTCTTCTCATTGGGCTGGGCGTTTCAGGTGTGTTCGTCTGCACGCTCAAGCTGCATGCCAACTGGTTTTCCGAGCAGCGCTTTGCCACCGCGGTGGGCGTCTCGAATGTGTCCGGCATATTGGGCGCGCTGGTGGCCACCGCGCCGCTGGCCTGGCTGGTGACGCAAATGCCGTGGCGGCAGGTGTTTATCGCCATCGGTGTGCTTTCTGTATTGGTGGCGGTCTTGATTGCGCTGTTTGTGCGCGATGCGCCGGCGCCGCAGGTCAAACGTGTGGCGGCCGGTGAATGGCGCGGCGCGTTAAAGGCGGTGGCGATGAACCGCGCGACCTGGCCGCCGTTCTGGATGACCTTCAGCATGTCCGGTGCCTTCATGACGCTGGTCAGCTTGTGGATGGTGCCCTATCTCGTACACAAACACGGCATGTCACAAGTTGAGGCCAGTGGCTTTTCTGCGATGACCTTGACCGCCTTTGCCTGTTCGGTGCCGATGATCGGCTGGCTCTCGGATCGCGTGCGGGCGCGCCGGTCGATCACGCTGGCCTGCAGTATTGCGTTTTTTGCGAGTGGCATGATCTGGCTGTTTGCACCAGCTGGCGGCACCGCGTGGTTTGTGTTGGCGGCGTTATTGTCAGGCTTGGCCGGCCCCGGCTTTACCTTGGCGTGGTCGGTGGCGAAAGAAGTCAATCCGCCGCAGTGCGCCGGCATGGCGATCTCGATTGTGAATATCGGCGGCTTTGCGGCTTCCGGTTTTTTGCAGCCGCTGGTCGGCTGGGTGGTCGATGATGGCGCCGGTTATGCCGCTGGCGGTAGCGGTGATGCCTATTGGCTGGGCATCGCCGTGATTGTCGGTTGGATGCTGATCGGCGTGTATGCCGCCACTCGCCTGACGGAAACGCATTGTCGCAATGTGTGGCAGCCCGCCGGCGTGATGCGCTGACGCTGCGTCGTCAAGGCGCGGAATTCAATCGATCGTCGTTATGAAGCCAATTCATCGACGTGCCAGTGCGGCGGCGCAATGCGCTGCGCTTATTACGCCTTACGAAAATGCCCGCGGAGTTTGGGTAGGACGCAATAACTGACAGGCATTGCGCCGTATGCGTCGATCAGGCATTGCACCGTATGCTTTGGTCAGGCATTGCGCCTCATACTTTGATCAGGCATTGCGTCGTATGGGCATGTGACGGCGCAATGCGCTGCGCTTATTACGCCCTACGAAAATACTTACGCAGTTTGGGTAGGGCGCAATAACTGAAAGGCATTGCGCCGAATGCGTTGATCAGGCATTGCACCGAATGCGTTGATCAGGCATTGCACCGTATGCTTTGATCAGGCATTGCACCGTATGCTTTGATCAGGCATTGCTCTGCATACTTTGATCAGCGCGTCTTCAACGGCGGTTGAGGTGCGGCCTCCGGCGCTGGTGTGCCAGACGGCATCTCCAGCGGCAGTTTGTGCTGTGTGTGTTGCTTGGCGAAGCGCAGCGTGTGTGTGGCGAGTAGCGTTTCAGCCAGAAAACAAATCAGTGACACCGAGAAGCAGAAGACGCCGCCGAGAAAACTCCAGGGCACCAGGCGGCCGTTGAACGAATCGAGTATTTCATCGAGAAACAGGCCGGCCACCGTGGCGCCAATAAACAGTGCGCACAACACCAGCAGTGCGATCGACCAGTTGACGACGCTGCCGCGCAAGCCCAGCCGCTTGAGCTCCCAATAGGCGGCCTCTTCATTCTTGATGCGTTGCAGATCTAGACGTTCTTCAATCCAGCGTGCGCGATCGATGATGCGGGCCAGTCGTGTGGCGAGCGCGCCTATCATGGCGGCCACTGCGGTGAGCATAAAAACCGGCGCGACCGCCGATTGGACGCTGTGCACGATGTTGGCGGAATTAATCATGATGTGGTTTGTCTTTCATGTAAAAACATTGCGCAATCAGCATACGGCACGCCCGTGACATTTCATAGCGCGGTGGTCATAGTATGGTGGATTTTTCCCTTCGCGGCGGCCTGCCTGTACTGACGCCGCCTG
>CAIWNB010000037.1 GCA_903913965.1 uncultured beta proteobacterium
CGACAGGGATTGTGCTGGACGAATAGTCTTGTGAAGCGGAATTCACCGCACAACTCGGCGTTAAAACGCAGCCGTCGTATTTTGTGGCGTGGCAACGCGGCACAGCGGGGGACAGGGTCTTGGCATCGCGCTACACAAATAAGACCGGCAGCATGGCGATCACCAACGCGGCCGCCATACCCCAGTTAAACATTCTGCGCCGCGCATCATTCTGCAGAAACGCCTGCAATCTGAGTCCCAGCAGTGCCCACAGCGAGATCGACGGCAAATTAATCAGGCTGAACATGGCGCAGGTCGCCGTAATAAACGAGGCGGTAGCGTCAACCGGCATGTAGTTGCCAAAGTAAGCGATCGCCATTAGCCACGCTTTGGGGTTGACCCATTGGAAGAGGGCGGCGCCGACAAAGCCGAGCGGGCGATGTGCGCGCGCCTCTTGCCCCGCGCCAGGCGGGGCGCTGCGTGCGATCCCCCAGGCCATATACAACACGTACGCGAAGCCGACGATTTTCATCAGCGGATAGGCGCGCGGCGACATCGCTAGCAGCTGCTCGAGTCCCGCCCCCACCGCCAGCAACATGACAAAGTGACCGCACGATATGCCGAGCATATGCGGAATGGTTTTTTTGAATCCGAAAGCGGCGCCCGAAACGAGCAACATCAGATTATTGGGCCCCGGCGTCACCGAAGTGACGAATGCGAACAAGGCCATGGCGGCTAGCAGTGAAAAATCCATGCGGGAAAATAACGATACTCAGCCAAACACGCTACGCAGCTCGTTCAGGATCATCAACGACACCGCACCGGAACCCACCGCCAGAAACACATTGCCTTTGAGCCCGCGGTAAATCACCAGTCCCAACAGACAAGCAAACAGGCGATGCCAGAACAGGCTGCCGGCAAGCGGGCCGCCCGGCATGACGATCAGCCGCATAACCAGACCGGCGATCATGGCGTAGGCGACGCAACTGACCCAGCGAAACAAATCGCTGTCGGGCTCAAGGCGGCCGGCGAGCAAGACGCCGAGCCCGCGCCAGGCGTAGGTGCCAAGCGTGCAAAGAATCAGCAAAATCCACAGTTCACTCACGACGCGCTCCCCAGAATTTGTTGATCCAGAAGGCCAGCGTACCGCCGATGACACCGGCGAGAATGACACTCCATTCGGGCGTGAGCAGATGAAACAGCGGCCCGGCGAGCGCGCCGCAGCCGAGCGCCAGTGCACCCATGCGCTCGCGTACTTCGCCGGCGAGCAGCACAAAAAAATTGATCGGCGTGAGAAAGATCAAACCGAGCTGGACGGCCGGCGGAATCGAGCCGGCGGCATAAAAACCGAGCGCACCAAAGACGGCGCCGACAACAATACAAGTGAGCGAGAAACCGATGAAATAGCTGATGCGCTCGACCGAAGGCATTTGCTGCAATCGCGGCATGCACACCACCCATGAAGTCATGGCGATGAAATGCGCGGTAACGTAATAGCGCCAGCGTGGATGCGCAGGGTCGCGCAACACCGGCATGATGGTGATGCTCATCGGCAGGAAGCGCACATTGGTCAGCATCACCGCGAGCAGCACGGCAACCCAAGGCGCGCCGACCATCCACATATCGACCATGACGAGCTGACCGGGCAGCGCCCAAATCGTGAAGGTCGACACCACGATGGCCCACACCGATACTGCCGTCGCACTGGCGAAAGCGCCGAGGCCCACGTAGTTGGCCGCGATGACGGCGATCGGCGCGCCAATGGATTCGCGCGCGCCGCGCCAGAATGCTGCTGCTTGCGTGTTCATAACAAGGCTGTCGGCTGCATCACCGGCATACAGAAGGCGCCTGCGCACCATCCAACAGCGGTGCCGCGGCTACGATGTGCCGACGGCAACCGGTTACCCGCTGTCGAGAGAACGCCCGGCCTATCGATCGCCGCAACGTGTAACGGCTGCAGCGCGCGCCATACAGCGCCGGTTCGATGTGCGCCGTGCACAACCGGCAAAGGCCAGGCACGGCGCGCTGATGCCTTACTGATGCGCGAACAGTTTCTTGCCCGCGACCGGCAGCTTGGCGACGAGTATGTCGCCCGACAGCGACTCGGTAATGTAGAGCGTTTTCAGATCCGGGCCGCCGGCGGCGATGTTAGCCAGATGATGGTGCTTGTGATCCGGCGAATGAATCAGATGCGTCGGCAGCATATTGCTGTCGAAACGCCAGATACCGACGCCAAGCTGGCAGACCAGCAAACCGTTTTCCGAATCCATCTCGATGCCATCGGGGCCGCCGACGCCGCCCGACAATTGAATGGCGACACCGGTTTTCGAAATGTTGCCGTCAGCCATGATCGGCAAACGCCAGACCTGCTGCGAACGCGTCACGCCGACGTAGCAATGTTTATCGGTAGTCGACAGCGTGATGCCATTCGGGCTCGGCACGTTGTCGCAGAGGCGGTCTAGGCGGCCGCTCATCGACAGGCGGAAGACGCGACCGCTCGGATCGTGGATGCCGGTCTGGCCCTGATCGGTGAAATACAGGTCGCCATTAGCGGCGAAGTGCAGGTCGTTCAGGCCCTTGAAGCCTTCGCTGAAGGCCGTGCGCAAAATGGTTTCGAGCTTGCCGGTCTTCGGATCGAGTTGCAGCAGACCCTCTTTGTAATCGCAAATAAAGATGCGGCCGTCTTTATGAATCTTCAGGCCGTTGGGCCAGCCGTCGTACTGCGTGACCAGTTCCCAGTCTTTGTTCGGCGTGATGCGGAAGATGCGGCCGAACGGAATATCGACAAACCAAAGGTTGCCGTCGCGGTCAAACGACGGCCCTTCCAGGAAACACTCGACCTCGGCACCCTGACGATTGGGGTCGGACCATGAGGTGCGCTGCTTCTTGCGAAACTTCGCCGGCATCGACATGAAAACCTCGGTTTGGATGAGTTCGAGCTTCTGGAACGGGTTGAACATTTTTTATCCTTTGAAATGCCGCGACCGCAGGCCGCCTGCGAAAAAAATCGAGGGCCCGGAGCAGCGGCCACAGCGCGGATTTTACCGCAGGCGGAAAGTTGACACCCGTCCGTCGCAAGGTTACGGTGTGCGGCCCCGATTAACCCTTGAAGGCGCACGCCGCTGACGCGCCCACCGCTGGAGAAAATCATGAAGAAACTGCTGCTCGCCGCCCTGTTAAGCGCCGCCGCCACCGCCGGCGCGCAAGATTTTCCGACCAAAGCGATCAATTTGATCGTGCCGAACCCGCCCGGCGGCATGAACCAGATCCACGCCCAGCCACTCGGCGCGATCATCGAAAAACTCTATAAACAGCCCGCACCCGTGTTGAACAAACCAGGGGCGACCGCTGCCGCCGGCACCGGTTTTGTCGCCAATGCCGCGCCGGACGGCTACAACGTGCTGGTCACCACGCCGAACATTTATCTCGCCGTGGAAAAAGACAAACTGTTCGGCATTGATTCGCCGTACAAACTCGAACAACTCGCACCGGTGGCCTTGCTCTCAGCCGATCCGCTGGCGCTGTCCGTACAAACGGAAACGCCGGTCAAAACGGTCAAAGAACTGGTCGCTGCGGCGAAAGCCCGCAATGGCGAACTGGCGTTTTCCTCGTCGGGTCTCTACAGCATCACGCACGTGCCGATCCAGATGTTGCTCGACGCTGCCGGCATCAAAATGCGTCACGTGCCGACCACCGGCGGCGGGCCGGCGATCATTCAGTTGCTGGGCGGCCACGTCTACGCCACCACACAAGGCCTGGCCGCGGTTTACCCGCATGTGCACAGCGGCAAATTGAAGGTGCTTGCACTGACCAGCGCCAAACGCTCCTCGTTGCTGGCCGAAGCGCCGACGCTGAAGGAATCCGGTTACGACGTTGAAGCCTATCTGTGGGTTGGCCTCTTTACCAATTCTGCGACCCCGGAACCGACGCTGACCAAACTGCGCGAAGTGGTGCGCAAATCGGTGGCCGATCCGGCCTTCCACGATGCGATGACCAAGGTGCAGGTAGCGCTCGATTATCGCGACGGGCCGGAATTCAAAAAATTCTTCGATGCTGATTACAAACGCCTCGGTCCGGTCGTGAAGTCGATCGGCCGCGTCGAAGACAACGCCAAAAAATAGTCCGCAACTCAGCCACCCACGCCTCCTCTCCGCCATCGCGGGCAGGAGGCGTTTCAAATTGAACCGACCAACGCACGACTCCGGGAATTCGACATGACCACCACTGCCACCGCAACACCGGCGCACGCCGCCATCCGTCACATTGAGCCGATCGCTGTCAGCCTGCCAATGACCAAACCGATGAAAATGGCCGGCGTGCTGATCAAGGCCGCCGACAACGTGCTGGTGCGCGTCGAACTCGACGGCGGCCATGTCGGTTGGGGTGAAGCTGCCTCGGCGCATTCGATGACCGGCGAAACCGTGGAGAGCATGATGGCGGCGATCCGCCACATGGCGCCGACCCTGACAGGCATGGACGGGGCGGCGATCGAAGCGGTCAGCACGCGCATGGATCAGCTCATGTATTACAACCAGTCGGCGAAGTCGGCGGTTGAAATGGCGCTGCACGATGCGCTCGGCAAAGCCCTGAACAAACCGGTCTACGATCTGCTCGGCGGCCGGCAACGCTCGCGCGTGCCCGTGTTGTGGCTGCTTGGCACCGGCAGTATCGAGGGCGACATCGCCGAAGCCCTGGCCAAGAAGGCCGCCGGCTTCGTCGCCTACAAGGTTAAGGTCGGCGCCGGCGCTCCGGCCGACGACGCACTGCGCACACGCAAAGTCTGCGAGGCACTCGGCCAGGGCCTGCTGATTTCAGCCGATGCCAATCAGGGCTACAGCCTCGAGCAAGCACTTGCTTACGTTAAAACGGTTGCCGGGTGTGGACTGGATTTTTTTGAGCAACCCATTGCCGGTCACGATATCGACGGCATGGCGCAGCTCGCCGCCGCCTCCAGCCTGCCCATCGGCTTCGATGAAGGCCTGCATGGCATCGACGATTTGTTGCAACACCACGCGCGCAAGGCGGCCCGGGGCTGCAGCCTGAAGACCATCAAACTCGGTGGACTGCGCGGCGTCATGGCCGCGGCACGGCTCTGCGATCAACTCGATATGAAGGTCAACCTCGCCTGCAAGGTTGCCGAATCAGGCATCGCCGCCGCCTCGCTAATGCACATCGCCGCCGCCGTGCCGCAGGTCGCCTGGGGGGTCAGTATTTCGAACCAGTATCTGGCCGACGACATCGTGCGCAGCACCGTGCCGGTGGTTGACGGTCACGCCGAGGTGCCGGCCGGTGTTGGCTTGGGCATCGAAGTCGACGAAGCGAAGGTGCGGAAGTACACGCGCGCGATGTAAAGCAGCGCTGTCGGGTGGGTGAGGCGCGCAGCGCCGTAACCCACCATCGGGCACATGATGAATGACGCGTCTGGCGCAATGCGCTGCGCTGATTGCGCCTTACTGAATTACAGAATCTGTATACGCCAGACCACTCAGGCCAGCGCATCGGCCAGTGATTTGAAATCCTCGACCACCAAATCCGGCTGATAGGGCCAGTCACCGAACGGTCGTTTGCGGCGGTCGATGAAGGCCGTGCGCATGCCCGCAGCCTTGGCACCAATGCAATCGAAGGCATGATTGGCAACGAACAACACTTCATCGAGCTTCACGCCGGCGATTTCGGCGGCCTTGGTGTAGGTCGAGTGATGCGGTTTAAAGGCGCCAGCCGCCGCCACCGAAATAATGTGATCAAAGCTAATGCCATGATGGGCGCGCGCCGCTTCGAGCATATCGGGGTCGCCGTTCGACAGAATCGCCAGTTTATAGCGCCCGCGCAGCATTTCCATCGACGCCGGCACATCGGGAAACGGTTTGAGTTTTTCGATCTGTGCGACCAGCCAGCTCACTTCTTCTTTGGTGTGCGCAATGCCGGCGCGTTCGAGCGTGTAGGCCACGGAAATCTCGCCAATGCGGCGATAGGTAATATGTTCACGCTGCAGCAAGGCATCGATCATCGAGTTTTCAAAATGCGTGCGCCGCCACCACGTGACGAAGGCATCGGGACGACCCGTCCAGCCTTTTTTTTGCAGAAACGGCGTGGCCACTTCGATCAGGCCCGCCTGCATGTCGACTACCGTGCCGTACTGGTCGAACATCAGCAATTTGATGTTACGTTTCAAATCATCAATGGTGGACATCGCAGGTTCTCGCTTTAATGAATAAATGATGGTGGGAGTGAAGGGTCGAGCCTGCCGTGCGAACCGAATGGAAGGGAAAAGTAGCAGGCCGCGCGCCTCACCCCTTGCACCTCACCCCTCACTAAATCTTGATCTTGGGGTCTAGCCAGTCGCGCAGGCTGTCGCCGAACAGGTTGAATGCAAACACCGCGAGGCTGATCGCCAGCCCCGGGAAAACGATCATCCACGGCGCCTGCTGATAAAAATCAGCCGCCGAGCCCGAGAGCATCAAGCCCCATGAGGCGGTGGGCTCGGTAACGCCAAGCCCGAGGAAGGATAGCGAAGCTTCCGACAGAATCGCCTGCGCCACATAAGCGGTGAGCATGATCAGATAGGGCGCGACAACATTCGGCACCATGTGGCGGAAGATGATGCGCGTGTTTGAAAAACCAGCGGCACGCGCCGCATCGATGTAAGGCAACTCGCGTATCGCCAGCGCCGACGCCCTCACCACGCGCGAAACACGGGGCACCATCGGAATACCGATGGCGATGATCAGATTGACGTCAACGCCGAACACGATCTTCTGCCCGAGCATCGCCACCACCACCAGTGCCAGCACGATGATGGGAAAAGACAGCAGGATATCCATCACGCCCTGGATCAACATATCGATCTTGCCGCCGAAATAGGCCGACATGACACCGATGATGGCGCCGATCGTCGACCCCAGAAAGGAGGCGAGAAAACCCACCGCCAGCGCGGTGCGTGCGCCATAAATAATGCGCGAAAACACATCCCGACCAAAAGAGTCGGTGCCCATCCAGTGCTGCCACGAGGGCGCGGCCAGCATGCCGCCGTAATCAACGGCCAGCGGATCATAGGGCGTCACCAACGGTGCAAACACCGCCACCAGTGCCATGACGACGATAAAAACCAGACCCCCTGCGCCCAGCGGCTGATGCAGCATGAACTGCACCGCCGGATGACGGCGCTTGGGGATTTTGTAGGTGATCGCAGAAGCAATACTCATGTCAGCAGGACTTCATCAACGATAACGAATACGCGGATCGAACACGGCGTAGAGCAGGTCGATTACAAAATTGACCATGACGAACACCACCGCGACGAGCAACACCAGCGCCTGGATCAGTGTGTAATCGCCACGCGACACCGCCAGCACGAAGAGCTTGCCGATGCCGTTGAGATTGAACACCTGCTCGGTCACCACCAAGCCGCCCACCAAAAATGCAAACTCGATACCGATCACGGTGATCACCGGCAGCAGGGCATTCCGCAGCGCGTGACGCGAGATGACCAGCCGCTCGTAGACGCCCTTGGCGCGCGCCGTGCGAATGTAATCCTCCTGCAGCACTTCAAGTATCGAGGAACGCATCATGCGGGTCGACACTGCCGAATAGCGATAACCGACCGCCAGCGCCGGCCAGATCAGCTGCAACAGATTCGCCTTCGGGTCCTGCATGAAGGGCGTGAAGGTCAGCGGCGGAATCCACGAGAACCACGTCAGCAAAAACAGGATGATCACCATGCCGAGCCAGAACGATGGCACGGCAAGCCCGGCAATCGAAAAGACGCGGATACACTGGTCGATCCAGGTGTCTTTGTAGACTGCCGATAAGGTGCCCAGCGGCAGCGCCAGCAACACCGCGAGTACCGTCGCCATCACCGCCACCTGCAGTGAGAGCTCAAGCCGGATGCCGATCTCGTAGAGCACCGGCTTGCCGGTCCAGATCGAATAACCGAAGTCGCCGGTGAGGGCGGCCCCCAGCCATTTGAAAAATTGCACATAGATCGGTTGATCCAGCCCGAGGCGCGCGCGCTCCGCTTCGAGCACCGCCTTCGACACATTGGCGCCGTCCATCATCATCTGCACCGGGTCGCCGGGCATCATGCGCAGCATAAAAAAGCACAGCACCGCGACCCCGAACAAAGTCGGGATCATCAGCAGCATGCGTTGCAGGACGTAACGAAACATATTGTTTGAGGTGTGTATTGTGAGGAAAAAGACGTCAGGGGCGAGAAGCCGCGAAGCGCTGTTACGCCCCCCGCCTCACGCCTGACGCCTTAGCGCATTTCAGTCCAGCCACACATCGGCCAGATCCTGGCCAACATAATGCGACGGCGTGATGTACCAGCCCTTCAACTTGCTGTTGGTAACGATGATGCGATGCCACCAGATCGTCGGGATGGTGTAGCTCTGCTCAAGCGCGCGTTTTTCAAACTCACGCAGCAGGCCGATACGCTTCTTGCGATCGAGCTCGCCGGATTGTTTGTCGTAGAGATCGTCGAGCACGCGGTCGGTCTGACCGGCGTAATTAATCGTCGATTTGTCATGCGAGAGGTATTTCTGCAGTTGCAGATTGGGCTCGTCCATGTAATCGCAGCTGAAATCAACCGCTGCATCAAACGTTGGATTGTCTTTTTGCTGTGCGGCGAGGTAGAGCTTGGTTTCAAGCTGCTCATGCTTCGCGGTGACACCGATCTGCCGCCACTGGTCGATCAGGAACACGCCGACCGGCGTATACGGCATCGGCACATTGCGGTTGGTCAGCGTGAACGTCAGATTGGGCTGGCCGGCCTCGGCAAGCAGCTTTTTCGCTTCGGCGCGCGACGCATTAATGTCCTTTGAGAAGCCGGGCATTTTGACCAGATCGGCCTCGGACAAGGCAAGATCGTAGCCCGGCCGCAGCAAACCGCCGACATGCCGCACCAGCGCGATTTTCTGCAACGCCTGCGCACCGCCCCAGCGATCGATCGACAGCGACAGCGCTTTTCTCACCCGCTGATCATCGAACGGTTTCTTTTTAGTGTTGAAGGTCACCACCAGGCTGCACACCCAGGGCGACTCTTGCACCACCGCCTTGTCGCCGAGCGTCTTGACGAGACGATCGCGGTCGGCCGGTGAATGCCCGCGGAACTCGGCCATGATTTCACCGGCGGCCAGCGCGTTGACCATGGGGGCACCGGCGACGAAAAGCGCCACATAGCCATTCAGATGCGGCTTGCCTTTCTCAAAGTAGCCCTCGAATTTTTTACCCGTCCAGTGCGAACCCGCCACATGCTCGACAAAGGTGAACGGCCCGGTGCCCATGATGTTGCGTTCCGGGAAACGCGGGTCCTGCTTGAGTTTGGCTGCGCTGTAGACGCAATCCCAGGGGCTGGCGAAATTGGCCAGCATCGAGGCATTTGGTTTTTTCAAACGAAACACCACAGTCTGCGCATCGGGGGTGTCGATCGCAGTGATATCGGCATAACCCTCTTCGCGCATCGATAGCGCGCCGGGCGGCGGCTTGCGGATGCGGTCATAGGTCGCCTTGATATCCTCAGACGAAAAGGCCGACCCATCGTGAAACTTCACGCCACGCCGCAACTTGAAGGTATAGGTGAGGCCGTCCTTCGCCACCGTCCACGACTCGGCAAGATCACCGACGATCTTCGGATATTTTTCGGCGTCGAATTTGAGCAGCGTTGAATAATGCGGCCGCACCGGATGAATAAAGGCAAACGACGTCTGCGCATGACAATCATAGTTCGGCGGTTCGGCACCGACGGCAAACTTCAACACGCCGCCATCTACCGGCGCCGCTGCAGAACAGGCGCACAAACTCATCATTGCCAGCACAAGACCGGCCACTACGCGCACGATTGTCATCTTGAAACTCCTCCAGAATAATGGTGCGGCTATATTTTTATGCAGGCGGCGAAATGGCCGCTGCGCACTTCACGTAATTCAGGCACCGCCAGTTTGCACTCCGGGCCCGCCAGCGGGCAACGGGTATGAAAGACGCAACCGCTGGGCGGATTGAGCGGACTGGGCACTTCGCCGCCGAGCACCTGGGTCGCACGCGCCGCTTCCAGCGCCGGATCAGGAATCGGCACCGCATCGAGCAACGCGCGCGTGTACGGGTGCAAAGGTTCGCTGTAGAGCGCATCGCGATCGGCGATCTCCATCACGCGCCCGAGATACATGACGATGATGCGATCTGAAATATGTCGGACCACCGCCAGATCGTGGGCAATGAACAAATACGTCAGACTAAATTCGCGCTGCAGATCTTCAAGCAGGTTGATGATCTGCGCCTGAATCGACACATCGAGCGCCGACACCGGTTCGTCGCAGATGATCACCGACGGCTGCATGGCGAGCGCCCGTGCGATGCCGACACGCTGGCGCTGGCCGCCGGACAATTCATGCGGATAGCGCTCGGCCATGTAATCGAACAGGCCGACCTGTTGCAACAACTCACGCACCTTGCGATCCGCGGCTTTACGATCGGGTTGCAGTTTATAGACCAGCATCGGCTCGGCGATGATCTGGCCGATCGTCATGCGCGGATTGAGAGAGCTGTACGGATCCTGAAAAATCACCTGTACCTGACGGCGATAACGCTTGAGCGACTCGCCCGTCGCCCGCGTGACATCGGCGCCGTCAAACATGATCTCGCCCGAGGTCGGATTTTCAAGCCGCAACAGCGTGCGGCCGACGGTGGTTTTACCGCAACCTGATTCGCCGACCAGACCGACGGTCTCGCCGCGCCGGATATCAAATGAGAGGCCGTCCACCGCGCGCACCACCGCGTGCGCCGGTTTAAACAACTTCATGCCCGTGGCAACCGTGAAGTGGGTCCGCAAATCGCGCACATCGAGCAGGGGCGCGCCCGCCGCCAGTAGCTTGGCCTCGGGCGGCTGCGGATTAGCACTTTGCAAACCCAGACCAGCCGGGCCAACCTTCGACATCTGCACACTGCGCACGCAAGCCGACCAGTGTTGCGGCGTCACTTCGACCAAAGGCGGCGCGGCATTCACGCAGGCATCGATACGCGCCGGACAACGCGGTGCAAAGCGGCAGCCTTCGGGCGCATCGAGCAGGCTGGGCGGCATGCCGTCGATAGTCTCAAGACGACGACCGCGCGGTCGGTCAAGGCGCGGTACCGAGCGCAGCAGGCCGGCCGTATACGGATGCAGCGGCTTGTCGAAAATGCCTTCGGCCGTACCCTGCTCGGCGATACGCGCCGAATACATCACGTTGACTCGATCGGCATAACGGGCGACCACGCCGAGGTTATGCGTGATGACGACCAGCGCGATGCCGAGCTTGCGCGAAAGATCTTTCATCAGCTGCAGAATCTGCGCCTGGATCGTCACATCAAGCGCGGTGGTCGGCTCGTCGGCGATCAATAGTTTCGGGTCGCAGGCCAGACCGATGGCGATCATCGCGCGCTGGCGCATGCCACCGGAGAATTGATGTGGAAACTGATCAAGCCGGCGCTCCGGATCGGGGATGCCGACCAGTTGCAACAACTCGAGGGCACGCGCGCGTGCCGCCGTCTCGCTGATACCGAGATGAATCAGCATCGGCTCCATGATTTGAAAGCCAACCGTCAACACCGGGTTAAGCGACGTCATCGGCTCTTGAAAAATCATCGCGATGTCGCGGCCGCGTATGGCGCGCATCTCGTCGGCCGACAGTTTCAGTAAATCACGGCCCTGAAACAAAATGCGGCCGCCAACGATGCGGCCAGCCGGCTTCGCCAACAATTGCATAATGGCGAGCGACGACACCGATTTGCCGCAACCCGATTCACCGACCAGGGCGACTACTTCACCGGCGCGCACCTGATAGGAAATGCCCTCGACCGCACGCACCACGCCGCGTGAGGTGACGAAATGAACGTGCAGGTCCTCGACTTCGAGCAGCCAGGCGGCTGACGATGTGGACTGCTCTATGCCGGCTCCTCCAGCGGTTTGTAACACTGCGCTCATGGGCGCGGCTTTCATTTTATGGTGTGCGCAGGCTATTGACTGCCCGCCCGGCTGTCAAGCGTTCAACTTTTATGATGTATTAAGTGCGCGTTGTAACAGGCGTGCGACATGCACGGCCTCGCGCTGCGCGCCGTCATGTATCTGATGACGACAGCTCGTGCCGTCGGCGACGATCAAGGTCGCCGCATCGGCTTTGCGTAGCGCCGGTAGCAGGCTCGCTTCGGCCATTTTCATCGAGACGTCGTAATGCGCGGCTTCGTAGCCAAAGGCGCCGGCCATCCCGCAACAACTGGAGGTCACCACCTCGACCGCCAGATCTGGCACCAGCGCCAAAACCTTCTGCACTGCAGGCATCGCATCGAAGGCTTTTTGATGACAATGGCCATGCAGCAAAGCTTTTTTCTGCGGCAGCGCCTTGAGTTTCAATTGCAGGCGGCCGGCATCCGCTTCGCGCGCAATAAACTCCTCAAACAACAGTGCCTGCAGCGCCAGCGCGGTGGTATCAGGGCCAGGCAGCATGGACAAAAACTCGTCGCGCAAACCGAACAGACAGGACGGCTCAAGACCGACCACCGGCACCCCGCGTTCCACATAGGGTTTGAGCGCAGCGATCATGCGGCGCGCCTCGGCTTTGGCTTCATCAACCAGACCAACCGACAAAAAGGTGCGGCCGCAACACAGCGGCCGGCCCGCATCGGCAGCGCTCGGCAGATGCACCTGATAACCGGCGGCACGCAACACCGCAAGTGCGGCACGCGCGTTATCGGATTCAAAGTAATTGTTGAAGGTATCCACCAGCAGCACAACTTCGCGCATCGAGTTTCGCGCAGCGCTGTTCTCACCGTCTCCCTTGGTGGGAAGGTCGGGATCGGCGTGGATATTCGCGGACGCCCCAACGCGGCCATTCGAGGACAAGGGACCGGGCCGCGCAAAAAACGTGTCGCCCGTCCATTGCGGCAATGAACGCCGCGCCGACAGCCCTAATAACTTTTCCGACAGCCAGGCAAAGCCCGGCACCGCATCGCGCAGATTCATCAGCGGTGCCAGACGCGACGCCCACGGCGCATAGCGCGGCAAAAATGCAATCAGGCGCTCTTTCAAGGTCAGCGGGTTGTGCTGCAAATACTGATGCAGCACCTCGATCTTCATCTTCGCCATGTCAACGCCGGTCGGACATTCGCGCTTGCACCCTTTGCACGACACGCACAGATCGAGCGCGTCGCGCACTTCCGCCGACGCCAGACCTTGCGTGCCCAACTGTCCCGACAACGCCAGCCTTAAGGTGTTGGCGCGGCCACGGGTCAGATGCTGCTCTTCGCCGGTGGCGCGAAACGACGGACACATGGTACCGGCGTCAAACTTGCGGCAATGACCGTTGTTGTTGCACATCTCGACCGACTTGGCGAAACCCTGCCCCTTGGCGGCGAGCGCGGCACCCTCGTGCTCCGACCAATCGAGTGCGGTGGTCAACGGCGGCGTCGCATAACCGGGTGGATAACGATAGAGCGTGCGGTTATCCATTTTCGACGGCCGCACGATCTTGCCCGGGTTCAACAAACCACGCGGATCGAAGAGGTCTTTGATTTCCTCAAACGCGGCGGTAATGCGCGGACCGAACATCGGCGCGATCCATTCCGAACGCACCAGACCGTCACCATGCTCACCCGAATACGAACCCTTGTATTCACGCACCATCGCCGCGGCCTCTTCGGCAATCGCGCGCATTTTGAGCGCGCCGTCGGCGCGCATATTGAGAATGGGCCGCACATGCAGAGTGCCGACCGAAGCGTGCGCGTACCAGGTGCCGCGCGTGCCGTGCTTTTCAAACACGCGCGTCAGGCGGTCGGTGTATTCGGCCAGATGCTCAAGCGGCACCGCGCAATCCTCGATGAAGGACACTGGTTTGCCGTCACCCTTCATCGACATCATGATGTTGAGGCCCGCCTTGCGCACCTCCCAGAAATCGCGCTGCAAAAGCGGATCGGTGATTTCAACCACGCTGCCGGGCAGCCCGAGTTCGCCCATCAATTCGACAAGCTGTTTGAGTTTGGCCACCTGCTCGGCCTGATCTTCGCCAGCGAATTCAACCAGCAGAATGGCTGCCGGCTCGCCTTTGACACAACGGTCGACGATCGGACGAAAGGCCGGATTGTCACGCGCCAGCCCGATCATGGTGTCGTCGACCAATTCAACCGCCGCCGGATCGAGTTTAACGATGTGTTGCGGCGCTTCCATCGAGCGGTAAAAAGTCGGGAAGTGGCAAACGCCCAGCGTCTTGTGCCGCGGCAGCGTCGACAGATTCAGATGGATACGTTTCGAATACGCCAGCGTACCCTCGGAACCCACCAGCAGATGGGACATGTTGAACGCCGTGGCGGCCACTGAATCGAGGTTATAGCCGCCGACGCGACGCAGCACCTTCGGATAACGCGCTTCAATTTCCGCCGCCTCGCGCAGCGCAATGGCGCGCAGTTTCTGCACCAGCTCACGGTAGCCAGCGGGAGCGCCCAGCGTCGATAAATCGGCTGGCGTGCTGCCAAAAAGATATTCGGCGCCGTCAGCCATCACCGCTTCGATCGCGTGCACGTTGTGCACCATATTGCCGTAGCGGATCGAGCGCGAACCGCAGCTGTTGTTGCCGGTCATGCCGCCAAGGGTCGCCTGCGCGCTGGTTGAAACATCAACCGGATACCACAGGCCGTGCGGCTTCAGGAAAGCGTTGAGGTGGTCGAGCACCACGCCCGGCTGCACACAAACGGTACGCGCTTCCTTGTCGAAATCGAGGATGTTGTTGAGGTGCCGGCTGTTGTCGATGATCAGCGCGGCACCAACCGTTTGTCCGCATTGCGAGGTGCCGCCGCCACGCGGCAAGACCGGCACGCCCTCGTCGAGCGCGATCTGCATGGCGATCTGCGCATCGGCTTCACTCTTCGGCACCACCACGCCGACCGGTTCGATCTGATAAATCGAGGCGTCGGTCGAATAGCGGCCGCGTGAGGCGGCGTCAAACCAGACCTCGCCGGTGGTTTCGCGTTTGAGACGGGCGGCAAGCCGGCTGTCGCCGGTGCGCGGATGAAAGGTCAGGGGCGCACTGATGGCCATCGATGGGTTCCAACAAACAGGGTTGCGACGCGGGTGCGGCGCAAAAAGAGCGGTAATTATTCGCGGGTTGACGCCCCTCTGCAACTTAACTATTCTGCCCGACTCCCTAATTCCCCCGACGAGTCTCTCATGGCCGGCATCAACGGACGCCATTTCCTGCAAATCCCCGGCCCGACCAATGTGCCTGATCGCATATTGCGCGCCATCGACAGCCCGACCATCGACCATCGCGGCCCCGATTTTCAACAACTCGGCAAAGCGGTATTAACGAACATCAAACCGGTGTTCGGTACGCAACAGCCAGTGGTGATCTATCCGGCCTCCGGCACCGGGGCGTGGGAAGCCGCACTGGTCAACACCCTGTCGCCGGGTGACCGCGTACTGATGTGCGAGACCGGCCAGTTCGCCACCCTCTGGTACAACATGGCCAAACGGCTCGGCCTCGTACCCGAATTTATTAGCGGCGACTGGCGCCACGGCGTCGATGTGGCGGCGGTTGAAGCCCACCTCGCCGCCGACCGCACTCACGCCATCAAAGCGGTGTGCGTGGTGCACAACGAAACCTCAACCGCTACAGCCTCCAATATTCCGGCCGTGCGCAAGGCGCTCGACGCCGCCGCCCACCCGGCGCTGCTGATGGTGGACGCGGTGTCATCGCTGGGCTCGATGGACTACCGTCAAGACGACTGGGGCGTCGACGTCACCATCGCCGGCTCGCAAAAAGGCATGATGCTGCCGCCCGGCCTGTCGTTTAATGCGATCGGTGAAAAAGCGCTGGCCGCCTCGGCACACGCCAAACTGCCCAAATCCTATTGGAGCTGGGAGGAAATGCTGGGGCCCAACAAAAACGGTTTCTTTCCGTTTACGCCGGCGACCTCGCTGCTCTACGGCCTGCGCGAAGCGCTGAGCATGCTGCATGAAGAAGGGCTCGCGCGGGTGTTCGCACGCCACGATCGCCACGCCGAAGCGACCCGCCGCGCAGTACGCGCCTGGGGTCTCGAATTATTATGTCTCGACGCGACCGCTTATTCGAGTGTGGTCACCGCGGTGCTGATGCCGGCCGGTCATGATGAAGTCGCATTCCGCAAAGTAGTATTGGAGCACTTCAATATGTCACTCGGCAGCGGCTTGGGCAAAGTGACCGGCAAGGTGTTCCGCATCGGCCATCTGGGCGACTTCAACGATCTCACCCTCGCCGGCACGCTGGCCGGCGTTGAGATGGGTCTGCAACTGGCTGGCGTGCCGCATCAGAAAGGTGGCGTCGCCGCAGCACTTGATTACCTGACGGCGACCGCCAGTAACGCCGCCTGATCCCGCGGTGGCACAGCGCACGACGCCGCGCTACCGCCGCCGTTGTTTTAACCGTTCCGAGGCCCGACATGCGCACACATCATCTGATCGCCCTGCCCTTGTTGGCGGCACTGAGCACGCCAGTACTGGCACAAAACTATCCGGCCAAGCCGGTGCGACTGATGGTCGGCTTTGCGCCCGGCGGCGGTACCGATATCGTTGCCCGCGTGCTGGCGCAAAAGCTCTCCGAATGGTGGGGCCAGCAGGTGATAGTAGAAAACCGCGCCGGTGCAACCGGCACCATCGCTGCCGACTTCGTCGCCAAGTCAACGCCCGATGGTTACACCCTGCTGATGGGCCATGTGAATTCAAACGCCATCGCACCAACGCTGTTCAAGAAACTGCCCTACGATGCGGTAAAAGATTTTGCCTCCATCACCTACGTCGGTTATGTGCCCAACGTGCTGACCGTGCATCCGTCGCTGCCGACGAAAAACGTGAAAGAACTGGTGGCGTTGGCGAAAACACGCGCCGGCGAGCTGACCTGCGCGTCCTCCGGTACTGGCAGCACCCAACATCTGGCGCTGGAAATGTTCATGACGCTGACCGCCACGAAAATCATCCACGTGCCGTACAAGGGCAGCGGCCAGGCGATCGTCGATCTGGTCGCCGGCCAGGTGCAGATGAATTTCGACACCATGCCGCCAGTGCTCGACCACATTCGCGGCAACCGCCTGCGCGCGCTCGCCGTCACCACACCCAAACGCGCCGAGCCGCTGCCCGATGTGCCGACCTTTATGGAAACCGGGCTCAAGGGTTTTGAGATGACCAATTGGTATGGCGTCGTCGCGCCGGCGGCCACACCGCGCGAGGTGATCAACAAGATCAACGCCGATCTCAATAAGGCGCTCAGCGACCCCGGCGTGCGCAAACGTCTGGCGGATGTTGGCACCGAAATCGGCGGCGGCAGTGCCGAATCCTTCGATGCTTTCATCAAGACCGAAATCGTCAAATATACGAAGCTGGTCAAAGCGGCAAACGTGCAACTCGACTGAACGCGCCATGGCCTCCGGCATCCTGATCGAACGCGACGGCGCAATCGCTACCGTAACGCTCTCCAACCCCGGCAAACTGAACGCCCTCGACCGCGCCATGTGGGAAGGGCTGGCAAACACCATGCGGCAGTTGTCGGCCGACGAGACGCTGCGTTGTGTGGTCTTGCGCGGCGCCGGTGATGAAGCCTTCGCAGCGGGTGCCGACATTGCAGAATTTGCCAGTGAACGCGCGACGCGTGAACAGGGCGCGCAATACGGCGCCCTCATCCATGACGCCATGCAATCGGTGGCGCGCTGTCGTCATCCGGTGATCGCACTAATCAAGGGCGCCTGCGTCGGCGGCGGCCTGGAAATCGCGGCAATGTGCGACCTGCGCATCTGCGGTGAGTCGAGCCGCTTCGGCGTGCCGATCAAGAACCTTGGCTTGACCATGGGCTATGGGGAATTACAGGGTGTGTTGGCGGTCGCCGGTCGTGCCGTCGTGCTGGAAATTCTGCTCGAAGGCCGCGTCTTCGGCGCACAGGAGGCGTCTGCCAAGCGCCTGGTCAATCGCGTCGTCGCCGACGCCGAGGTTGAACGCGAAGCGTATGCGACGGCCGCGCGGATCGCCGCCGGCGCCCCGCTGGTGGCGCGCTGGCACAAGCAATACATCGAACGCCTCGACGCCACCCCCGAGGTCACGCCGGAAGAATGGAACGAAGGCTACGCCTGCTTCGACAGTGCCGACTACAAAACCGGGGTGGCGGCATTTCTCGCCAAAACCAAACCCCAATTCGAAGGCCACTGAGATGACCGCACCGCGCCGCTCTTGTCTTGTGGGCCGATTCATCTGCGCGCTCTGTGCGCTTGGCCTCATCTGGGCCGGCACGGTTGCCGCCGCCGATTACGCGCGCGAAAAACGCTGGGCCGACGAAATTACGCCTGCGCTGGTGGTCGGCGATGCGCTGTATCTGCAGCAAGCTTCGGGGCATCAATTTCTGGCGCTGCATACGCCGGCGAAAAATTCCCGCGCCGCGATGATCGTGGTGCATGGCCTGGGCATCCACCCGGACTGGGGGTTGATCGGCGCCTTGCGCAGCGATCTGCCCGACCACGGCTACACCACGCTGGCGATCCAGATGCCGGTGCTGGCCGCCGACGCCAAAGGCGAAGACTATGCCGCACTGTTTGACGACGCCGGCGAGCGTCTCGCCGCAGCGACCGCCTGGCTCAAAGCCCAAGGCCACAGCCGCATTGCCATCGTCTCGCACAGCATGGGCGCGCGCATGAGCAATCGCTTCCTGGCCAGCCCCCCGGCTAACGGCATCGCCGCCTGGGTTGCCATCGGCATTAGCAGCGGCGAGTTTGCCGACACCGCGATGTTGAAGCTGCCGATCCTCGATATTTATGGCGAGCGCGATTTCCCGCAGGTGCTGAAAAAAGCTGATACGCGGGCGGCCGTCTTGACCCGCATCAAGGGTTCGGCCCAGATCGAAGTGCCCGGAGCCGATCACTATTTCAACGGCAGCGAAGCCGCCCTCACGCGCCACGTGCGCCTCTTCCTCGACCGTCAGTTTGCTCGGCCCTGAAGCAGCGCGTCTCACAACGCGCCTATGACGACGCCATGCCGTGCCAGATTCTGCGCGCTTGCGGCGCCAATCGGCACCGCCTATACTGGCCCGAAATAATAAACGGGCACTCATCATAAGCTGACAGCATAGTCAGTCCTGCCCGGCAAAACGTATATTCATTGGGGTCGATAGCCACATCGGGGCCCTTGAACGGTTTGTTTAAACGAGGAGGAACACCATGACCGCACCTGCCGCAGCAGCCGGAGCCGAAGGCACCCTTAAACCAGAAGAAAAGCGAGTCATCTTCGCTTCTTCCCTGGGCACCGTATTCGAGTGGTACGATTTTTATCTCTATGCCACACTGGCGCCATTCTTCGCGGCGCTATTTTTCCCCAAAGGCAATGACACCGCGGCACTGCTCTCCGCATTTGCCACCTATGCCGCCGGCTTTCTGGTGCGCCCGTTTGGCGCGTTGTTGTTTGGCCGCATCGGTGACATCGTTGGACGGAAATATACCTTCCTTGTCACGATTATCTGTATGGGCGGCGCAACCTTCGCGGTGGGTCTTCTGCCAACCTACGAGTCCATCGGTTGGCTAGCGCCAATTCTGTTGGTGACGTTGCGCTTGATACAAGGGTTGGCGCTCGGCGGCGAATACGGTGGTGCCGCCACTTATGTGGCGGAACATGCCGCGGAAGGCCGCCGCGGTTTCGACACCAGCTGGATTCAAACAACGGCGACTCTGGGCTTCTTCCTCGCGCTGCTGGTGATTCTCGGCTGTCGCACCGGCATGGACACCAAAGAGTTTGCCGAGTGGGGCTGGCGCATACCTTTCTGGGTATCAATCATACTTCTGGCATTTTCGGTCTACATCCGGCTGAAGCTTGAAGAGTCTCCGGTGTTCCTGAAAATCAAGAGCGAAGGCCAGACCTCGAAAGCACCGCTGACCGAGAGCTTTGCGCGCTGGGGCAATGCCAAGATCGTCTTGTTGGCACTGTTTGGCGCCACCGCTGGTCAGGGCGTGGTTTGGTATACCGGTCAGTTCTACGCACTGTTTTTCCTGACCATTACGCTCAAGCTTGATTTCCAGTACGCCTACGGCCTGATCGCCGTATCCCTGGTCATCGGCACGCCTTTCTTTATTTTCTTCGGCTGGCTCTCAGACAAAATCGGTCGACTGAAAATTATCATGGCCGGGTGTCTGATTGCTGCGGTTACCTTCTTCCCGCTCTTTGCCGGACTGACGCATTATGTGAACCCGGCGCTGGAAGCGGCGCAGATCAAGACGCCGATCACTGTCGCGGCAACCGACTGTAATTTCCATATCTTTGTCGGACCGTGGTCAAAGTTCACCGATTGCGACAAGGCAAAGGATTTCCTGACCAAGCAGGGCATTTCTTTTACCTCAACCGCGCTGCCGGCGGACAGTCCTGACAAGATCGTTACGAAGATCGGCGATACCGAGCTAAAAGGCTTTGATCCCAAGGTCTACGCGGAAACCCTCAAAGCTGCGGGCTTCCCGCCCAAGGCTGATCTGGCGCAAGTCAATTGGGTGATGGCCGAGCTGATCCTCGTCATCATGGTGCTCTATGTAACGATGGTATACGGCCCAATCGCAGCCTTCCTCGTCGAGTTGTTCCCGGCGCGGATTCGCTACACATCGATGTCACTGCCCTATCACATCGGCAACGGGTGGTTCGGCGGCATGTTGCCGCTGCTCGCCACCGCCATCGTGGCCACAACAGGCAATATTTACAACGGCCTCTGGTACCCGGTCGGCGTGGCCGTCATGTCACTGGTGATCGGCGTATTGTTCCTGCGTGAAACCAAGGACGAGAAAGTCCGCCTCGATCTATAAGCAGGCTTGCTCTACCTGACGCCGGCATCCGGAAACAGATGCCGGCGTTTTTACGTCCACGGCCACTCCTTCGTCTTGCGCGCAGCGCCAGCGGGCTGCATGATGGAAGGCAACCATGCGCATCAGCCTCTTCACCGACATACACGCCAATCGCGAGGCGCTCAGCGCCTGCCTCGCGCACGCGGCCAAGCTGGGTACCGAACGCTATGCGTTTCTCGGCGACCTCGTCGGTTATGGCGCCGACCCGGCATGGGTCATCGATACAGTACAAGAATATTGTCATGACAATGCCATCTGCGTGCTTGGCAATCACGATGATGCGGTGCTGACCGGCCCGCGTCCGGGCATGCGCGACGAAGCACGGGCCGTGGTCGAATGGACCTGCGCGCAGCTTGGCAAACAGCACCTCGAATTTCTGCAACGACTCCCGCTGCAGGTCGAGCTCGACGACATGCTGTTCGTGCACGCCAACGCCTGGTCGCCGCGCCAATGGGGTTACATACTCTCAGCGTTCGACGCGCGCAGCAGTATCGCTGCCACACGACGCCGCTACACTTTCTGCGGGCACGTGCATGAGCCGCAGCTCTATCACATGGGTGCGGACTGGCGAGCTGCCGCGTTCACGCCAGTGGCCGGCACACCGGTGCGGCTAAGTTCGCAGCGACGCTGGCTCGCCATCCCCGGCGCAGTCGGCCAGCCGCGCGATGGCATCCCGGCGGCGTGTTACGCGCTGTTCGACACCGCGAACCATACCCTGACGTATTACCGCGTGCCGTACGATACCGCGACAGCCGCGGCAAAAATCCGCGCTGCCGGCCTGCCGCCTAATCTCGCCACGCGCCTCGAACTCGGACATTAAACGAGACCCCATGTCGACACTCGAACCCGGCACGATCATCGACGACTTCAGGCTCGATAAAATCGTCTACCGTGGCGGCATGGCCACCTTGTGGCGCGTCAGCCACGCACACATGCAAATGCCGCTGGTGATGAAAGTGCCGCGGCTCGATTATGGCGACGACCCGGCGGCCATTGTTGGTTTCGAAGTCGAACAGATGATCATGCCGACACTCTGCGGCCCGCATGTGCCGCGTTTTGTCGCCGCCGGCGATTTCACCGCACGACCTTATATCGTGATGGAATTCATTGAAGGCCAGTCGCTGCGTGAGGCGCTCGAGCGCGCCCCGCTGCCGGCCACCGAGGTAGCTGCCCTCGGTGCGAAAGTGGCAACCGCGCTGCACCAGTTGCACCGCCAGCATGTCATTCATCTTGACCTCAAACCAAGCAGCGTGCTGTTCCGCGCCAACGGCGACGCCGTCCTTATCGATTACGGACTCGCCCATCACAACCAGCTGCCCGATCTGCTCGCCGAGCAATTCCATCTGCCGATGGGAACGGGGCCATATATTTCCCCGGAACAACTGCATGGTGTGCGCGACGATGCACGCAGCGATTTATTTGCGCTCGGTGTCACGCTTTATTTTCTTGCCACCGGTGAGCGGCCTTTTGGCAACCCGACTTCGATTTCGGGCCTGCGCCAACGGCTCTATCGGGAGACTGTGCCGCCGGTCGTGCGGCAAAAAACCATCCCGCCATGGCTGCAGGAAATCATTCTGCACTGCCTCGAAGTCGATGCGGCGCAACGCTACAAAACCGCCGCGCAAATTGCCTTCGACCTGCAGAACCCGGCGCAGGTAAAACTGTCGGCGCGTGCCGAACTACGTACGCGCAGCAGCCTCGCCACCACTGCCGGACGCTGGTTGCGGTCTATCGGCAACGGGCCTGTGGCGCACCACTCGGTGGCCGATCACCTGGCCTCCGCACCCATCGTCATGGTCGCCGTCGATCTGATGCCGGGCATGGAAGCGCTCGGCGATACGCTACGTCGCGCGACACGACGGGTGCTGGCGGCCGAAGCAGGCGCACGACTGACCTGCGTTTCGGTGCTCAAAACATCGCGCCTGGCGCTCGATAGCAATATCGACACCGAAGGACGCAATCTGCATGTGCAACGCCTGGTCGAGCTCAAACACTGGGCGCGCGGACTCGACGTCGCCGCCGAACTGGTGACTTTTCATGTACTGGAAGCGCCGGACGCAGCCTCGGCGATTATTGAATATGCGCAAAACAATGATGTCGATCACATCGTCGTCGGCGCGCGCGCCAGTTCGGCGTTACGGCGTTTTCTTGGCAGTGTGTCTTCGCGCGTCGTCGCCGAGGCGCCGTGTAGCGTGACGGTGGTGCGAACGCCGCAAACCGGGCGCAGCGACGTCGAGTAGACGCTACGCCGGGCGTGCGCCCGCCGCCGCCCGCATCAGGCGATCATTGACCGCCGCCCAGGCCGGCCGCAGCGGCGGTTGCTCGACCAGAATCACCGCACAAGCGGCGGCATCGAGCGCGCGCAGGTTCGCATACAGAGTGTGCGCGTAAGCGCCCGCTTCGTCTGAGGCGGCCTGCCAATGCAGACCATCGAGCAAGGGCTGGCGTGCGCTCATGGCCAGCACGGCGACCCGCTGGCCTTGCTGCGACAGCGTGGCGGCAAGCTCCAACAGCAAATCAGCCTCCAGCAACAACAACGGAGTGGCCGGTGCGTAATGCGCCGCCAGTGCGCCCGAAACACGCGGTGCGTCGACACGCGGCGCCTGCAACGCAGCGCCGGCGGCCGCTTCAATATCGCGTACGCCAATATGCCCCGGCCGCATCAGCACGGGCTCGTCGCCGCGTACGTCGATGATCGTTGATTCAATACCGATGTCGCTGGCGCCGCCATCGAGCACGTAGTCAACCGCGTCGCCAAGCTCTTCTGCCACGTGTTCAGCCGTCGTCGTGCTGACGCGGCCAAAGCGGTTGGCCGAGGGCGCGGCGATGCCACCGCCGAAGGCGCGGAGCAAATCCTGCGCGACCGGATGCGAGGGCACGCGCAAGCCCACCGTATCCTGCCCCCCGGTGACGAAGTCACCGACGCCGGCAGCGCGACGCAGAATTAGCGTCAACGGCCCCGGCCAGAATTTTTCAGCCAGCTTCTTCGCCAGCGGCGTGACCTCGGCCGACCAGTCGGCCAGTTGTGTTGCATCGGCAAGATGCACGATCAGCGGATGATCCGCCGGCCGGCCCTTGGCCGCATAAATACGGCGCACGGCGTCAGCGTTGCGCGCATCGGCGCCGAGCCCGTAGACGGTTTCCGTCGGCAAAGCGACCAGCCCGCCGCGCCGCAAAATCGCGACGGCATGCGCGATGTCGCGGCCGATGGTCACCGTCATGGCAGAAGGCGGCGCCGGCTCAGGCCGGCAGCTTGAATTGCTTGGCCAGGGCGAGGCCCTGACGCTGGTAGGAGGAGCCGATATTCACGCCGTAAATTTTCTCCGGCACGCCCAACAGCCGGTCGTAAATCAGGCGCCCGACATCCTGGCCGTGCTCGATCAAGAACGGCACGTCGTGCGAACGCACTTCAAGCACCGCACGGGTCCCGGCAATATCGTTTTCACCATAGCCAAAACCAGGATCGAAAAATCCCGCGTAGTGAATACGGAACTCGCCGACCGACGGGTCATAGGGCACCATCGATGCGGCGTAATTCGGCGGCACACGGATCAGCTCGCGCGAGGCCAGAATATAAAAATCATCGGGGTTAAGCACCAGCCCGCGCGACGGCGTGCGCGTGATCGGCTCCCAGAATTCGAGTGTGTCGTAGTACGCAATTTTCGAGAGATCAACCAGCGGCGCGTGATTCTTCGCGCGGTAGCCGACGATGCCGTTATCGGCATTGCCTTCAAGATCAACCGAAATCCACAAGCCATCCTTGATCACCGCCGCATGCGGGCCATCGGCCTCAAGATAGACCAGCGGTTCGCTCTGATCGAGCTGGCCGAGCTTGATATCCGAGGCCGGCGGGTTGCCACGCACGAAACGAATTTGATTCAGGCGCGCGCCCTGCTGCAAAAGAATGCTGAAGGTGCGCGGCACGACTTCCAGATAGAGCTTGCCGCGATAGCCCTCGCGCACGCCCTCGAATTCATTGCCGTTATCGGTGATCAGGCGCGTAAAGATATCGAGACGGCCGGTGGTGCTTTTCGGATTGGCCTTGCCGGCAATGCCCGCTGGCAGTTTCAGCTCTTCCATCAGCTCGACAATGTAGACGCAGCCTTTTTCCAGCACGGTTGGGCCGGTTAGATCGATTTCGTGCATCTTCAACCGTTCGATCTTCGACGCCACCGTCGCGCTGCCCGGCAAAAAACTCGCGCGCACGCGCCAGGCCTTGGGGCCGAGGCGCAGATCAAGGCTTGCCGGTTGCACCTGCTCGCGCTCGATGCCCGATGCGGCATGAATGCGACCGCCATCGATCAGGCGACAGATTTCCTGAAACGGCAGGATGCCCGTCGTCGCTTCCGCGGTATACGGCTTGAGGTCTTTTTCAAGCTCGGGGAACAGTGCACCGAGGTCGCGTTTCATGACGGGCGCCGGCGGCTCATTGGCTCAGCAAGGTCAGAACTTCGCGATACTTGGCCGAGGTATTCGCCAGCACTTCAGCCGGCACACGCGGCGCCGGCGGCTTTTTGTTCCAGCCCTGCGTTTCGAGCCAATCGCGCACTATCTGCTTGTCGAACGACGGCGGACTCATGCCGGTGCGATATTCAGCCGCCGGCCAGAAACGCGACGAATCCGGCGTCAGGATCTCGTCGATCAAATACAGCTTGCCCGCCGCATCAAGACCGAATTCAAACTTGGTGTCTGCAATGATGATGCCGCGTGTCGCCGCATAAGCAGCGGCTTCGCTGTAGAGTTGTATCGACACGTCGCGTACCTTCGCCGCCATCTCGGCGCCGACAATCTGCGCCGCCTCATCAAACGAAATGTTTTCATCGTGCTCGCCGGCAGGCGCCTTGGTCGCCGGCGTAAAGATCACCTGCGGCAGTTTTTCCGCTTCTTTCAAGCCGGCCGGCAACTCGATGCCGCACACCTTGCCGGTCTTCTGGTAATCCTTCCAGCCCGAACCGATGATGTAACCGCGCACCACCGCCTCGATCATCAGCGGCTTGAATTTGTGCACGACCATGGCGCGACCGGCGACCTGATCACGCTCATCGGCGGCAACCACGGTTTCCGGCGCGATCCCGGTGAGGTGATTGGGAATCACATGGCCGAGTTTCTTGAACCAGTAATACGACATCTCGGTGAGTACCGCGCCCTTGCCCGGAATCGGCTCGGACAAAATGACATCGAAGGCGGACAGGCGGTCGGTCTGCACCACCAGCAGTTTGTCGTCGCCGACGGCGTAGAGATCGCGCACCTTGCCGCGATGCAGGAAGGGCAGGCTTTGCAGATTGGTTTCGAGTATTGCGTCGTGAGCCACAGTCGTGTCCTTACCGGAAAAATTAAATGCCGTGATGAATGAACTGCGCCGTTTAAGCGGGCAGTTTGGCGTTCTTGACCGCCTCGGTTTGCTTGTGACGGAAGGCGGCGAGCTTGTCAGCCATGGCCTTGTCGCCCAGCGCCAGCATCGCCACCGCAAAGAGACCGGCGTTGGCCGCGCCAGCGTCACCGATCGCAAAGGTCCCCACCGGAATGCCCTTGGGCATCTGCACCATCGAGAGCAGCGAATCGAGACCTTGCAAATGCTTGGACGGCATCGGCACTGCGAGCACCGGCAACTGTGTTTTTGCCGCCACCACACCGGCCAGATGCGCTGCGCCACCGGCACCGGCGATGAAGCACTGCACGCCGTTTTTTTCGCACTCGTCGATCCATTCGAACAACAAATCGGGCGACCGGTGCGCCGACAAGGCGCGCGCGTCGTAACTAACGCCAAAATCCTTGAGTTGCTGGGCGACATGCTTCATCACATCCCAGTCGCTGGTGCTGCCCATCACGATACCAACGGAAATTTTCCCCACTTTGCGCCACCCCACGTGTTGTGAAGACGGCATTTTAACGTAACTCGCCGGCCGGGCGCGGCGCGCTGGCGCGTTGTGCGGGGGTATCGCGACTGATAAAATTCAGCGCAGTATCAGAGCGCCTGTGAACACCTCTGCGCGTGTGCAAAACGCCGCCGGGGCGACGACTGCGGCAGCGCCGCGGCGGTCCGCACAGACCTTGACGCACCCTTACAACCAGCCCCGTCCGCGGCACTCAAGGCCACGGCCAGAATCATGCTCAAATCCTCCCGCGTCGGTGCCATTGTTCTGGCGCTCCTCTCTGCCGCCGTCTGCGCGCAAACCTATCCGGTCAAACCGGTGCGCGTGATCGTGCCCTTCCCGCCGGGGGCCGGCGCCGATATCGTCGCGCGCACCGTGTTACCGCGACTGGGCGAAGCGCTGGGTCAGCAATTCATCGTCGACAATCGCGCCGGTGCGGCCGGCAATCTGGGCGCCGAAGTGGCCGCTCACGCGCCGGCCGACGGTTACACGCTGTTGTTTACGCCCGCCTCGGTGGCGAGCAGTCAGGCGCTCTACCCCAAGCTCGGCTACAACCTGGTCAAAGACCTCGAACCGATTTCGATGGTCGCCGCCGCCCCCTTCGTGCTCGTGGTGCACCCCTCGCTGCCGGTGAAATCAGTCAAAGACCTGATCGCGATGGCGAAGGCCAAACCCGGCCAGCTGCTCTACGCCTCGACCGGCAACGGCGGCAGCCCGCATCTGGCCACCGAGATGTTCAAGCAGCAGGCCAACATTGATATCACGCATATCCCGTACAAAGGCACGCCGCCTGCCGTCACCGACCTGATCGCCGGCCAGGTGTCGATGATGTTCGCCAACACACTCTCCGTGCTGCCCTATGTGAATTCCGGCCGGTTGCGCGCGCTCGCCATCAGCAGCATCAAACGCAGCGCCGCCGCACCGAGCCTGCCGACGATCGCTGAATCCGGCATGCCCGGTTTCGACTCCGTCACCTGGTTCGGTCTACTCGCGCCAACGGGCGTCCCGCGCGAGGCGATCAACCGGCTGAATCCTGAACTGCGCCGCATCGTGCAAAGCAAAGCGCTCGCCGATCTGCTGATCGCGCAAGGTGCCGACCCGATCGGCAGCAGCGCTGAAGAGTTCGCGGCCCGCATCAAAGCCGACATCGCCAAATTTACCGTCATCATCAAGACGGCCGGCGTGCGTGCCGAGTAAGCGGCGATGAGTGAAACCGCAGAAGTCACGCGCATCCTGGCCGACTATGTCGTCCATGCGCAGCCGGCCGACATTCCGGCCAGCGTGCGGCATGAAGCCAGCCGCGCCCTGCTCAACGCGCTGGGCTGCGCGATTGGCAGCGCCCGCCATGAAACCGTTGAAAACGCGCTCGCCGCGATCCGTGATTTCGCCGGCCCGCCGCAGGCCGGCGTGTTCGGTCGCCGCGAGCGGCTCGACGCGCTCAACGCCGCGCTGATCAACGGCATCAGCACCCACGTCCTCGATTACGACGACACCCACGCGCGCGCAGTACATCCGAGCGCACCGCTGTGGCCGGCGCTGCTGGCGTTTGCCGAATGGCGCAAGACCAGCGGCGCCGATCTGATCCATGCTTTCGTGCTGGGCGTGGAAACCGAATGCCGCATCGCGCTGTCGGTGTTTCCCGAACACTATGACCGTGGCTGGCATATCACCGGCACCGCCGGCATCTTTGGGGCGGCCGCCGCTACCGGTCGCTTGCTCGGCCTGAATGAACAGCAGATGCGCTGGGCCCTGGGCATCGCCGCCACCCAATCCGCGGGCCTGCGCGAAATGTTCGGTTCGATGTGCAAGAGCCTGCATCCCGGCCGCGCCGCGCAGGGCGGCATGACAGCGGCACTGCTGGCAGCGAAAAATTTCACCAGTTCGGAACGCGTGCTCGAAGCCGAACGCGGCTGGGCGCATGTGACCTCGACGCGCTTTGAGCCGACGGTTATCACCGGCGAACTCGGCAGCCGCTTCGAGCTGATGTCGAACATGTACAAACCCTACGCCTGCGGTCTGGTCGTGCACGCCACCATCGACGGCTGTATCCAGCTGCGCAACGAACATCAGTTGCAGTCGCAGGACATTGCGCGCGTCGAGCTCACGGTGTGTCCGATCGTCATGGAACTCACTGCGATCAAAGAACCGCAGACCGGCCTGCAGGGCAAGTTCAGCATCTTTCACGCCGCCGCCACTGCCATCGTCTTTGGTGCCGCCGGCGAACCGCAATTCGGTGACGCCGCCGTCAACGACCCGCGCGTAGTAACGCTGCGTCGCCTTGTCACCGTGGCGCCGGATGCCGCGCTGAAAAAAATCCAGGCGCGCATCAGTATCACGCTGAAAGACGGCCGCCGCTTTGAAAAAACCGTCGAGAACGCGCTCGGCACACTGGCGCGGCCGATGAGCGACGCCGATCTCGAAGCCAAATTCCGCAGCCTCACCGACGGCGTACTCGACAACACCGAAGCCCGCACCTTGATCGATTTGTGCTGGTCGGCGGAAAGCCTCGCCGACGGTGCGGCCGTGGCCCGCGCCACCGTGCCGCACGCATAACAACTAAACCC
>CAIWNB010000038.1 GCA_903913965.1 uncultured beta proteobacterium
CGCCCACGATCGCGAACAGATAGGCTTTCAGGTTGCGATTAATAGTGGAGAAAAAAACGTCCCCGCCCTGTTTAACCAGCGCGGCGCAGGCGCCCACCGTGCTCGAGGGGTCGGGCACGTGTTCCAGCATTTCCATGCAGGTGACGGCATCGAAATGTCCGGGCGATGCGGTGGCGATGTCTTCTGCGGAGACGTTCCTGTAATCAACATGGTTACCGGTCTCCGCCAGATGCAGTCGCGCCACCATCAGCGGCTTTTCGGCGAGGTCGATCCCGGTGACGCGGGCACCGCATACAGCCATGCTCTCGGCGAGTATGCCACCACCGCATCCGATATCGATGACCGCTTTGCCGCTCAGGCCGACGCGCCGATCGATGTAATCGAGGCGCAGGGGATTGATGTCGTGTAGTGGTTTGAAATCACCGGTTGGGTTCCACCACTGGTGCGCGAGTTCGCTGAATTTTGCGAGTTCCGCTGGATCGAAATTGTTTGTGGTCATGATGTTGGATGCAGTTGGTCGCGCCAATAATGACTGCGTGCCAGCAATTCCTCATTATCAAGAGTGGTCAGTATGCCCCGATCGAGGACGCGCCGGCCATTAACCCAAACATCGCTCACATGTTCACGGCCTGCGGCATACACGAGGTGGGAAAGAGGATCGTAGCAGGGGCTGATTGCACTGTCTGCAAGATTTACCGCGGTTAGATCAGCAAATTTACCGGTGGTAATCGAGCCTATACGATCATCAAGAGCGAGCGCGCGTGCGGCGTTGATGGTTGCCATTTCGAGGGCCTGCCAGGCCGGCACCGCGGTGGCGTCTCCGCTTGAGCCCTTGGCCAACAGGGCTGCGAGGCGCATTTCCGCAAACATGTCGAGGCGGTTGTTGCTGGCAGCGCCGTCGGTGCCTAGCCCGACATTGACGCCAGCCTCCAGCAAGGCGCGCACCGGCGCGATGCCGCTGGCTAGTTTGAGATTCGAGGTCGGGCAATGTGCAACGTGGCAGCCGTAACGGGCGAGCAGGGCGATTTCCTCGCGGGTTAAATGCACCGCGTGTACGGCGATCAATCCGGGGTTCAGCAAGCCAGCGTTTTGCAGACGTTGCAGAGGTCGCACGCCGTGTTTGGCGAGGCTTTGCTCGATTTCAGTGAGTGTTTCGTGCAGATGTATCTGCACCGGCAGGTCGAGCTCGCTTGCATAGGTTGCGACCTGCGTCAGATGTTCATCACTGACGGTGTAGGGGGCATGTGGGGCAAAGCAGAAATGTAATAAGGCTTCGTCCTTCATCTCATCGCGAAAAGCGAGGCCCTTGCTGATGTAGTCTTGGGCGTCTGCCGCATAGGTAGACGGGAAATCAATCACGATCATGCCCACCGCAGCCCGCATGCCCGCGGTCAGCGCGGCGCGCGCCGTGTCGCGCGGAAAAAAATACATATCGTTAAAACAGGTGGTGCCGCCGCGCAGCATTTCGGCGCAGGCCAATCGCGTTCCATCGTAGACGAAAGCCTCGGACAGATGCCGTGCTTCGGCGGGCCAGATATGCTGGTTTAGCCAATCCATCAGCGGCAGGTCATCGGCAAGTCCGCGCATCAGGGCCATGGCGGCATGGCTATGCAGATTAATCAGACCGGGAATCAAGGCGTGATCGGCGAGAACCACCACGGAAGATGCGTTGTAACGCTCACGTGCCTCTGTAATTGGTAGCACGTCGACGATGCGGCCATCGTCTCCGATGGCGACGGCATGTTGTTCCAGGATGCATCGCGCCGGCGCTGCGGGTATCACCCAGCGCGCTTCAATCAGGGTCTGTATCGGTGTAGGGCTATTCGTCATATTTGCAGCATGCAAAAAAAAGCCCTGCCGAAGCAGGGCTTTTTTCAAGCAGGCGCCGGTTAGGGCTTGGCGGCCGGCTTCGCTTCCGGCTTGGTTTCCGGTTTGGTTTCCGGCTTCGGCGGCGGCGGGAGTATCGTGCCAACCACTTCAACCGTTACGCGGCGGTTCGGTGCCAGGCACTCGATCAGCTGTTTGCGGTTCATCTTGTTATCGCAGAACTTGGTAACCGGGATTGGCGACTTGTCAGCTTTGCCTTCCCAGAAGACCAGTTTCTGGTCGATACCCTTACCGGTCATGTAATCGCGAGCTTTGATTGCGCGGTCTTCCGACAATTTCTTGTTGGTTTTCTGCGAACCGATGCGATCCGTATGGCCAGTGATGATCACAGCGCCAACCGTGGTAAGCGGTTTAACTTCTTTTGCCAAGAACTCATCGAGTTCCTTAATGTTGTCGGCCGTCAGATCGGGTTTGCCGAAGGCGATACCCTGCAGTTCGATCTTCAGTTCGACGTTACGCGGCTCAACCTTGGGTTTCGGTTTATCAGCCGGTTTGGCTTCTGGCTTGGCTTCCGGTTTGGCTTCCGGCTTTGCGGCCGGTTTCGGCGCCGGGGCTGCTGCCGCTGCCTTTGGGGCCGGGCACAAATCGGGGGTGCACTGTTTGCAAGCTTCTGCAGCTGCGGCCAAAGCCGGAGTCCACTGCGCGTTACGGACGCAGACGCCAGCGCCGGTTGCGGTTACAACGTTGCCATTGGTGTCGGTGACGTAACCCTGGTTTTTGACCTGAGCAAGCGCGGGCAGGGATCCACAAACCGCAACAGCGGCGAGTCCTGCAAGAATGTTACGGAAAGCTGAATTCATGATTTTTGCTCCTCCTGATCTGCAAAAATAAAAACAAAAAACCGGGGTTTTGTCAAAGCTGAAACAGAAACTTCTTAAGCTGCTGAATCTAGACCGGCAATTAATATCACACACCTTCTGATTAGGCAAGCGATCGCCGTATCCTACCACATTTGCCAAGCCAGAAAGGTAGGTCGATTGCGGCGTTCGGCAGGAATGTTCGGGCATGGCATGTCTTTTATTTGCTTCCTGTTACTTCTACGTCGACTCGCCGATCTGCCTGCAGGCAGGTGATGAGGGCTTTACGGTTCGTCATCCTGCAATCGGCCGGCTTGGTGATGGGCTGTGCTTTGCCCTTGCCCTCTGCATAGATTCGGTTGGGCGCAATGCCTTTCGCGACCAGATACTGCTTTACCGACTCCGCCCGCTTGAGCGAGAGCTTTTGGTTGTATTGCGCCGAGCCAAGGCGGTCTGTATGCCCGATCGCAAGAATGACTTCATACGTCGCACCGCCC
>CAIWNB010000039.1 GCA_903913965.1 uncultured beta proteobacterium
AATCCTGTCTGAAAAGCCCGGGAAAATGCTGTCCCCGGCAGGTGTAATACACTGAGTGGATAGGTTTTTCTCAAGTTTTTCTTAAGTTTTGGCGCGACTTTCGCTAAAATGGCGGTTTTCTTCCAAATCGTCAACGGGGATTTCCATGTCGGACCAGGAAGTGGATAAGGGCAAGCGCGGGTTTTTAATCGGCGCTACGGGGGTTGTCGGCGGCATAGCGGCGGCGGCTACGGCCGTGCCGTTTGCGGGCAGCATGTTGCCATCAGAGCGGGCGAAAGCGGCTGGCGCGCCGGTTGAAGCGGATATTTCCCAACTTGCGCCGGGCGAGATGCAAATCGTCGAATGGCGTGGCAAGCCGGTGTGGATCGTCAACCGCACCAAGGAAATGCTTGAGGGCATCAAGAAAAGCGATGGTCAGGTGTCCGATCCGAAATCGGAAGTGCCGCTGCAGCCGGAATACGCCAAGAACGAATACCGTTCGATCAGGCCTGAAATTGCGGTTATTGAGGGCGTTTGCTCGCATCTTGGCTGTTCGCCGCAATTCAAGTCGGTGGAGGCCAAGGGTGAGATGGGCGCGGAGTGGAATGGCGGATTCTTCTGTCCCTGCCACGGTTCCAAGTTTGATTTCGCGGGGCGTGTTTTCTCGGGTTCGCCGGCACCGGTGAACCTGAAGGTGCCGCCGTATAAATTCGTTGGTGACAACAAGGTCATCATCGGCGACGACAGCAAGGGGGCGTAAACATGGCTGCGGCAGACAAACAACCCGTCACCATCACCTCCGCTGGCCCGCTGAACGGCGTAGCCAGTGGTTTGCTGACTTGGGTCGACCAGCGTTTCCCGCTGATGTCGATGTGGCGTGACCACCTCTCCGAATACTACGCTCCCAAGAATTTCAATTTCTGGTATTTCTTCGGTGCGCTTTCGTTGTTCGTGTTGGTGCTGCAAATCACCACCGGCATCTTCCTGACCATGAACTATAAACCCGACGCGACCCAAGCTTTTGCGTCGGTTGAATACATCATGCGAGACGTCTGGGGCGGCTGGTTTATCCGCTACATGCACTCGACCGGTGCGTCGGCGTTTTTCATCTGTGTCTATCTGCACATGTTCCGTGGCCTGATGTACGGTTCGTATCGGAAACCGCGCGAATTGATCTGGATCTTCGGCATGCTGATCTACCTCTGCCTGATGGCGGAGGCGTTCTTTGGCTACCTTCTGCCGTGGGGACAGATGTCGTACTGGGGCGCGCAGGTGATTGTTAATCTGTTCGGTTCGGTACCTTTCATTGGTGAGGACCTGTCGGTATGGATACGCGGCGACTACGTGGTATCGGACGCGACCCTGAATCGCTTCTTCGCCTTCCATGTGATTGCGGTTCCGCTGGTTCTGCTTGGGCTGGTGGCAGCGCATATTCTGGCGCTGCATGAGGTCGGTTCGAACAATCCGGACGGCGTCGAGATCAAGGCGCACAAGGACGCGGCAGGCCATCCGCTCGACGGTATCCCCTTTCATCCGTATTACACGGTGAAGGACCTGATGGGCGTGTCGGTCTTCCTGATCGTCTTCAGCATCATCATGTTTTTCATGCCTGAGGGCGGCGGTTATTTTCTCGAATACAACAACTTTATTCCCGCCGATCCGTTGAAGACGCCGCCGCACATCGCGCCGGTCTGGTATTTCACGCCGTTTTATTCGATTCTGCGTGCGGTGCCGCCGATGTTCAATTCGCAGTTTCCCGGCGTGATTGCCATGGGCGTGTCGACCTTGATTTTCTTTCTGCTGCCGTGGCTGGACCGTAGCCCGGTGAAGTCGATCCGTTACAAAGGGCCTTTGTTCCGCGCTGCGCTGACGACTTTCGTCATTGTCTTCCTGATCCTTGGTTATCTTGGCACTGAGCCGACCAATGTTTGGGGGCAGTTTGGTGCTTGGCTGGGCAACGCCGACCGCGCCACCGTAGTGGCGCGCATTGGCACGGCGATTTATTTCCTGTTCTTTCTGCTGATGCCTTGGTACTCGAAGATCGATAAATGCAAACCCGAGCCGGGGAGGGTCACATGGTAAGTCCATCGGTTAAACGTTTTATGCGCGGCCTAGCGCTGGCCGCCTTGTTGATACCGGCGGCGGTGCAGGCCAATGAAGGCATGCGTCTGCAAAGTGCGCCGATTAATTCGCACGACGTCGCCTCTTTGCAGAATGGCGCCAAGCTGTTCGTCAATTATTGTCTGAATTGCCATAGTGCCGGCTACATGCGCTACAACCGGCTGCAGGATCTCGGGCTGACCGAGCAGCAGATCCGCGATAACCTGATCTTCACCGGCGTCAAGGTCGGCGAGTTGATGAAGGTGGCAATGGACAAAAAAGATGCCAAGGACTGGTTCGGTGCGCCGCCGCCTGATTTGACGGTGATTACGCGTTCGCGCAGCTCTGGGGCCGGTAGCGGGGCCGACTGGGTCTATAACTATCTGCGCGGGTTTTATCGTGATAGCAGTCGTCCGACGGGCTGGAATAACCTGGTGTTTGAAAACGTCGGTATGCCGCACGTCTTATGGCAGCTGTCTGGCCAGAATACGCTTGAGAAGAAAGAGTTCGGGCGCCATGAAGAGGCAGAGGCCGCGTTTATTGCGTCGAAAACGCTGTCGCGCCTGGAAAAAGTGAATGCCGACGGTGGCGAGGGCAAAACGTCAACTCGTTACGTGTTGAGTAGCATAGTCCCGGGTAAGGGCACTCTGTCGTCGGTTGAATACGACAAGGCGGTGGTCGATCTGGTGAACTATCTCGACTATATGGGCGAGCCGGCCCGTTTGCAGCGCCGTCAGATCGGTATTTATGCGCTTCTCGCGCTTGGACTGTTGTTCATTTTTGCGTTTGCGCTGAAAAAAGCTTATTGGAAAGACGTGCACTAATCTGCGTAGCGGCGTCAGGGTGTGCGTTGCGCGCCCTGACGCCGGCGTTTCCGACCAACAATCACTACGCGATCTATCAAGGCGCCCCATTATGATGACTTTGTATTCAGGCACCACCTGCCCCTTCAGCCAGCGCTGCCGCAATGTGCTCTATGAAAAAGGTATGGACTTCCAGATTGTTGACGTGGATCTGCACAACAAGCCGGAAGACCTTGCGGTGATGAACCCCTACAACCAGGTCCCGGTGCTGGTCGAGCGTGACTTGATCCTGTATGAATCGAACATCATCAATGAATACATCGATGATCGCTTTCCGCACCCGCAGTTGATGCCCGCTGATCCCGTGATGCGTGCCCGCGCGCGGCTTTTTTTGTTTCGTTTTGAGCGTGAACTGTTCTCGCATGTCGAGACGCTGGAGAAGGGCAACCAGCGTAATGCCGACAAGGCGCGCGCGGCGATTCGTGACGGTCTGACGCAGATTGCCCCGGTTTTTGCCAAGCAGAAACACATGCTGGGCGAGGACTTCTCGATGCTCGACGTGGCGATCGTGCCACTGTTGTGGCGCCTTGATTACTACGATATTCAGTTGCCAAAAGTAGCCGCGCCGTTGATGAAATACGCAGAGCGGTTGTTTAGCCGTCCGGCGTATATCGACTCGCTGACCGCCTCAGAAAAGGTCATGCGGAAGTAGGCGAACGGTCATGATGAAGGAACGATCGACCAAGCCGTATTTGATCCGCGCAATATTCGAGTGGTGCACGGATAGCGGCTACACGCCCTATCTGTCGGTCAAGGTGGACGCCAATACGCGCGTGCCGCTTGAATACGTCAAGAATGGCGAAATTGTGCTGAACATCAGTCCGGATGCCACACAGCACCTGGCCATCGGTGATGATCTGGTGGCCTTTTCCGCGCGTTTTAACGGGGTTGCACGGGAGTGCTCCGTGCCTATGACAGCGGTGATTGGCATCTCCGCACGCGAAAACAACCAGGGTTTGTTTTTTCCGCCGGAACCATCGGTCTCCACCGACGATACGATGACACCGGATGCCGAGCCAACCCCACCGGCCCCTGCGCCCTCGGGCAAACGCCGCCTGCAAATCGTCAAATAGTCCGTCATCCGGTTTGGTGTGGCCTTCGTCGACCGTTCTTTTTGCGACGTGTTGCTGCGGTATTCTCAGATACCGACATGTGTATGCCGGGCCATCGCGATTACAGGCGATGCACCGCGCCCGCAGCATTTAATAACCCAATTGTCTTGTATCCGGGCTTCACACCAATAAAAGGGATCGCACGATGAGTGCTCAAGGGAAAAACGCAGGGCAATCCGCAACGATTACTTATACCGTCTTGCCCGAGCGCATGCGGCCGATACCGCCAGAGCAGTTCAACGTGGCGCAACAGAAGGTCGCAGCTGAACTTTCAAGTTCGCGCGGTTCGGTGCGCGGCCCCTTTGGTGCAATGTTGAGAAGCCCCGAGCTGGCCGATTGTATGCAAAGAGTCGGCCAGTATGTTCGCTTCAAATGCGGTCTCGACAAGCGTATCAACCGGCTCGCCGGCATGCTGGCGACACGTCATTGGAGCAACCAGTACGAATGGAATGGCCACGTGCCCTATGCCCTGCAGGCGGGTATGGAGCAGGCGCTGATTGATGCGCTCGCTGAGGGGCGGCGTCCATCAGCCATGCGTGCCGACGAGGCCGCGGTCTACGATTTCATTACCGAGCTATATGCCAACAAAGGGGTGAGTGACCCCACCTACGCACGCGCCGTCGCCGAGTTCGGCGAGGCGGGCGTGATCGATTTGCTGGGTGTGGTCGGCTATTACGCCACCAATGCGATGATCATGAATGTGGCGCTCACCGCGGTGCCCAATGACAACCCGATGCCGCTGATTCCGTTGCCGCTGCAACTCGCCCCGCAGGACTGATAGACGGGCGGCGACTGATAACGCTTACGCCGCCGGCAGTGGCCAGCCCAGCCACTCGCATAATCCCCGCCCCATGATCCATTCCTTGTCGTTTTCATTCAGCCAGGGTTGTTCCTCGGTGAACAGTGTGATCGCCTGACGATAGCTGCACGGCAGACGCGAGTAGTCCGTGCCCCAGAAGATACGTTGCGGGCCGAACGCGTCGTAAACACGGCGCAGATGCGGTTGCAGGTCGCGATACGGATACGCTTCGACAGAGTAACTGGGCAGGCCGGAGGCTTTCACTGCCAGATTCGGATAACGCGCCAGTGCCAGGAGGTGGTCGAGCCCGGCAAACGCTTCGTGGCCGCGCGTCTTCGATGGCACCGACAGGTGATCCATCGTAAACCGCAGCCCGGGATGGCGCGCCACAATCGGTTCGAGCAGGTGCAGCATCTGATGTGGCACCAATACCATCACCGGCACACCGGCCCGCTCTGCCGCCGGCCAGAACAGATCGAGCTTGCCATTGGTTAAGAGCGGACGTTGCCACTCGGTATGAAAGGTCAGGCGTATCCCCAGCATGCCCTGGCTTTTGCGCCAATCGGCGAGCTCTTCCATTGCGCCGGGTCTTTCTGGATCAAGTCTGCCCATGACGGCAAAGCGGTCGGGATGAAGTTGCGCTGCTTCCAGGGCCAGATCATTGCGTTCACCCTCCCAGCCTGGTGGCACGATGATCACGCGATTAACGCCGGCGTCGTCCATCGCGCGCAGCAGTTCGTCCTTACCCAGCGCTACCGGGCGGTGCGGGGAGTGGCGTTTGGGCCAAGGGCGTTCCGGTGTGTCAGCGCCCCAGATATGTACCTGCGCATCAGCAATCATCATGATTTGATCATTCCAAGTTTGGTTAGCTAATCGACCCGCATGCCAGTGGCCTTGACCATTTTGCCGAACTTGACGATCTGGCCACGGATATAAACATCGAGTTCCTGCGGTGTGCTGCCGACCAGTTCGAGACCCTGGGCGGCGGCCTGTTCGCGAAGTTCATGGGTTTTTGCCATTTTCGCGAGCTCGCTACTCATGCGCGCGATGATCGCTGCCGGAGTGCCGGCCGGTGCAAGAACACCATGCCAGGTCCCGATGTCATAGCCGGGAAGGGTTTCCGCCAGCGTTGGCACATCGGGCAGGCGTGCGACGCGACGCGGGCCACCAAGCGCCAGCACGCGCAGGCGGCCGGAGCTGATCAGCGGCAGCGCCGCGGGAAGCGTGACGAAGCTGACTTGCACTTCATTGGCGAGCAGTGCGTTGAGATTTTCCGCGGTGCCCTTGTAAGGCACGCGCACGATGTCGATGCCCGCCATCAGCTTGAGCAGCTCGCTCCCAATATGCGCTGACGATCCATTCGTGCCCGACGCGTAATTCAGTTTGCCAGGGTTTGTTTTTGCGTAGTCAATCAGCTCACGAACAGTTTTTACCGGTAGTGATGGATGTGTCAGCAGCAGACTGTGAGTTAATGCGACCAGACTGACCGGCGCAAAATCTTTCAGCGGGTCATAGGGGAGTTTCGCGTGCAGGCTGGGTTGCACGGCATGACTCGTATTCGACATCAGGATGGTATAGCCATCGGGGCGCGCCTTGGCCGTGAGGTCGGATGCAATGACGCCACCGCCGCCGGGTCGGTTGTCGAGTACCACTGTCTGCCCCAGCCCTTCGCCGAGAGCGCGACCGGTAGCGCGTGCCACCATGTCGGTGCTGCCGCCCGCCGAGGAAATAACAATCATGCGTATGGGCTTATCTGGAAATGCCGCCATCGCTGCGCCGGTGCAAAAAAGCACGCCTGTCGCGCCCAGAAAGACCCGGCGCAGCAGAAAAAATGAATTCATGGGGAGTTGTGGCCTGCGGTCGATTACGAAAACGAGGCGCAACGATACGGGGCGGATGCCGCAATGTAAAGTGCTGCGGGCCACGCATCTATTGGTGGCGTTTCGGTGTGTGGGTGCGGTGTTAAACTCATCGCGCGGTGCGTGTAACTATTGCACGACTCTCGCCCCCCCATTTTTACCGCTGGCACACCGATTATGTTGATATTGTCGAATGACGATGCAGAAAAGCTCCTGACGATGGGCGATTGCATCGCCGCCCTTGAGCTGGTTTATCGCGAAATGGCCGAGGGCCGCGCCGCCAATGCCACGCGCTCGGATGCGGTGACGTTGACGTCGCGCGCCGACACGGTGTATTCGCTGAAAATGATGGGCGGTGTGGTGCAGCACAGTGGTATCGGCGTCGTGCGCATCAACTCCGATATTCTTTCGTTTACCAACAAGCGGCAGGTCAAATTGCCGCTTGCTCCAGGCAATCGTTACACCGGACTCGTTTTGTTGTTCAGCGTTGAAACCGGCGAGCCGCTGGCGATTTTCCCCGACGGCATTTTGCAGCGCATGCGTGTTGGTGCGACCTCGGCGCTGGCCGCGCGTTATCTGGCACGCAGCGATGCGACAACCGTGGCGGTGATCGGTGCCGGTTGGCAGGCTGGCGGTCATGTGATGGCGATTGCCGCCCTGCGCAAACTCGACGAGATCCGCTGCTACAGCCCGACACCTGAAAAACGCGAGGCGTTTTGTCGCGAGATGGGCGAGTCGGTTGGCGTCAGGGTTACTGCTATGGCAAGCGCCGAAGAGGCCGTGCGGGGCGCCGGTATCGTGTTGTGCGCGACCAACGCCTCGCAGCATGTGTTCAGACGTGACTGGGTTGAGCCGGGCATGCATGTCGGCACCATACGCGGACCGGAGCTCGAGCCTGCGGTGGTGCTGGACGCCGATGTGGCGGCGGTGAATGATCGTGTGGTGCACGAAAACGTCAGCACAACCCGCGGCGTGGTGTTGCCGAAGAACCGGCATACGATCGAAGGCTTTGACGTCGCTGCCGCCCCTACCCTGGCCGAGCTGGTGGCTGGGATGGCCGGCGGGCGTGTATCACCGGAACAGAAAACCGTGTTCGTCAATTTGCCCGGCCTTGGTCTGCAATTTGCGGCGGTCGGTGCTGCGCTTTATCAGAAGGCGCGTGCTGCGGGTCATGGGCATGAATTGCCGACGGAATGGTTTACTGAGGATGTTGTACCTTGAGAGGAGCATGCGTATGAACGCGCCTGTCGCAAAAGAGTTGCCACCACACGGCTACAGCATCACCCGGCCGGTGCGCGGCTCGGCGATTCCCATGGAACTGACGTTTGTGCTGACACGCGACGAAATTTATGTGCCGATCGGTATTCGCAAGCCGGCCGGCGACGGGCCGTTTCCGGTGATTACCATGGGGCGCGGCGACGGCAAAGGCGGTGTGCCGCATCTGGAGGCGCAGGTTGATCTGCTGGCCTCGATGCAGGATGAAATGATCAGGCGCGGCTATGTGGTGGTGTATGTCAACTATCGCAACGAAGTGCCGCACCTCTACGAAAATATCGTGCGCGCGGAAAACCTGCCCGACGACATCAGTGGCGGCGTGCGGCGTACCGTCAAGTCATCGCCGACGCTCGATTCTGATGATCTGATTGCAATCTTCAAATATTTGCGCAGCCTGCCGTATGTGGATCCCGATGCAATCGGTGCAATCGGCGTCAGTCACAGCGGCGAGATGATTTTGAAGGTTGCGGCGGAAATGGATTTCGCTGCTGGAGTCGCGATCGAGGGAGCCTCGCACGAATTCATCAGCGTCAACACCGGCCCCTCGGCGCCGCGCAAGGGCACGGAAATCCAGTATCAGGACATCGAGGTGGTACGCGAAAACGCCGATAAGCCGCGTGCGATGGAGCGCATCCGCCGTATCAACACGCCGATCCTGCATCTGGCGCGCGACAGCGATCATCTGCAGGGCATCTTCAAGCTGGTGCATGAGTGGATGCTGGAGGCCGGCAAGGATTCCACCCTGGTCAGTTTTGATCACCCCTCGCATGGCTACCCGTATATTTATCGCAAGCCCGGCGGTGCCTATCAGCCGGAGCCGATGCAGCAGGAAGCGTTTGATTTGTTCATGGGGTTCTTTGACCGGCATTTGCAGCGGCGCCCCTGATTCTGCTGCGGTCTAAACGATGCGCGCCGAACGGAGTGGTCGAGCGCACTCGAATGCTATTGCGGCAAGCCATCGAGGATTCTCGCGCGCGGATATGGCGCCCTTGATGACGACTATGCGAAAATCCACCCCGCGCCGGGTTAGCTCAGTTGGTAGAGCAGCGGTTTTGTAAACCGAAGGTCGCGGGTTCGATCCCTGCACCCGGCACCATCTCCGGCCGTTCCAGCACGCTGCCTTTGAAACCTGCCATAATGGCGCCCGCACTGAAGCTGCGGCACGGGGGGCTGGTATTTCTCAAGGGCGGATGACAGCTTTCAGCGTTCGCGGGAACCTCTGGCACAGGCGGCGGTCGATAGTTGCGCGGGACTTGAAAACAGTTGCGCAACCCCATACAAGTGAAAAAATCACGCGCTGCCGGCAGCGGCCGGTTGACGTGGTGGAGGACCATAATGATCAAAGTTGAAAATCTGGTGAAGTCTTTCGGCGCCAAGCGCGCGGTCGACGATGTTTCGTTCAGCGTCGAGCGCGGCGAAGTGCTTGGGTTTCTCGGGCCCAACGGTGCCGGTAAATCCACAACCATGCGCATCATCACGGGCTTTTACCCGCCGACGTCGGGACGGGTGACCGTTGGCGGCTTCGATATTGTCGAGGATCCGCTGCCCGCCAAACGCCTGATCGGCTATCTGCCGGAGAACGCGCCGGGCTATGCCGATATGACAGTGTTCGGTTTTCTGGCCTTTGCCGCCGACTTGCGCGGCCTGACCGGCGACGCCAAGAAGAAGGCGATTCACCGCTCAGTTGAGACGTGCATGCTCGAAGGAGTGCTCTACCAGACGATCGACACCCTGTCGAAGGGCTACAAACACCGTACCTGTCTGGCGCAGTCGATCATTCATGATCCGGACATCCTGATTCTTGACGAGCCGACCGACGGCCTCGACCCCAACCAGAAGCACGAGGTGCGCGGACTCATCAAGCGCATGGGCGAGAAAAAGGCGATCGTTTTCTCCACACACATCCTCGAAGAAGTCGAAGCAGCCTGCTCGCGCGTGATCATCATCGACCGCGGCCGCGTGGTGGCTAACGGTACGCCGCAGGAACTTAAGGCACGTTCGGAAACTGCTGGTGCGGTTCATTTGTCGGTGCGTGGCACCGCCGCTGCGGCCATCATGGAAAAACTCGCCGCCGTTTCCGCGCGCAGTGAGGTCCTCTCCGAACAGGGCGGCCTTGCCGTGGTGCGGGCTTATCCGCAGACGCGCGGCGGCAACGCCGCGTTTGTCGGCAGCGTCGCTGAACTGGCGCAACGTGAACAATGGAAGCTCGACGAGATTCATGTCGAGGAGGGGCGCATGGACGATGTGTTCCGCAGCATCACCTTGCCTGACACCATCAAGAGGGCCGCATAATGGGTGCATGGAATAATATCAAGGCGATCATGAAGCGCGAGCTCGGCGGTTATTTCACGTCGCCGGTGGCTTATGTGTTTCTGGTGATCTTTCTGTTGCTGACTGGTTTCTTCACTTTTACCGTCGGTAATTTCTTCGAGCGCGGCGAAGCTTCGCTGGTGTCGTTCTTTACCTGGCACCCATGGCTATATCTGTTTCTGGTGCCGGCCGCTGGTATGCGTCTGTGGTCTGAAGAGCGTCGCCTTGGTACGCTCGAGCTGCTGCTAACCATGCCGATCACGACGTGGCAGGCGATCGTCGGAAAATTTCTCGCTTCTTGGCTGTTTCTCGGCATTGCGCTGGCGCTGACCTTCCCGGTGTGGATTACAGTGAACTGGCTGGGCAGCCCTGACAATGGCGTGATTTTCGCCGGTTACGTCGGCAGCCTGATGTTGGCTGGTTCCTATCTGGCGATCAGCTGCATGACTTCGGCGATGACGCGTAACCAGGTGATCAGCTTCATCGTTTCGGTGATGCTCTGCCTGTTTCTGATCCTGGCCGGTTTCACGCCGGTCACCGATCTGCTGGTGCGTTGGGCTAATCCGGCGGTAGTGCAGACCATTGCTTCGTTCAGTGTGATGACGCATTTTGAAAGCTTTCAGCGTGGCGTCATCGACTTGCGCGACGTGATGTTCTTTGCTTCCTTGATGGGCTTCGCCTTGTTTACCACCGGTGTGGTCATTCGCGGCCATCGCGCGGGTTAGGAACAGATCATGAATAAAAAACATCTCGAACAACTGCTCTATTCAGCCGGCGGTGTGGCCGCCCTGGTCGTTATTCTGATTGCGGCTAACTTCATTATCAGCTCGCTGAATCTGCGTGCCGATTTGACGCAGGGCAGCGTGTATACGCTGTCGCCGGGCACCAAGGCGATCCTGTCGAAGCTCGAAGCGCCGGTCAAAATCCGTTATTACTATTCACAGGGCAACAGCGCACTGCCGGTCGGTCTAAAGACTTTTGCGAAACGCGTTGAAGATTTGCTCGGCGAGTTTGCGCGCGCCGGTGGCGGTAAGGTGATCATCGAACGGCTCAATCCGGAGCCTGATTCGGACGCTGAGGAATCAGCAACCCTCGATGGCATCGAAGGTCAACTGACGAATACCCAGGAAAAGTTTTATCTTGGTTTGTCCGTTGCCTTTCTGGATCAGAAGTTCCCCTTGCCGGTGCTCGCACCGGACCGCGAACAGCTGCTTGAATATGACATCACACGCGCGATCACACGCGTCGCTTCGACCACCAAGCCGGTGATCGGCGTGATGAGCGGGTTGCCAGTGATGGGGCAGCCTCTCAATCCGATGAAAAAACAGCAGCCGACCGAGCCGTGGACGCTGATGACCGAGTTGCAGAATCTGTTCACCGTCAAAAAGATTGACCTCAACACGGACAAGATTCCCGACGAGATCAAGGTGCTGCTGGTGATCCATCCGCGCGACATCCAGGAAACCGCGGAATTCGCCATCGACCAGTTCGTGTTGCGTGGTGGCAAGTTGATCGCTTTCATGGATTCTTTCGCTTACTTCGATCAGCAGCCCGATATGCAGAACCCGTTGGGCGGCACCGCCGCCGGGCAGTCCACCTTCTTCCGCCTGCTCAAGCATTGGGGCTACGGCATGGAGATGGGCAAGGTCGTTGCCGATTTGACGTATGCCAGTGGCGCGGGTCCGCGCATTCTGCCGACGCTGCTATCGCTGCCGCAGGACGCTTTGAACAAGGATGATGTGGTGACCAGCCGCGTCGGTCAGTTGCTGATTCCGTTCTCTAGCGTGTTTACCGGTAAACCGGCCGAGGGGCTCACGCAAAGCGTGCTGGTGCAGACTTCACCGAATGCGATGCTGGCCGATCTGATCATCGCCACGCTCTCCGGCGAGCCATCAACGCGCGGTTTTCAGCCGAACGGCACGCCTTATCCGATCGCCATACGCGTCTCCGGAAAATTCAAGACAGCCTTTCCGGAAGGCAAACCAAAACCGTATGAGCCACCGCGCGACCCGAAGAAGGGTGATGCCAAGGCCGACGAAGCCAAAGCGGATACATCGCTGAAAGAGTCGGCTCAGGAAAATTCGGTGGTGCTTGTTTCCGACGTCGACATGCTGACCGATAACGCCGCGGTTGAAGTGCAGGAAGTGTTCGGTCAGAAAGTGATCGTGCCGCGTAACGGCAACCTGAACTTTGCGCAAAGTCTGGTTGAGCAGGTGGCCGGTGATTTTGATCTGACCGGTTTGCGCAGTCGTGCCGCCTTCACGCGCCCGCTCACGGTGATTCAGCAGATGGAGTCCCGTGCACAGCAGAACTACCTGGGCAAGATCAAGGAACTCGAAGATACCTTGCAGCAGACGCAGGAGAAACTCACTGCCCTGCAGAAGCAGCGCGGCGGCACCCAAAGCTCGGTGCTCACGCCGGAACAGCAGACGGAGGTCGATAATTTCCGCAAGAAGACCACCGAAACCAAGCGTGATCTGAAAGACCTGCGCAAGAATTTGCGTGAGGAAAGTGAGCTGCTGCAGTTCTGGACCAAGCTCGTCAACATCGGTACTGTGCCGTTGCTGGTGGTGATACTCGGTGTCGTGCTGGCGATGATGCGCCGGCGGAAGGTGGCTGCCAAATGAACCGCAAATCGTTTTTGACTCTGCTGGTGGTGTTGGCCGTGCTGGGTGGCGCGGGCCTCGGACTGTTCTGGAATGATCTGAGTTCCTGGCGTAAGGCCGATGCAAAAATCGGCTCCAAGCTGTTTGAAAAACTCCCCGTCACCGATATCGCCCAGATTCAGCTGACCGATGGCAAGGGCAGTATGCGCCTGGTCGTCAAGGACAAGCGTTGGGTGGTCGAAGAGCGTAACGGCTACGGTGGCAACAATCAGGATATCGGCGACTTGCTGATCAAATTGACCGAACTCAAGGTTGTGCAAACCGAAACGGTTGGCGATTCACTGCTACCGCGCCTCAATCTGGTTGATCCGGGGAAGGGCGATGGCAAGGATGCCAAGGCCGCCGAGACCATGGGTACGCGTCTTGAGTTGTTTGACGCGGCCGGCAAGTCTGCAGCCACCATTCTGCTGGGCAAGAAAGTAATCAAGACTGAGGACAGCCCCCTGCCGATCAAGCCGCAGACCCCGGTTGGCCGTTATGTCTTGATGCCGGGTAGTACTACCGTGTTAGTGGTATCGGATGCGCTGGTCGTCGCCGAAGCCAATCCGGCACGCTGGCTTGCCAAGAGTTTTTTCAAGGCTGAGCGTATCCGTAGCCTTACCGCTGGCGGTGAGGGCGCGCAATGGAAACTCGCGCGGCCCGAAGAATACGGCCAGTGGAAGTTTGCGGATGGTGGCGGCGAGCTTGATGCCAGTGCCGCCGTAGGCGCGGTCAACGCGCTGGCCAATCTTGCGTTTTCGGACGTTGCGGTTGGCGTGAAAGCGGAGAATATGGTCAAGCCGCGCAGTTTTGTCGGCGAGACCTATGACAACCTCGTCTATACCGTCAAGATCGCCAAACAGCCCGAGGGCGACGACTATTACCTCACCGTCGCCGTGACCGGTGAAGCGCCGCGCGAACGCAAAGCGGAAAAGGGTGAGAAGGCCGAAGACAAAGAGCGGCTCGATAAACAGTTCGCGGAGACGCTGGTCAAACTGGATGAGCGAGTGAAGGCCGAGAAGGATTTGTCTGCCTGGACCTTCGTTGTTCCCGGCAAGACTTTGGAGCCGCTGCTTAAAGATCGTGCCGCCCTGATCGCCAAGCCGCGTCAGCCCGGTGCTGGCGGACCACCGGGCATGCCGCCGGGTATGTTCCCGGGTATGCGCTAGAATATCGGCGCAATTACGACGCAGCAGCGATTACCCTATACCAAGCGCGGAGCCTGATCATGAAATTCAAGGATATTCTCAAGTCGCCGGTCTTTGCGCGTGGCCACCTCTGGCCGTTTGAAAAACGCAAGCAGCAGTATGAGTCGGACGTCACCGCACTGGTGCGCAAGATGCAGGAAGATGAAAGCATCCGGCGTGATCAGAGCTTCGCCTGGAACCGCTGGCGTGCCGACGATCGCGCGACGACCCGCTAGGCTGCTGCAGTGCGGCCTGGTGGCCGCGCTCAGTCTGTCTGGCGTCGTGTCAGCGGCATCGGCGGTGGAACCAGTGTATCCGGTGCGTCCTGTTCGGTTCATTGTGCCCTTTGCGCCCGGCGGTAGTACCGATACCCTTGCACGCACGCTGGCGCAACGTTTGTCCGATGCGCTGGGTCAGCAAGTGGTGGTCGATAATCGTGCCGGTGGTAATGGCAACATCGGCACGGAACTCGTCGCCCGTGCCGCGCCCGACGGACACAGCATTGTTCTGGGTTACATCGCCAACCTCGGCATCGGTCCGAGTCTTTACGCGAAACTGCCGTTTGATCCGGTGAAGGATTTCGCACCGATTACATTGCTGGCAGTCGCCCCCAACATTCTGGTTGCCCACCCTTCGGTGCCGGTGAAATCGGTGCGTGAACTGGTGGCCTATGCCAAGGCCAATACGCAAAAGGTCAATTACGCGTCAGCGGCGGTTGCCAGTCTGGGCCATTTGGCCGGTGAATTGCTGAACAGCTCGGCCGGTATCCAGATGCAGCACGTGCCCTACAAAGGTAGCGGCCAGGCGGTGATCGACTTGCTCGCCGGCCAGGTGCAGATCATGTTTAGCGGCATGTCATCGGTGATGCCGCATATTAAAGGCGCCAAGCTGCGCCCGCTCGCGGTAACTGGTGCGCGGCGTTCTGCGGCAGCCCCAGAGGTGCCGACGATTGCAGAATCCGGTTACCCGGGGTTTGAGGCCAGCGCGTGGTACAGCGTGATGGCGCCGGCTGGGACCCCAAGGTCCGTGGTGATGCGTCTGAACAGCGAGATTTTGCGTGCGCTCAAAGTGCCCGAAGTGAAAGAGCGCCTCGAAAACGTCGGCTTTGAAATCGTTGGTAGTTCGCCCGACGAATGCGCAACGTACATACGCAGTGAAATCGTCAAATGGGCCAAGGTCGTGAAGGCCTCCGGCATCAAAGCCGAATGAGATACGCCGCGGCAGCGCTTCTTCTGCTGTCCGGACTCTGCTGTGCCCAGACTTATCCAGTGAAGCCGGTGCGCTTGATTGCCGCATCCTCGCCGGGTAGCGCGGTCGATATCGTTTCGCGCGTGATCGCGCAAAAATTATCCGAACAAATCGGCCAGCAGGTGGTGGTTGATAATCGCGCCGGCGCAGGCGGCAATCTCGGCGCCGAGCTGGCGGCGCGTGCCCCCGCCGATGGTTACACACTGTTCATGGCGACCCCGGCGCAGGCCATCAACACCGGGTTGTATCGCAAACTGGATTACGATCTGACACGCGATTTTGCACCGGTCAGTCTGTTGACCATCGGACACTATTGCGTCGCCGTGCATCCCTCGCTGCCCGTACATACGGTGAAGGCATTGATTGCGCTGGCGCGTAGCCGCAGCGGCCAGCTGAATTACGCGTCGGCGGGCAACGGCAATGCGACCCATTTGGCCGGCGCATTATTCAACACCATGGCGCGGGTTGATCTTGTGCATGTCCCCTACAAAGGTTCTGGCCCGGGACTGACCGATTTGATCGGTGGGCAGGTGCAGGTGATGTTTCCCAATCTTACCGCTGCCATCCCCTACGCCAAGGCCGGTCGTTTGCGCGCACTCGCGGTGAGCGGCGAGAAGCGCTCTTCGATCATGCCGGAACTGCCAACAGTCAGCGAGGCAGGCGTGCCCGGTTATCGCGTGATTTCGTGGTTCGGCATGATGGCGCCTGCAGCGGTGCCGGCGGAAATTGTCGCCCGCTTGCAGCGCGAGCTGGCGCTCACCATGCGTGCCACCGAGGTGCGCGGAAAACTCGCCGGCGAGGGCGCCGAGCCGATGGCAAGCACGCCTGAATTCTTCGGCACGTTTATCAAATCGGAAATTACGCAATGGGTGAAGGTGGTGCGCGAGGCCCGTATCAGCGCGGAGTGATACTGCGTGTCGACAAACCATTCAAATACTGTCTGGAGGTTATTGTGAAGCAATTGAAAAAAACAACTGCGCTTTCAATCGTCGCATTGATCCTTGGCGCTATGGCTGCGCCGGTAATTGGCGCTGATACAGCTTATCCGAGCAAGCCGGTGCGCATGATTGCACCTTATCCGCCGGGCGGTACTTCCGACATCATCGCGCGGATTGTTGGCATGAAGTTGAACGAAGCCTGGGGGCAGCAGTTGGTAGTCGATAATCGCGCTGGCGCCAACGGTGGCATCGGCAGTGAACTGGCGGCGAAATCGCCGGCCGATGGATATACCTTGCTGGTTGGCAATATGACGCCGATTGCGGCCAACCCTTCACTCTACGCGAAGCTTGGTTATGATCCGCTGCGCGATTTCGCCGGCGTGACGCTGGTGGCGGCGGGCCCCAACGTATTGGTGGTGAATCCATCCTTGCCAGTGAAGTCGGTGCAGGAATTGACTGCCTATGCCAAAGCTAATCCGGGCAAACTGAATTTTGGTTCCGGTGGCGCCGGTTCGCCAGCGCATCTGGCCGGTGAAATGTATAAAACCATGACAGGCGTGGCGATGACGCATGTGCCATACAAGGGCACGGTGTTATCGGTCAATGATTTGATTGCGGGTCAGGTTCAAGTCGTGTTTTCCGATGCGCCACCGGCGGTGCCTCATGTGAAGAGTGGGAAGCTGCGCGCACTGGCCGTTACCGGTGCCAAACGTACCCCCCTGTTGCCGGAACTGCCGACAGTGGCCGAAGCAGGTGTGCCCGGGTTCGCCTTTGATAATTGGTGGGGCATACTGGTGCCGGCAGGTACGCCGAAGCCGGTGATCGGTCGCATCAATGCCGAGATCGTCAAGGCGATGCAAACGGCCGACGTCAAGGAACGCTTTGCCAATCTAGGCGTGGAGGCGATCTACAGCACACCGGCTGCCTTTGATGATTACATCAAGTCGGAATACGCCAAGCTAGCGAAAGTGATCAAAGCGTCGGGCGCACGCGCCGACTGATCTGCAGGGCGCGGGCGCTCTACGCGCGCCCGCGTGCCACGTGGTGGGTGACGACGTCGAGTACCCGTGCACCAGTGTCTGTTTTGACCTCGGTACGCACCACGGCGATGGTTTTTCCGGGATGCACGACGCGTGATTTCACGACGAGCGCCTTGCCCCGCCCGGGGCTGATGTAGCAGGCTGAAATATTCGACAGCATCATGTGGGCCGGCGCGGCGACACAGGCGCAGCGTGCAGCGATGCCGACCGAAATGCCGCCCTGCACATGGCCTACACGGTTGCCAACGTGAGGGCCGACCGCAAAGCGCGTGCGTGCACCGTCTCTCGTGCGTATCGGCAGCCCGCCCCAAAAATGCTGGATGAAAGCCGGTTGGTCGGCGGCTTTGCGCAAGGCATTCCGGCAGGCCTTGAAGATCGGTTCTTCGTCGGCCAATAGTGCGCCTGCGCTAAGTGCGGCCGGCTGCGGCGGTGTTTCGTATTGCCATGGCAACGGTGCGAGGGCGACGCCGGGCGGTGGTTCGAGCGCAGCGAATTCCCCGCTGGTGTGGCAAATAATGCCCGCGCTGGTCGCGATCGTTGCACTTGCCAGCAACTGCTGGACGGCGCTACCGGCGAAAGCGCCGAGTGGACGCGCCGTTGAAGTCGCGGCGCCGCTGGCCGGCAGTCCCGTGAATTGCAGTTGTAAATGCAGCGTAGCCAGGCGTGCCCCCGCCGCGACCTGGCTGCGTGTCGCCGTGGCGAGCGAGCTATCGGCGAGCATGCATAGCGTCGTGAGGTCGAGCATGCCTTGGTCGTCGCAGGTGTGGGGCGCGTGCGGTAACGACATGACCACTTCATCGCCGTTGATGCGCGGCAGCGCCATATCGAGAAAGTAACCGGCGAAGTGCAATCCTGGAATACGGTTGCCGGCGATGCCGCGCAGAACTTGTGCGGTGATCTCGCCGGCTTGCGGGATGGGGGCAATGGTGTTTTTAGGCATGATTAAAGGGCAGTGCGCGGACAGGTTGCCCGCTGGTCTCACAAGCAAGCGGCTGCGTTACCGCAGCCGGGGCGTTATACCTTGAGGAAATGCTCGCGGTAGTATTTGAGCTCGTTGATGGATTCGTAGATGTCGGCCAGAGCCTCGTGTTTGCCATGTTTGACAAAACCGGCGGCCAGATCGGGGCGCCAGCGCTTCATCAATTCCTTCAGTGTGCTGACATCGAGGTTGCGGTAATGGAAGAACGCCTCCAAGGCCGGCAGATAGCGCGCCATGAAGCGGCGGTCCTGATGAACGGTGTTGCCACACATCGGCGAAGTGCCGGCAGGTGCATAGGCGCTGAGAAATTCAACCAGCCGGCGTTCGACCTCGGCCTCGGCCAGCGTCGATGCCTTGACGCGGTCGATCAGGCCGGATTTCGCATGGGTGCTCTTGTTCCAGGCGTCCATCGCTCCGAGCACTGCATCGCTTTGATGCACCACTAACACGGGTGCCTCAGCGACCGTATTGAGTTGTGAGTCGGTGACCACGATCGCGATTTCCAGCACGCGCTCGATTTCCGGGTTGAGGCCGCTCATTTCCATGTCGACCCACAGCAGATTGTCGGGATTCGCAGCCATGATGATTTGTTTGCACCGGTTAAAACTAAACAGGCCCGCATTTTGTCATATTCACGCCGAGATAGGATAATCTTCGCCTATGCATACCTTCACAGTCTTGTTTCTTGCCGCGCTGGCCCTGACCACCACACTCAAGATGTGGCTGGGCTTGCGCCATATCCGTCATGTCGCCGCCGCCCGCGAGGCGGTGCCGGCTGAATTCGCCGCCGAAATCACCGCAGAAGCTCACCGTACGGCGGCTGACTATAGCAACGCCAAGACCCGTCTCTCGCTGCTCAGTATCGTCTTCGAAGCGGTGGTGGTTTTGGTGCTGACCTTCGGCGGGGTGCTGCAGGTGCTCGATGGGTTGAGCAGTGCCTGGTTTGAGCCTGGCGTCGCGCGCGGTGTCACGCTGATCATCATGCTGGGTGCCTTGATGGCGGTGATCGAGATGCCATTTGACATCTACCGCACCTTCGTCATCGAGCAGCGTTTCGGCTTTAATAAAATGACGCCGCGCATGTTTATCCTCGATGGTATCAAGCATGCGCTGCTGGGCGCTGCGCTTGGTGTTCCGCTGGTCGCCGCCATTCTGTGGGTGATGGCGGGCATGGGGCCGGCATGGTGGCTGTATGCCTGGCTGGTCTGGATGGCCTTTAACCTGATGGTATTGGCGATATTTCCGACCTGGATTGCACCGCTATTCAATAAATTTGCACCGCTTGAAGACCTTGCACTCAAGAGCCGGATCGAAGGTTTGCTGGAACGCTGTGGTTTCAAGGTCGGTGGCCTCATGGTGATGGATGGTTCAAAACGCTCCAGCCACGGCAACGCGTACTTCACCGGCTTTGGCAAAACCAAGCGTATCGTTTTCTTCGATACCCTGCTTGAGCGCTTGTCGCCACAGGAAGTCGAGGCTGTACTCGCACATGAACTCGGACACTTCAAGCACAGGCATGTGATCAAGCGCATGGTGTGGACGTTTGCTGTGAGCCTGGCTTTTCTCTGGCTGCTGGCCCAGTTAATGACGCAGACCTGGTTCTATACGGCGCTCGGTGTCAGCACATCTTCAACAGCGATGGCGCTACTGTTGTTCTTTATTGTGGTGCCGCAATTCACCTTTTTGCTTTCGCCGCTGTCGAGTTATTACTCACGCAAGCATGAGTTTGAGGCCGACCACTATGCCACGGAGCAGGCGGCGGCCGATGATCTGGTGACGGCGCTGGTCAAGCTTTACAAGGATAACGCAGCGACGCTGACGCCCGATCCGCTGCATTCGTTGTTCTACGATTCGCATCCTCCGGCCACCGCGCGTATTGCGCGCCTGAAAGCGGTCGGTTGATATGGGAGCGGCCGATCTTGCCCGTAAAAAATGCAAGCCTTGCGAGGGTGGCGTTGCACCGCTCAATGACAGCGAAGCGGCCATGTTGCTTGGTCAGATCAAGGGGTGGCAATTAAACGGTGCGGTGATCAGTAAAACGTATGAGTTCGCCAATTATTATCAAACCATGGCCTTCGTCAACGCGGTGGCCTGGCTGGCGCACCGCGAAGATCATCACCCGGATATGAATGTCGGCTATAACCGCTGCCGAGTCGACTATGCGACGCATGCAATCGGCGGGCTGTCGGAGAATGACTTTATTTGCGCCGCCAAGGTCGATGCATTGTTCGAGTTATGACATTGCGTTTTCAATGATCTCGCAGGCCTGTCACAGTCATCCATGTCATGACTTTCTGCATGCCCGGGGTATTTCGGTTGCGCCGCCGAGGTTGATGCATTGTTCACGCTTTGAATAAACGCAGTAACAAGGTTGCGTCGCCGACCCTTGGCGGTTGTGTTGTCGCCAGTTTTGGTCGCAGCTTTATGGTCGAACTTGCGGATGGTTCACTGATTACCTGTACGACGCGCGGCAAACGCACCGATATCGCCTGTGGCGATCGCGTGCAGATCGCCATGACGGCGCCCGAGCAGGGCGTGATTGAAGTCATCGAGCCGCGTGCCTCGCTGTTTTACCGCTCTGATATTCAGCGCCAGAAATTGATCGCCGCCAACGTGACGCGCATCGTTGTCGTACTGGCGGTGCCGACCTTGCACCGTCATTTGCTTGACCGCTGTCTGGCAGCTGCGGAATACGCTGAAATCCCCGTACTGCTCGCATTGAACAAAATGGATCTGCCGCAGTCGGACGTTGCGCTGGCCGCGCTCGACCTTTATCGCGCGCTCGGTTACGAAGTGCTGCCGCTGGCCGCCAAAATTGACATTGCGCCTTTGCGTGCCGCGCTGGCCGGACATACCAGCGTGCTGGTAGGGCAATCGGGGATGGGGAAATCAACCATCATCAACCGTTTGCTGCCCGATGCCGCCGCACGTGTTGGTGAGCTCTCGGAAGCGCTTGGCAGCGGACGGCATACCACCACCCATGCACGGCTTTATCATCTCGATGCAAACAGCTCGATCATCGATTCGCCGGGCCTGCAGGAGTTTGGTCTGCAACATGTCGAGACCACGGAACTGGCGAATTGTTATGTCGAAATGCGCCCGCAGCTGGGGCGTTGCAAGTTCAACGATTGCCGGCATATGAGCGAGCCCGGCTGCGCCATCATTGCCTTGATGGAGAGCGGCGGCATCGATGCGGCGCGGGTCGCGTCCTATCGCGAGTTGTTATTGCAGATTGAAAATAAATCGCGCTACCGCGATTAAATTCCGTCGAGGAGCTCCCCCTTTGTCGATCAGATTGCTGCCTGGTGTCTTCGCCCTCGTCGTCCTCGTCTTTTCAGTGACTGCAGCGTTTGCCCAGGCCTGGCCGGCGCGTCCGCTACGCGTCATTGCGGCGCAAAGCCCGGGCGGTGTGACTGACATGTTGGCGCGTACTTTGGCGCAAAAATTCAGCGAAACATGGCGGCAACCGGTGGTGGTAGAAAACCGTGCCGGCGCGGCGGGTGCGATCGGCACCGAAGTGGTCGTCAAGGCGGCGCCTGATGGTTACACATTGCTGTTGTCGTCCTCCGGCCCCATTGTCATCAATCCGGGCCTGTATCCGAAACTGGGGTATGACCCCTTGCGTGATCTGACCGCGGTGGCCTTCGTTGCGGCATCACCGTTGATGCTGGTGGTTCATCCGTCGGTGCCGGTGCAATCGGTCAAGGCGTTGGTGGCGCTGGCACGGGCGCAGCCGGAACGTTTGAGCTACGCCTCGGGGGGCAACGGGTCCCCCGCCCATTTGACCGCCGAATTGTTCAAATCTGAAACTGCAACGCGTCTCACGCATGTACCCTTCAAGGGTTCGGCGCCCGCCGTGCTGGCCCTGGTCGGCGGACAGATCGAGTTGTCGTTTACAACGATCGTGATTTCGATGCCGCAAGTCAAAAGCGGCCGTTTGCGTGCGCTGGCGGTAACCTCGCCGCTGCGTTCACCCGCGGTGCCGGCGTTACCGACGATGATCGAAGCGGGGATTCCCGGCTTTGAGTCGCAGCAGTGGTTTGGTTTGTTCGCGCCGGCCGCCTTGCCGAAGGATATCGTCGCCCGTTTGCATGGGGAGGCCCGGCGCATCATGGAGTATCCCGACATCCGTGAGCGGCTGGCCGCAGACGGCGGTGAACCCATCGCCATGACGACTGATCAATTCACGGCGTTTATTCGCGCCGACGCGGCGCGCTGGATGCGGGTAATCAAAATCTCGGGTGCCAGCGCTGACTAGCGCCAAGAGTGTCTCGTCGCGCGCTCAGACCGCGCGGGCAAGCGTTACCAGCAGAACCAAAAAAAGCCACAGGACCAGCGCGCGCCAGATCAGGCCGGCGGCGGCGTCCATCGTATCAAGGTCAGCGTCGGGACCGTCACCGAGTTGTGGTCGGTATTGAATGCCGCTGTCCTCATGCAACACGCCGCCGAGCTTGACGCCGAGTGCGCCGGCCGCTGCCGACAGCAAGATGCCTTGCTGCTGCGTGCGCCAGGTTGCAGCTTGCGCGCGCCAGCATTCAACCGCGCCCATGAAGTCACCCGCCACCGCGAATCCGAAGGCGGTCAGGCGCAGCGGCAGCCAGTCCATCACGGCAAAGGCACGTGCGGCAAACAAACCAAAGGCGCCGGTGTCGCCGTCACGCGCTGACCCCCAGCGATCACTGACCAGCGCCGCCAGCCTGTAAACAATCGCGCCGGCTGCACCGAGCAGCACAAACCAAACGATTACGCCGAACACGTGGCGATGCGAGCGCAGCAGGCCGAGTTCGATGGCGACGCGCGCGACTTCGTCCGCCGTCAGTTCGCTCGCACTATCGCCACGCCAGCGCGCGATGACGGCACGCGCACGCGATAGATCGCCGGCGCGCAATGCGGTTGCGGCATCGGTATAAAAGTGGCTGAACTGGCGGAAACCGAAGGCGACATAGAGCACCACCACATTCCAGGCCAGCACTGCGATCCAGTTCAGCTGGCGTGACAACAGATACACCACCCAGGTCAGCACGGCGGCGGGAATCACGGCGAGCGTCCAGGAAATCAGGCCATCACGATATTGACCGGCATTGAGCGACTGGGCGAGCCGGTTGACGTAGCGGGCAAATGCCGCATAGAGGACATTGCCGGTGCGCAGGGGCCGCCATTGTTCAAGCAGCAGGGCAAGGATAAGCGCGAGAAAAGTCATGTTGGACGGCAATCGACACGGTTGGAAAACAATGCTGAGGGGGCACTATATGTCAGGTGGCGTTTACACTCAATCGCCGCCACACCAGAGTGCGGTTATTCGCTGGCATCGCGTGATCGTCTTCGAGCGCCAGACCGGCGCGGGCGGCAAGTGTGCAGAGCGCTTCGAAATCACGCAGGCCGCTGACCGGATCGCGCGCTTTAAGCCATTGGTCGAATTGCGCGTTGCTCTCCGAGGTAAAGGCGCCGCCGTAGTTAAGCGGCCCATAAACGGCGAGTACGCCCCCCGTGGTTAATACTTTGGCCACGCCGGCAAAAAATTTTTCGACGTGAGGCCACGACATGATGTGCAGCGTGTTGGCGGTGAAGATGCCGTCAACCGTGAGGTCAGGCCAAACCCCGGCGACGTCCAGCATGAGAGGGGGGCGCAGGTTGGGTAGTTGCGCGTCGGCCAGCCAGGCGTGGATGCCGGCGTGCAGGGGCGCCAATTCGCTGGTTTGCCATTGGATGTGGGGGAGTTCAGCGGCGAAATGCACCGCATGTTGTCCGCTGCCAGAGCCGACTTCGAGTACGTGGTTGCACGTCGCGAACGCTATCTTAAGCACCTCAAGCAGCGGCCCGCGGTTGCGCGCGCAGGCTTCGGAGTAAGGTTTTTCCATCATGCGAGAACACACGTTTGAATCATAACCAGCAGGCCTCATAACCGAGAAAACCCATCAGATCATCGCGCCGTTGTTTCGCGTCGTGATAACCGAGCTGGATCAGGGCGCGGCAATATTCGCGTTCGAATAACAGGTAGCTCACCAGGTTCGATCCGCTTTTTCGCAGTGCGCCGATGGTGAACAGCAAGGAGCGTATGGTCAGCGGGAGCGAGGACAGATGATCGGTGGCGATTTTTTCCAGTGCATCACTGGGGGATATGACGCGGAAGTCGATTTCCCGCAGCGGCATGTGATTTTCTTCCCGTAGTTCAGGCGGAATCACACTGAGCGTGCGGTTGATGCGCTGCAGGCGTTCGAGGTCGACCTCCAGGCCATCGAGGAAAATACTATTCAGGCAGTGACCGGCGATTTGCGCGATCGACGGATAAGTGTCGGAGCTGGCGCGTTCGGGCTGGGCCTGTAACTGGCGGCCTACGCCGATGACAAACAGGCGGTCGGCACCGAGGTGCAGCGCCGGGCTGATCGGTGCGATTTGGCGCATCGAGCCATCACCGAAATATTCACGGTTGATATGCACCGCGGGGAAGACAAACGGCAGCGCGGAGGAGGCCAGCAGATGGGATGAATTGATGGCGGCGCCGACGCCGATACGGCGTGCACGCTGCCACGATTCGACACCCGGCGCACTTTGGAAAAAAGTGACTGACTGGCCCGAGGTATAACCGGAGCAGGTGACACTGAAAGCGGACAGGCTGCCGTTATCGATCGAGCGTTGTATGCCGGGATAGTCCATCCGTGTGTTGAGGAGGTGGGCCAGCGGGGCGTTATCGAGCAGTGCGACCGGCGTTTTGCGTCCAAGGCCGCCGCTAAGGGTTGAGAGGATCCACTTGCCGCTATTGCGAAACGCACCGAGCGGATCGGCGCGGTAGACGTGATGCACATGAAAATTTTTCCAGACCGTCATCAACAGGCGCACACCGCGTCGGAAATTGTCAGCGTTGGCGGCGAGTACCGTGGCATTGATCGCGCCCGCCGAGGTGCCGCAAATGATTTTGAAAGGAACCGGTGAGTTGGCTGGCAGCATTTCGGAAATCGCTCGCAGGACGCCAACCTGGTAGGCGGCGCGTGCGCCACCGCCACTGAGCACAAGGCCGATTTTGGGCGCTTTGGGACGCTCGACGCTAGCCATTGGTTTCGGTACTTACCTCGGTTGAATTCAGGCAGTTTGCCACAGCAGGCCGGCCGCTGGCCGCTATCTGTTGGCGGCTACACGCCTGCTGGCTGCTGACGTTCGCTAGCTTTCGACAATTTGCCGGTAAAGGCTGTAGAGCATGCCGGCAGTGGCGCCCCAGATATAGCGGCCCTGATAGGGCATCGCCAGATAGTAGCGGTCGCGGTTGTTGAAAAAATAATAACGCCGCACGTGATTGGCAGGATCCAGAAAGTGGGCGAGAGGCACTTCGAATGCCGAGGCGACTTCAAAGGGATCCAGCGTCAGATCAAAAGGCGGTTCGATCCAGCCGACCACGGGGTGGATGCGAAAGCCCGATGACATCTCGTGCACTGGCAGCGTGCCCAGTACATCGATGTGCTGTGGAGCGAGGCCGATTTCCTCCTCGGCTTCGCGCAGGGCGGTGGCGATGCGATTCTCATCGCCGCCTTCCACGCGGCCGCCGGGAAAACTGATCTGATTGGGATGATCGCGCAGATGGGCGCTGCGTTGTGTCAGCAGCACATGTATGCCGTCGACGCGCTGCACCAGCGGCACCAGCACGGCGGCGGGCATGACGCGGGCGCCAGGTGGAATCGGTGAATAATGCAAATCCTGCGGCCGCAGTGGCGGTGGGGTACGCTGCAGGCACTCGACGATGCTGGCGCGATCAGGCGTTTGTGTCGTCTCTGCGCAGGGCGTTGCAGCGTTCATGACGGATGCCGGTGTATTGCCTGGTCGCGCTGCACATGCAGACGGCGCGCCTTGATTGCAACGCTGCTGCAGATGCAGGCGTTCACCGAACAACCGTGCTTAGACAACCTTGACCGGAATCTTGCCGATCTTGCTGCGCCACTCGCGCGGGCCGCTGTCGTGTACCGCATTGCCGGTCGGATCAACGGCGACTGTCACTGGCATGTCCTTGACGTCGAATTCGTAGATGGCTTCCATGCCCAGATCACCGAAGGCGAGGACTTTGGAGGCTTTCACCGCTTTCGACACCAGATAAGCCGCACCGCCGACTGCGATCAAATGTGCGCCGCCGTATTTCTTGATGGTTTCGACGGTTTGCGCGCCGCGCTCGCTCTTGCCGATCGAGCCGATCAGGCCGGTCTTGCCGAGCATGGTTTCCATGAATTTGTCCATGCGGCGCGAGGTGGTGGGGCCCGCCGGACCGACTACTTCTTCGCGTACTGGATCGACCGGACCGACGTAGTAAATCAGCTTGTTGGTGAAATCAACCGGCAGCTTCTCGCCATTGGCGATCATGTCGATAATGCGCTTGTGCGCGGCGTCGCGGCCGGTGAGAATTTTTCCGTTCAGCAACAGGCGATCGCCCGCCTTCCACGTCGCAACTTCCGTCTTGTCCAGTTTCGCCAGATCGACGCGCTTTGCACCCGCAGCCATATCGATGCTGAGCTTGGGCCAGTGGTCGAGACTGGGGGCCTCGAATTTCGCCGGACCCGAACCATCCAGGGTGAATTCCAGATGCCGGGTCGCCGCGCAGTTCGGTACGATCGCCACCGGCTTCATCACTGCGTGGGTCGGATAATCGAGCACTTTCACATCGAGCAGCGTGGTCAAACCGCCGAGGCCCTGCGCGCCGATACCCAGCGCGTTGATTTTTTCAAACAGTTCAAGACGCAATTCTTCGGCGCGGTTCTGTGGTCCGCGCGCCTTTAGTTCATGCATCGAGAGGTGGTCGAGGATCGATTCCTTGGCCAGCACCATGGCTTTTTCCGGCGTGCCGCCGATACCGACGCCGAGCATGCCCGGCGGACACCAGTCGCCACCCATAGTCGGTATTTGCTCGAGCACCCAGTCGACCACGGAATCGCTCGGATTGAGCACGGCAAATTTTGTCTTGCTCTCGGATCCCCCGCCCTTGGCCGCCAGCTTGACCTCGATGGTGTCGCCTGGCACCAGTTCCATGTGCACGACGGCCGGCGAATTGTCGCGCGTGTTTTTGCGCGCGCCGTCGGGGTCTGCGACGATCGAGCCGCGCAGCGGGTTTTCCTTGTTGGTATAGGCGCGTCGCACACCCTCGCTCACCATGTCGGTCACCGACAGTGTGGCCTCCCAGCGTACGTTCATGCCGACTTTCAGATAGACCACGGCGATGCCGGTGTCCTGGCAGATCGGGCGGTGGCCCTCGGCGGCCATCCGCGCATTGATCAGAATCTGTGCGATGGCATTTTTTGCCGCCGGGGATTCTTCGTGCTCGTAGGCCTCGGCCATTGCCTTGATGAAATCAACCGGGTGGTAGTAGGAGATGAACTGGTAAGCATCGGCGATGCTTTGGATGAAATCTTCCTGTTTGATGGTAGTCATCGATTGGCCTTTATCAAATCAATCAATCAAAAATAATAGCGTTGCCGGTTTACCTAAAAGGGCAGCAGCAGATTGCCGCGTGCCGCGCCCGCATCGACCACTGCAAGTGCCGTCATGTTGACCAGACGGCGCACCGTGGCGGTCGAGGTGACGATATGCACGGCCTTGGCCGCACCGAGTAGGATGGGACCGACGGTGATGCCGTCGCCGGCGGCGGTTTTGAGCAGATTGAAAGCAATATTCGCCGCATCGAGGGTCGGCATGATCAGCAGATTGGCGTCACCTTTGAGGCGTGAATTCGGAAACGCACCGCGTCTGACCTGCGAGGACAATGCGGCGTCCCCGTGCATTTCACCCTCGACTTCCAGATCGGGGGCGATTTTTTCGATCAATGCCAGCGCTGCGCGCATTTTCAGGGCGGTGGGCGTGTTGGCGGAGCCAAAGCTCGAATGTGAGAGTAGTGCGACCTTGGGGGTGATGCCGAAGCGGCGTATTTCCTCGGCGGCGAGCACGGTCATTTCGGCAAGCTGCTCGGCGGTCGGATCGAAATTGACGTAGGTGTCGCAAATGAACACCGTGCGCCGCGGCAGCAGCAGTACGTTCATCGCATAGTAATTGTGGACGCCCTGGCGGCGCCCGATTACCTGGTCGATGTAATGCAGGTGCGTCTGGTGCGTGCCGAAGGTGCCGCAGATCATGCCGTCCGCTTCGCCACGGCGCACGCACATTGCAGCGATCAGCGTCAGACGCCGGCGCATTTCGATCTTGGCGTATTCCTGCGACACGCCCTTGCGCTCGGTGAGTCCGAGGTATTCCTGCCAGTAGGCGCGGTAGCGTTCATCCCATTCGGGATTGATTAAATCGAAATCAACACCCGGTTTGATACGCAGGCCAAACCGTTCGATACGGCGTTCGATCACGGAGGGCCGGCCTACCAACACGGGGAAGGCCAGCTTTTCATCGACGATCACCTGCACAGCGCGCAGGACGCGCTCATCTTCACCCTCGGCATAAACAATGCGCCGCAGCGGGCCCTGTTTGGCCGCGGCGAACAGCGGCTTCATGATCATGCCCGAGTGATAGACGAATTGCTGCAACGAATCGCGGTAGGCGTCGAGATCGGCGATCGGGCGGGTCGCCACGCCACTGTCCATGGCGGCCTTGGCCACCGCCGGCGCGACTTGCGCGATCAGGCGCGGATCAAACGGACGCGGAATCAGATACTCGGGGCCAAACGACATGATTTTTTCGCCATACGCCATGGCCACCACATCCGATTGTTCGGCCTGCGCCAGCGCAGCGATCGCGTGCACGGCGGCCATTTCCATTGCGGTGTTGATAGTGGTCGCGCCGACATCGAGAGCGCCGCGGAAGACGAATGGAAAGCACAACACGTTGTTGACCTGGTTCGGATAATCCGAACGACCGGTTGCCATCACCACATTGGGGTTCGCCTGTCTGGCCAGTTCGGGGAGGATCTCCGGTTCAGGGTTGGCCAGTGCCAGGATCAGTGGCCGCTCCGCCATGGTCTTGACCATTTCGGGCGTCAGCACTTTGCCGGCGGACAGGCCGAGAAAGACATCGGCACCGGCAATGACCTCGGCCAGCATGCGCGCCTCGGTCTCAACCGCGAATTGTTCCTTGTCCGGATCCATCAGGACTTTGCGGCCTTTGTAGACCACGCCCTCGATGTCGGTGACGATGATGTTCTCTTTGACCAGGCCGAGCTTGCACAGCAGGTTGAGACAGGTCAGTGCCGCGGCACCGGCGCCCGAGACCACCAGTTTGATCTTGGCAATGTCCTTGCCGATGACCTTAAGTCCGTTAATGAAGGCCGCGCTGACAGTGATTGCAGTGCCGTGCTGGTCGTCGTGGAAGACAGGGATGCGGCAACGTTCGCGCAGCTTACGCTCCACGATGAAGCACTCGGGGGCTTTGATATCTTCCAGATTGATGCCGCCAAAGGTTGGCTCCAGACTGGCGATGATGTCGACCAGTTTGTCGGGGTCGCGCTCGTTGATTTCGATGTCGAACACATCGATACCGGCGAATTTCTTGAACAGTACCGCCTTGCCTTCCATCACTGGCTTGGCCGCCAGCGGACCGATGGCGCCGAGCCCCAGTACCGCCGTGCCGTTGGTGATCACAGCCACGAGGTTGCCGCGCGAAGTCAGATTGCGTGCTTCAGCGGGGTCGGCAACGATCGCTTCACAAGCCGCGGCAACCCCCGGGGTATATGCCAGTGCGAGGTCGCGCTGATTCAGCAATGCTTTGGTCGGCGTGACCGAAATTTTGCCGGGTGTCGGGAAGCGGTGATAGTCGAGTGCGCTATTGCGCAGTGAATCGTCCATGCAGATGCCTGATTCAGTAGGGACTACATTATAACGCACCCCCTGCAGACAGGCCGCATGGCGCAGCCCGCGTTCCGCGGCAAGAGTCCTTTGTGTTATGTTCAGGCCTCCGCGCTGCTTGAGTTATCGCATGGATAAAAAACAAGGGTTCCGTCAGGAGCTCTATCCCCCCATAGAACCGTACCGCACCGGCATGCTGTCTCTGGACGCCGTGCATACGATGTACTGGGAGCAATCGGGTAATCCGAACGGGGTTCCGGTGGTGTTTTTGCATGGCGGGCCCGGCGCCGGCAGCGCACCTGGTCATCGCCGTTTTTTTGATCCGGCGCACTACAATATTGTGGTGTATGACCAGCGCGGCGCAGGACGTTCCACTCCGCTTGGCGAGTTGCGCGATAACACCACGCCGCTGTTGATTGACGATATCGAACGGTTGCGCCTTCATCTCGGCATCGAGAACTGGCTGGTATTTGGCGGTTCATGGGGCTCAACGCTGGCGCTGGCCTACGGCGAGGCGCATCCGCAGCGTTGCCTCGGTTTTATTCTGCGCGGTATTTTTCTCTGCCGGAAAAGTGAAATCGACTGGTTTTTGTATGGGCTTAGAAATATTTTTCCCGAGGCCTGGCAGGCTTTCACCGCCCTGATTCCAGAGGGCGAGCGGGGTGATTTGCTCACTTCGTATCACCAACGGCTGGTTGATGTCGACCCTGCGGTGCATATGCCGGCGGCACGGGCGTGGAGCCGTTACGAAGGTTCCTGCTCGACCTTGCTGCCCAGCGCCGACACCGTTGCTTATTTTTCCAGCGACGGGGTGGCGCTCGGGTTGGCGCGCATGGAAGCGCATTATTTTATGCACGATATTTTTTTGCCTCAGAACGCACTGCTCGACAACGTCGGTTGCCTGCGCGACAAGCCTGCGGTGATCGTGCAGGGGCGTTATGACGCGGTTTGTCCGGCGGTAAGTGCGTATGACCTGCATTGTGCGTGGCCGGAGGCGGAATATATCGTCGTGCCGGCGGCAGGGCATGCGGCCTGGGAGCCGGGTATCTGCGCTGAGCTCGTGGCGGCATGCGAACGTTTCAAATCTTTATCGGTAAACTGAAAAAAGGAATTCATCATGCGGTTGATCACTTTTAAACCCAAACGCGGTGGTGTTGCCCGTACTGGTGTGCTGCTCGATGCAGAGCGCGCGCTGGATATCGGCGATGTCGCAAAGCGTGCGCGCAAGCGCCTGCCTTTCGATCCAGCCGATATGGTGTCGTTGATCGAATCTGGCAAGGCTGGGCTGGCGGCGGTTTCCGCACTGGTCAAAAGTTACAGGGGCAAGGGCGTCAAGCTGAACACCGTCAAGCTGCTCTCGCCGATTCCGCGGCCACGCAAGAATATTTTCTGCGTTGGCTGGAATTATCTCGACCATTTCCAGGAAGGCGCCAAAGCGCGTCCGCATGTGCAGGAAATGCCTGCGCATCCGGCGTTTTTCACCAAGGCGGCGACCACCATGAATGGCCCCTTCGATGACATTCCGGCGCATAAAGGCGTCACGGAAAAACTCGATTGGGAAGTCGAACTCGGGTTGGTCATCGGCAAGGCGGGGCGCAATATCACCGAAGCCAAGGCGATGAAACACGTCTTTGGCTATACCGTGATCAACGATGTTTCAGCACGCGAGATTCAGCGCCAGCACGGCCAGCAATGGTTCAAGGGCAAGAGTCTGGACGGTCATTGCCCGATGGGCCCGTGGATCGCCACCGCGGACGAAATCAAGGATCCGAACAACCTCGATATCCGTTGCAGCGTGAACGGAGTGGTGAAACAGAACTCGAACACGCGGCATCTGTATTTCAAACTGCCGCGCATTATTGCGGAATTGTCTGCCGGGCTGACACTCGATTCAGGTGACATCATCGCCACCGGTACCCCGTCCGGGGTCGGGCATGCGCGTACGCCGCCGGAATTCATGAAGTCCGGCGACATCATGGAAACCGAAATCGACTGCCTGGGCAAATTGCGCAACCGTATCGGTAAATAAGATCGGGTGGGGGCGGCCGCGCCATAACTGTTGCGGTCGCCTCAGAAGCAGTCTGTTCCAAATGACGGCGCTCGCACGTATTGCAATTCGTAAGGGAGGGCGCCCGCCGTCGCCTTAACGAAGCGAAGAAGAAACTATTTGCCGTCGGGATTCTTGGGGGGAGCCGCGCCCTGAGCGCTTGATTGGCCGGTTGCTTGCAGGCTGTCGAGGGCGGAGAGTTGCATTTCAAGAGCCTTGACGGTCATCTGCACCAACCCGGTGTTCATCGTCAGCCAGGTTTCAACCGCCTTTAAATCTGCGATCTTTTTCTTGATTTCTTCCGCATCTACCGTTGGCGTCATCATGCCGGGTAGCGGGAATGAAATCGGATTCCACGCCTTTTGCATGAACTCGAACCAGTCTTTGGGGATTTCCTGCTCGGGCATGGTGGCTGTCGATTCGCCGCGTTAAATGGCGGCTTCCAGTAATTTCGAATTGCCCTGTTGCTGACCGAAACTGCGGCCTTGCAGTTGTTTGAGCATGCCATTGAGTCGTTCGCGTTCGGCGATCACCTTCGCTGAATAGCCGTTCTCAGCTTCTTCCGTGGTCGCGCCGACATATAACTGTAATGCCCCCGTCAGGTCGCCTGCGCGCCGCAGGTATTCCTGCAGAATTTTGGCGCCGACCGTGATGTTGGCGGTTGTTTCGAAGGCGACCTTTTCGCCGCCCAGAGGCCCGAACTTATCGGGGTGAAAACGCGGGATAACCTGCATCAGACCTTTGGCCCCCATCACACTTTCGGCGATCGGATTGAAGCGGGATTCCACCGCAATAACGGCCAGGATCAGCATCGGGTCTAATTTGAGCTCGCTGCCGATCGCGTAGGACTTGGCCACGATCTGTGTGGTCATTTCGGCTGGAACGCCGAAGCGACTGGCGAGTTGTTCGCCCATTGCGCGGTATTTTGATTCGGTTGGGTCCGCCTCGATGCGTGCAGCCTCGTAACGGTTGAGGGCGGATGCCGGCAGTTCCAGCGTACCGAATGATCGCACCAGAGAGGCGCCAAGACGGCTGCCGATAGGGGCGTTCAACAGGATGGCGAGAGAGGCAAGGCTTAACAGGACTGTAAGGGCTGCTAGCGAATTGCGTGCCCTGGAAACCGGGCGGGATGTGACTTGATCGTGCGACAGTGCGGGGTGTGATTTTGCCATGACGCAAAACCTCCTTTCGTTAATCGCCAGTCCGGTGTGGACCGGCGGGTAAATTACCTTGCTAGGGTAACGGTGCTCCTTGAAACCTTGGTGTTGAAATTGGCCGCTCTAGACGGGCGACCCCTGAAAAGTGAGGCGATTCTAGTGTGATGGTGGGGGAGGCGCAACCCAATTTATCCCTTTGAGGTGCGTGGCCAAGCCCGGAAAAGACCATTAATAGTGCGACGCAACATTAATATAATCTTTTTATTCAGTGCTTTATAAAATTTTCCCGGTTGCGAATTGCGCTGGCGCAGAGTTGGGCTGCGGTTAGCGTTGAGTTTTGGCAAGGAATGCCACAATTGGGCGCGAAGCGGGGCTGTTCCCGGTCGGTCTTTATGATGTTGCCAAATATGTTAAAGATTAATAATCAGTTATTTAGTAATCTTTTCGGTTGTGGTGGCGTGCCTCAACTGCATGGATTCCCAGTTGGCCAGGGCTTGCTCGTAGCGCTCGCAGGCATCCCAATAACGATCGTAGACACAGGGCTCGCATCCGTTTTGGCAACACTCTGCAGGTTCCGGTTCGCGCGGTGGTTGGGGCTTGGGGTTCATCACGTCGTCTTCATTTTTGATCGGCATTGTTTGGTTTGCATTTTATCCGCCAGTGCCTGGTATCCGTGTGCGGCAGGCGTTTTGCCACTGCGCCATCTTGTCTGCAACAGAGTGTGGCAGGCCCACTTGCGGTGGGGGGGGGCGACCATTAGCTGAGCCACACTACTCTTATTCGCCTTCGAGCACTGCACGTGGCAGGGCATATTGCGGATAGCGTTTGCGAAATTCCGTGAGTCCGGCGCGAGCTTCTTCGTGCCGTCCGAGCCGGCGCAGTTCGGCGAGGCGGGCCAGCCATTGGTCTGGCGGCAGTTGCGCCAATGCAGATACCGCGTAAGCGTTCTCCGCTGCGGATTGCCCAGTAAGCGCGCGTGCTTCAGCGCGTGTGTCAGCGGTTTGTGGCGCCGATGACGCCGTGGCTGAAGGCGTGGCTACGCGGTCGGTGCGATTCGCAGTAGTTGTTATGGGCGCGCCTGTAGCCAGACGGCCGGGGGCTTCCCGCATTGCCGGTGCTGGTGCCGATGCCAGCATGTCGCCAGTCCGCGCCGACTGGCGGTCTTTATCCGATGAGGCTGCGAAGGTTAGCGCCTCGCTCGCAGCCTGGTTTTTCTCCGCGGCGGCTGATCTTGGTGCCGGCTGCACCTCACTCGCTATTGCAGTGGGATTGCCGCCAAGACCGCGCGGTGGGGTGAGGCCGGTAGCGCTGCCGGGCGTGGCCAAACCGTAGGCATCTCTTCCGTAGCGCGAGCCGTCAGCGGCTTGCTCGGGGAGCTTGAGTCCCAGGTTCCGGTTACGCCCGTCGCTGAGTACGATATTGGGGATTTCACTGCCCTCGTTACGGGCATTGTTTGGCGGCGCGGCTGCAGACGAGGCGGGTAACTCCGGCTGCGGTGTTTGCCTTAATACCCCGCCTTCGTCGCGCATGATGGTCACCAGGCTGACACAGACGACGACAACCGCAGCGGCCGATAAAGGCCGCTGCCAACGCTTGATAAACGGCATCCCGATCGCGCGCGGACGCGCAGCAACTGCGCGACGGGCGGACGCACGAATTGCGTCGTCCATGCTTAATGGCGGCTCGTCGGTTGCGGCCGCCCGGTAGACCGACGAGAGTTTTGCATCGCGTTCGCTGTCTGGAATATCGTTCATTTTTCGGCCTCCCTCATGCCCGCCCGCAGGCGTGCCAGCGCGTAACGCAACCGGCTCTTCGCCGTCTCACGGTTGACGCCGGTCGCTTCCGCGATGTCCTCGACGCTCATATCCGACTCCTGCTGCAACAGAAAAGCTTCGCGCTGTGGTTCGGGCAGCTCGCTGATCAATTGCAATAGTCTGCCGGCCTGCTGTTTGATATCAAGGCCGATCGCAGGATCCGCAGCGCGTGCCGCCGGCACCTCCAACTGTGCCGGGTTGTCATCGGTTTCAAAAGAAATCGCCACCCGCCCGCCCTGCCGGCGGTAGTGATCGATCAGTCTGTTGTGTGCCAGCCGGTAGAGCCAGGTGGTGAATTTCGCGGTGACCTTATAACCGTCGCGCGCACGAATCAGATTCGTCCAGACGTCCTGATACAGTTCCTCGGCAACGCCGCGTTCGCCGCACTGGCGCAGCATATAGCGATAGACGCCGCCCTTATGCCGCGTATAGAGCAGATCAAACGCGCCCGCGTCGCCATCGCGGTAGCGTTCCATTAATAGTTCGTCGGTGGGCAGGTTGTCTGCGGGCATGGCGGCGGCAGTATGCGCAAGCCCGCGCGCCACGGCAACTCTCATGGCTGCATCTTGGCAGTCACCAGTCTTTCCTCAGGACGGATCAGGCACGAAGCGGCCGGGAAAGGCCGCTGGGTGTGCCATTGCAGGCGGGCGGATTACGCCCCGGGCCAGTAAATTTTGATAGCTATCGTAGTAGATCGTGATCACTTCGTCGGGCACTGCAGCAGCGCGTTCGAAGCTGGTTTGGAGCACCGGCGCATGTTCGCGTGTGCCGTGCCCGGTGCCGAGGCTTTTGTTGAGCTGCGGCGGTGGTGATGCCTGGGTCTGGCGGCCCGCACTATCTTCCGCAAGGTTTTCTGTTGGCGCTGACCGGCCTGCGGCCCGATCGGTGGGGGTGGAATCGCGCCGCTTATCCGTGTTCATTTCGGGGCGAAGTGCTTCAGGGCTTGCCGCCGGCCGGGTCTTCGGCCGGAATATTGCAACGCCTATCACGCCGACATTCTCCGGCCGTGCGCTGCGGGCAGCGTAACTGGCATCGAGTTCGGTAAAGTAAAAGCGCGCCACGCTGTGCAGGTTTTTGCGCCAGCCGCCAATCGCATAGGCTGCTGCAGCTCCCAAAACGTAGCCGCCCTGACTCCAATGCGCGGTTTCGCCAGTCACCGCATTGATGCCGTCCACCGAGATCACGGTCATGATTTCCGCTGGCTGTCGGTTACGTAAGGTGATCTGATAGTCATTGCCGGGTTTACCCGCGACGTAATAGCGGCCGTCATGAAAATAAACCGGCAGGGTGCGGTTTTCCGTGCGGTCATAGAGCGCAACGTCGGCGATTCGACCAAGTGCCTGTGCTTCACCGGCCATCGCGATCAGGCTGATGGCAAGAACAAAAAATTTGAGCGGCATACCGGACTCCCGAGGTGTGACATCAAGCCGATGTCAGCGCTATAAACGGGGGAAGAACGGCTGCGGGGTTAAACAGCCCCGAAAAAACGCGCGGCTGTAAAGCCGCGCGTCGGGGTGGCAATGCTTATTTGCCGAGGACGTCCGGATTCAACACATTGATCGGCGTGCCGGCGGCATAGCTGAGGATGCTGTCGACGACGGTGCCGAAATAGCTTTCGTAGGTGCCGGCTTCGACATAGCCGAGATGCGGCGTGCAGACCACATTCGACATTTTGAGCAACGGGTGGTTGGCGCCTACCACCGGTTCGTCCTCATAGACATCGATCGCGCCAAAACCGGGGTGCCCCTTGTTCAAGGCATCCACCAAGGCGCCGCTTTCGATCAAACCGGCGCGGCTGGTGTTCACCAGCAAGGCGCTCGATTTCATCTGTGCGAGGTCCGCTGCCGTGACGATGCCGCGTGTTTCCTTGTTGAGCGGAATATGCAGGCACAACACATCGGCACCGGCAAAAAATGCCTCGCGGCTGGCCGGCACTTCGTAACCGAGTTCCCTGGCTTTGGCCTTCGAGGTGTCGCGCCCCCAGCAGGTCACTTTCATGCCAAAGGCCTTGCCGATCTGGGCGACGACACTGCCGATCTTGCCCAGTGCATAAATGCCAAGCGTCTTGCCATGCACGCCGGTGCCGACGCTGGTCTGCCAGACGCCCTGTTTCAACTGTTGCACCTCGTGCGGAATGCTGCGCAGACTGGACAGTATCAAGCCCCAGGTCAGTTCCGCAGTTGCATTCGGCAGGCCACCGCCCGCGGCGGCGACGATGATGCCACGGGCCGTGCAGGCGGCCAGATCAATGTGTCCGACATTGCGCCCCGTGTTGCACAACAACTTGACGCTGGCTGGCAGCGCTTCGACCAGGGCCTTGGGCAGCGGCGAGCGCTGCTGGGTCATGATCACCGCTTCGTAACCCTCGAGCCGCGCGGCGAAGCGGGCCGCGTCTTTTTCGGTGTCGCGATAGACCGTGATGTCGTGGCCTTTGAGTTTCGCCGCGCAGGCGAGCTTGCGAAATGCATCCTGATAATCGTCGATAACTGCAATCTTCATGTGATCCTCTCCCTAAAAAACCTATTATGCACTGCCGCGCCGTACCAGCACGCCGCCGCCTGCCAGCATCATGGCATTAATCCAGAACACCGGCCCTACGCCAAACACCGAGCCGATCGAACCGGCGGCGAGTGGAATGATGACGTGGGTCGCGTTGTTGATGGCCAGTCGCAAGCCGAGTGCCTCGCCGGTGCGGCCCTGTGGCGAACGCGCGTAGATCAGTATCGTCGAGAGCGGCTGGCCGCATCCCAGGCTGAGGCCGAGCAGGAACGCGAAGATCGTCAGCACCAGCATGTTCTTGAACAGCGGAAAGACGAGGAAGGCGCCGGCACCCAGAAATAACGACCATGCCAGTAGCGGTGCTTCTCCGGTACGACGCGACAGCCAGGGCATGACGATACGCACCACAAATGCCGCCACCCCCATGGTGCTCAGCACAAAGCCGCATTCTGAAGCCGACAAGCCGATTGAGTGACCGTAGATGGGCATGTAAAACTCGAAGAGGTCGGTGCCGGTGAGGATGGCGGTGCTGCCGATCAATGGACTGCGCAAAGGCTTGTGCCGTAACAGATCGCCGGTGGCGCGTGTCTCCGCTGGTGCGTCGGATTTCGCAGCTGCTGGTATCGAGGTGTCGCGCAAGGCACGCGAGGTAGCGAGCAGCACGAGAGGGATGAGTGCCAGCAGCGCCAGATACAAATAGGTGCTGCCAAAACCGAAATGATCGATCGAAAAACCAGCGCCGAGCGGGCCTAAAGAACCGCCCGCCGCGATCATCAAGCTGTAGTTACTGAAATTGCGTGTGCGCGTCGCGTCACTGCTGATCGCGCCGAGCATGCTTTGCACGGTGACGTGATAAAAGACAAACGAGATACCGAACACCAGTGCCGATAAACAAAGCGCTGGCAGCCCCGGCGCGAGAAACGGTATCAGCAACCCGATTACGGCGCCGGCGGTGCCACCGATCATCGGCCAGCGCGGACCGATACGATCGGAGAGGCGTCCGGCATAGACGGCAAGCATGGCCGGAAACAGCGCATAGAGCGCGATCATCACGCCGATCATGTATTGTGGTGCGCCGAGTTCGATCGCAAACAGCGAGACGAGAATGCGGCTGGCCCGCAGGCAGGTCATATTGCACAGCACGATCAAGAGAACCAGTTGTACGTTCATCGCTGTGCCGTGGCATTTTGACGGAGGGAAAATTTAGCAGCGACTATAGCAGACGACCTGCGTAGCCACACCCCGGTGGTTCCAATACAATGCCGCCACGCCAAAGCGAAAGGTTGTGGGTGAAAAAAATTCTGGTCACCGGCGGCGCCGGTTTTCTCGGCTCGCATCTTTGCGAGAAATTGCTCACGCGGGGCGACGATGTCCTGTGCATCGACAATTTTTTTACCGGCGACAAACGCAACATCGCGCACTTGATGAATAGACCCCTGTTCGAGCTGATGCGTCACGACATCACCTTTCCGCTCTATGTCGAGGTCGACCAGATTTTTAATCTGGCCTGTCCGGCCTCGCCCGTGCATTACCAGTTTGACCCTGTACAAACCACCAAGACCTCGGTGCATGGCGCGATCAATATGCTGGGTCTCGCCAAGCGGGTGCAGGCGCGCATACTGCAGGCGTCGACTTCCGAGGTCTACGGTGATCCGCAGGTGCATCCGCAACGCGAAGATTATGTCGGGCATGTCAATCCGATCGGCCTGCGCAGCTGCTACGACGAGGGCAAGCGTTGCGCCGAAACCCTGTTTTTTGATTATCACCGCCAGCACGGCGTGGATATTAAGGTGGCGCGTATTTTCAATACCTACGGACCGCATATGCATCCTGACGACGGGCGTGTCGTCAGCAACTTCATCATGCAGGCCTTGCGTGGCGAGGACATCACCATCTACGGTGACGGCACACAATCGCGTTCGTTCTGTTATGTCGATGATCTGATCGACGGTCTGCTGCGCTTGATGGATAGTGCGGATGGTTTTACCGGGCCGGTCAATATGGGCAATCCGCAGGAGATTGCGGTCGGCACGCTGGCAGAGAAAATTCTCACGTTGACCGGCTCGCACTCCAAACTCAGCTACAAGCCGGCGGTTGCCGATGATCCGCAGCAGCGCCGTCCCGACATCACGCTGGCGCAAAAGAACCTCGGCTGGCAGCCGCATACCTCACTCGACGACGGCTTGCGCGAAACCATACGCTACTTCCAGCGCCAGCTGGTCTGACGCCGCCTCAGGTCTGCGTGACCGCGTATTTGCGGTAGCGCGGGTCGAGCAGCAGGTGTTCGTAGGCATGACCGAGATGCCATAGTCGATGTTCGGCTGCATTCGCGGCGAGCCAGGCGACCGCCGGTTCGGTGGCATAGCGTCGCATCATCGCCAGCACGCAGTAGAGCGCACTTTGATCGACCAGCCATGCCTCGGGTTCGCGTTCAAGCGTGTCAATGGCGTAGTTGGCGACGGCGCTGAAGTAGCTGGATGCCGCGGGCGTCGGATTGGCAACGATGATGTTGGCAATGATGTCGAGCCACGGTGAATCGGCCGGCACGCGCGGGTTCAATGCAATGTCGGCACCGGCCGCCGCCGCCACAATATTTTCAAGTCGGCCCTCGACAATGAAATCGACGTCGAGGCTGAGCACCGGCCGTTTATATTGTTGCAACCACGCTGCCATATGTATCAGACGGCCGCAGGCATAGTAGGCCTTGCGTTGACGCGCCTGCTCGGGAGGGAAGGGGCTGGTTTCGGTAGTCGCTACGAAATGGCGCAGCCCACACTCTGTAATGAGGTTGTGCACTTCGGTAATGATGGTTTTATCGGGGTCGTAAATATGTAAATGCAGCAGACCATCACCCTGCGCTTGTTCGGCATAGGAGCGCAGAAACGGGAACCCATATTTGCGTACATAGGGCGGATTGCAGGAAATTAGCGTGACGTGGCCGCCGTGGCGCTGTGTATCCGGCGTGCAGAAAGCAATCTGTGGCGTTGCGGTCTTCACGCGGGGCGCACGGATCTGCTCCCAGCGGCTTTGATCAAAACGTATCAGTCGCGGATATACAAACTTGCCAGCCCGCTGTGCTGCGCACTCAAAGGCAGACTGCGACTCCTCATAACGCCCACTGGCAGCGAGTGTGCAGCCGCGCTGGCTGTCGATCCGGTAATCGTCGGCGCCGTTCGCGGCGGCTATATCGAGTTCAGCCAAGGCGCCAGCGAAGTCACCGCGTCCATGTAACACGGTTGCCAGTCCGGTGTGAGCGGCGGTTAACGCCGGCTTGAGTTCAATCGCGCCGCGCAGGCAATATTCGGCCTGGTTGAGATCGCCCGTTTTGCAATAACAGCTGCCGAGGTTGGCCAGCGTCCATGGATCGACGCGCCGCTGCAATGCCTCATCAAAGAGCTTGATGGCTTCCTGCCAGCGATATTGCAGCATGGCGATGCGACCGAGCATCACTTGCGCATCGATGTCATCCGGCACCTGTGTCAAGACCGACTCGCACAAAGTGCGTGCGCCAATGTATTCGCCGCGTTCGATGTGGTGAGCCGCCTCGGCGAGGGTTTGATCGGCGTTGAAATTGTTACTGCCTGCATTCATGTGCAGCATTATGACAGACTGGATACGTCGCCTATTCAACATAGCCATGCCCTGTGCATTGCCCTAAAATCGCGCCGCCATGTCATCCCCCCTGCGCGCCCTGCGCCATCGAAACTTCGCCTTTTTTGCCGCTGGTCAGTCCATCGCTCTGGTCGGTTACTGGATACAGCAGCTTGCCGTCAGCTGGCTGATTTACCGGCTGACCGGTTCGGCAACACTGTTGGGTGTTCTGAGTTTTGCTGCGAACGTGCCTGTGTTGTTGTTGGCACCTGTGGCGGGTATCTGGGCCGACCGCTTCAACCGTCATCGCATGATGTTGGCGACACAGGTGCTTGAAATGTTGCAGGCGATCGCACTCGCCGTGCTCGCCTACGGCGGCTGGATCGAGGTTTGGCATGTGGTGGCACTGACTGTGATGCTGGGTATGTGTGTCGCAGTCGAACTGCCGGTGCGTCACGCCTATCTGCTCGAGTTGGTCGGCGACAAGCAGGATTTGCCAAACGCCGTTGCCACCACCTCGCTGGTCGCCAACTGTGGCCGTCTGGTCGGGCCCGCGATAGCCGGTGTATTGATCGCCAGTTTCAGCGAAGCCACCTGCTTTTTGATCAATGCCATCAGCTACATCGCAGTGCTGATCAGTTTTATTTTTATCCGCGTCAAACCGCATGCTGCCGCCGTCGCAAAGCATCCGCCGGCGCTTAGGGGAATCGCCGAGGGCGTGCTTTATGCCTGGCGCAACCTGCCGATACGAGCGCTGCTCACGGTGCTGTCGTTGCTGGCATTGACCGCGGCGCCCTACAGCACGCTGATGCCGGCGGTGGTGCATGAGGCTTTTGACGGCAACGCGCAGACCCTGGGTTTCCTGATCGGTGCGGCTGGGTGTGGTGCGGTGTGCGGTACGCTGTTTTTGGCATCCCGCAATAATGTGCGCGGCTTGCTGCGTTTTATTATGACCGCAGCGCTGCTGGCCGGTGTCGCACTGGTGGCGCTGTCGCAATCGCGCATGCTGTGGCTTTCTTTGCTGCTGATGGCGGTTATTGGTTGCAGCATTCTGGTCACATCGGTGTCGATTAATATGATCCTGCAGACGATAGTCGATGATGACAAACGCGGCCGTGTCATGAGCCTTTATACGGCGGCTTTTCTGGGTGTGGTGCCACTCGGCGGTATGGTCGCCGGTGTGCTGGCTGACCGCATCGGTGCGACGACCACACTGCTGGCCGGGGGGATGGTTTGCCTGGCCGGTGCGATCGTTCTTGCGCGGCAGTTGCCGCACTTGCGTGTGCAGATGCGTGCAACCTATGCGCGGCTTGGGATTCAGGCCTCTTCTTAAGCGCGCGGGTTAAATGCAATTCACGCAACGCCTATTAACGTTGATTGGGAATTGTTTGCTGCGGCCCTGCTGACGATTTTTTCAGCAGTTTTCCAGCGGAAATTTCAGTTACGACGTTTTGAGCGTTGGTATGTCCGTTTGCGCATGCGTACCGCAGCGCGTGCCATGCACGCGGTCACGGCCGTCGCGTTTGGCCCGATAGAGCATTTCGTCCGCGGCTTCAATCAACATCGACGGCGCGCTTGCATAATCGGGGATGGTCGAGGCCACGCCGACGCTGATGGTGACGATTTTTTCGCGTACCGTGGTGGCATGAGGCAGGGCCAGTGCCTTGATCGTGTCACACAGGCCTTGCGCGATGGAGAGTCCGCCGGCCAGCGGGGTAGCCGGCAAAATTGCCACGAATTCCTCACCGCCATAGCGGGCGATCATATCGCCCGGTCTTTTCAGCGCAAGCTGCAGGGCAACGGCGATTTTACGCAGACAGTCGTCGCCGGCCAGATGGCCGTACTCATCGTTGTATTGTTTGAAATTATCGACATCGATCATGGCGAGCGACATGGCGCTGGCGGTGCGGGTATTGCGACGCCACTCGATCAGCAGTGCATTATCGAATGAGCGGCGATTGGGGATGCCGGTCAGCCCGTCGAGTGCCGACAGGCGTCGCAATTCCTGGTTTGCGCCATTGAGTTTGTGTGTTGTTTCGAGCAGCGCCTTGCGCATATCGTGCAAGCGTTGCATCGCCTTGATTTTGGCCCCCAGCACCACCGGGCTGACCGGTTTGATCAGGTAGTCGTCGCCGCCTGCTTCGATGCCGCGCCTGAGATCGTCTTCGGAATCCATGCCGCTGATGAAGATGATCGGTGTCCAGTTTGAACCGGCCTCGATGACGCGTATGCGGCGCGCGACTTCACAACCGTCCATTTCCGGCATCAGCACGTCCATCAGGATCAAATCCGGCTTTTCCCGTTCAAACAGGTTGAGCGCTTCCGCGCCGTCGCCGGCGGTAATCGCGGTATGGCCAAGCAATTCGACATGCTTGCGCATGATGAGCAGATTGGGGAGCGTGTCATCGACAATGACGATTTTCATGACGTTACCCGGCAGGTTTGCGCAGCTGTTTCCAGTGCGCGGTCTGCAACAAGAGTTCCAAGCAGGGCGGCGGTGCTCTCCTGCAGCTTCGGCAAGGCGGCGCGCGCTGCCGCCAAATCCCCGTTGCGTGCGTATATTTCAAGTATCCGCGCCGCCGCGTGAACTGTGTCGGCCGACAGGTTTGAACAACTGCCTTTGAGAGTATGGGCGGCCCGGAATGCGCCCTCACACTCGCCACGTTCGAGGCATCCAGTGATTTTTGCCAGCATCGACGGCGTTTCGGCAATAAATATATCGATGATCTGTGCCAGAAGATCCGCGTCATCGGCGGTGCGTGCCAGTGCTGATTTGCGATTGTAGTGGGCGACATGATCCGCAGCCGTCGCCGGTTTTAACGGCGTTTCTGTCAGCGCAGGCGCGAGCTCACGCGGGGCAGCCTCATGACCTGCAGGCGCGTCGACATGGCTGACGCGCCCGAGTGCGTTGACCAGCATTTTTAGATCGATCGGTTTGGATACGTAGTCGTCCATGCCTGCTTCTATGCAGCGTTCACGGTCGCCGCTCATTGCATTTGCGGTGACTGCGATGATCGGGGTGTATGTGCCGGCGGTTTCTCCGGCGCGGATGGCGCGTGTCGCATCAAGACCATCCATCACCGGCATTTGCATGTCCATTAAGATCACATTGTACCGGTGCTTGCGTGTCATCGCTACCGCATCGGCGCCGTTGTGCGCTTCGCTCACGTGGTGACCGAGCTTTTCCAGAAGTCGCACCGCCAGTTTGCGGTTAACTGCATTGTCTTCGACCAAGAGGATATCGAGGCTGGTTTCCGGCATGGCGGATGCCGGTTCAGCATGGTTGAGCGGTATTTGTTCGAGCTGGAGGAGGGCCGGATCGAGTGCGATGGCGATGCCATCAAGCAAGGTCGACTGCGAAACCGGTTTGACCAGTGCGCGGACGTGGCCGTGGCCACGGGCCTGCGCGATGGCCGGACCCTGTGTTGTGTCGGCGAGCACGATGACCGATGTATTTTCCGCCATGACTTCGGTTGCCAGTTCAAACGCATTGCCATCCGTCAGCGTGCCATCGATCAGGGCCAGGCGGAATGGTTTGCCATCAGCGCGCGCACGGGTGATTTTTTCGAGTGCGGCAGCTGCGGAATCACAGGCGGTGGCCTGCATCCCCCAGGACTGCACATACGCGCAGATCAACTCCCGGCAACGCCGGTTGTCGTCCACCACCAGAACGGGTTGCTGCAGGAAGGCTTCCGCAGGTGAAGAAGCGCCCCCAGCCGATTCATACGGTCGTGCGTTTTGCAGCCCGAGGCTGAGCGAAAACTCAAATGTGCTACCGACCCCCGGCACGCTACTGACGCCGATGGTGCCGCCCATGATGCCGACCAGGCGGCGGCAGATCGACAGGCCGAGGCCGGTGCCGCCAAATTGCCGTGTGGTCGAGGTGTCAGCTTGCTCGAAGGCTTCAAAAATAGCATCGCGTTTGTTTTCCGGGATACCGATACCGGTGTCGCGCACGCGAAAACGCAGTTGTACAGCGCGCTCCTGCACGTCCTCAAGCCGGACCTGGATTTCGACTTCGCCCACGGTGGTGAATTTGATGGCATTGCCGACGAGGTTAAGGATGATCTGGCGTATGCGCAGCGGGTCGCCGATCACGTGGTCGGGCACTGCGGCATCGACCGACCATAGCAGCTCCAGGCGTTTTTCATGCGCACGCACCGCCAGCACACGGATGGTTTGTTGCAGGCTGTAGCGCAGGCTGAAGGGGATCGATTCAATCTCGAGTTTGCCGGCCTCGATCTTCGACAGGTCAAGAATATCGTTGATGATATGCAGCAGCGCCTCGGAGGACGATTTGATGGTGACCAGGCAGTCGCGTTGTTCGGCATCCAGCGCGGTGCCGAGTGCGAGCTGGGTCATGCCGATGATGCCGTTCATCGGGGTGCGTATTTCGTGGCTCATATTGGCGAGAAATTCGCTCTTCGAGAGTGCCGCCGCCTCGGCTGCTTCCTTGGCGCGGCGCAGTTCTTCCTGCGCGTATTCGAGCATGGTCGTATCGTGCGTGACGGCGATGTCGCCGACGAGTTTGCCGCTATCGTCAGTCAGTGGGCCGCTCGATCCGACCACGTGCACACGACCGCCGCGTTTAGTCGGCCGCCAGTCACGGATCATGAAAGTGCCGCCGGTTCTCAGGCGGGTCAGCCATTCCTGCCATTCTTTTTCCGGCGCATCTTTGAGCAGGACGTCGCGCATTGAACGGCCAATTACCTCTTCCTTGCTGAAACCGAATATGGTTTCTGCGCCGTGATTCCAGGTTGTGATCATGCCGTTCATGTCGCGGGTGACGATGGAGTCGCGCGATTGTTCAACCACCCGTGCGAGCATGCGCGCGCGTGACTCGCTGTCGGCGAGCGCTTTTTGTTGTGTCTGCATGGTGCGCTCGGCGTGCTTCACCGCCAGCATCAAAAACACAAACAAGGCGAGCATGCCGAGGCCCAGTACGCCGCCAAGACGCAGCTGGTCTTCGCGCAATGCGATGATTTCGTTTGACACATCAGTGTGAATTTCCATCACACCCTGGCGCGCGCCGCTCACCGGATGGTCAATCGCCAGCAGCGTCCTGACAATTGAGCGGTCGCGCACGCGGCCGTCGATGGCCTCGAAGCGTGGCTGGAAGGACAGCGTAGATTGCGGTGCGCCGGCCAGCACGCTTTGCAATGCGCCGTCGTCCGGCAAGAGAGCGCCGATTTCGTTGTCCCAATTCGAAAACACGACCCTGCCGTCGGTTGTGTAAATGCGAATTTTGACTATGTTGAGTGTGCGTGTCAGTTCATAGATCAGTTTGCGCAGCTGGATATTTTCGAGTTGGTCGGCGAGTGCTGCCGGCGTCAGCGTATGGGCGCGCAGTGCCAGCGGGGCGTAATTCGGCCAGAGCGCGTTGAGCATGGTGCGGCCGAGGGCGATGCCCTGGCTGGATTCCTGCCGCAACAGGGTGCTTTTCATCGACTCGCCGGAGAGCACAAATATCCCTGCCACTACCAGAACGATGCCGATCAAACTGACGACGGAAAAATAGCTCAACAGCCGGAATCGGCTGGCAGTGACCGCCTGCTTTGGAGGCTGCAGGGCCCCTAAATGCGCGCCTATTTCCGGGATTTCGCTCATGTTCACTGTTTGCAGGAAGACGCTGATTCATGGCTGCCGGACAGAATGAACGGCCGCAGAATTTTGCGGTACAACCAACTAACGGCGGATGGCGGCGCGGGCTTGAGGGGATTTTCAGTTTAATGCGGGTGGATGGTGCAACTGCCTGATCGAAAAGTCTTTATTCGAGGCGTATTTCGCCCTCAAGGGTGATGTCGAGGCTCACGCCGTTGATGGTCAGGCGCATGCTGGCGGGCAAAACGGCGTCGCTTTTCAGTGTGCCTTCAGCGATCGCGCGCGCGACTGCGCGCTCGATCTCGGTCTGTGAGCGGATACCGACGACTTTTAGAAAGCGGCGGATACTCAGGTTAAAGGTTTCATCGTTCATTGCGGTCTTTCCGTGCGCGCCGGCGCTTCACGATGGGCTTTGTAAAAATCGATCAGGCCGTTGGTCGAGGCATCATAGCCGCTGACCGGTGCGTTGTTGTGGAGGTCGGGCAGTATGCGCGAGGCCAGCCGCTTGCCGAGTTCAACGCCGGGCTGATCGAACGCATTGATACCCCAGATCACGCTTTGCACAAACACCTTGTGTTCGTAGAGCGCGAGCAGCTGGCCGAATGAATACGGCGTCAGGCGCTCAAGCAACAGTGAGTTGCTGGGCCGGTTGCCGGGGAAACGGTCGTGCGGACTATCCGCTAACGGTGCACCGTTCATGAGTGCCGCAGTTTGCGCAAAGAAATTCGCCATCAAAATAGCGTGATGTTGCTCCGCTGTGTGGTGCGGCTGGCAGACCGCGATGAAATCGGCCGGCACCAGCCGTGTGCCCTGATGCAGTAGTTGGAAGAATGAATGTTGCGCATCGGTGCCGGCCGCGCCCCAGATGATCATGCCAGTCTCGCCATCGACGGCGCTGCCATCGGCGCGCACGCTCTTGCCGCAGGATTCCATATCGAGCTGTTGCAGGAATGCCGGGAGCAAGGAGAGGGATTCATCGTAGGGCAGTACGGCGTGGGATGCGGCGTCGAAAAAATTGTTGTACCAGATGCCGAGCAGGGCGAGTACCACCGGCATGTTTTTTTCAAACGGCGCGTCGTGAAAGTGCCGGTCCATCGCATGCGCGCCGCGCAGCATGTCGCGAAAGCCATCCATGCCGATGGCCAGCGCGATCGGCAGTCCGACCGCCGACCACAGTGAATAGCGACCGCCGACCCAGTCCCAAAACGGAAAGATGCGATCTTCGCTGACACCGAATTCGGCTGCCCGCTGCGGGTTGGCGGTGACGGCGACGAGCTGCAGCACGGCGTCCTTGCCGATTGCATTTGACAGCCATTCGCGGACGCTACGTGCGTTGGCGAGGGTTTCGCTGGTGGTGAAGGTTTTTGAGACGACAATAACGAGCGTGGTCGCCGGATTCAGTGGGGCCAGCGTGCGTTGCAGCGCCGCCATATCAATATTCGAGACGAAGTGCACGCGCGGGCCGCCATCGGCATAGGGCGACAGCGCGTGGGTGGCCAGCATCGGGCCCAGATGCGAGCCGCCGATACCAATGTGCACAACATCGCTGTAACGGCTGCCGCCCTGTGCGCTGATGCTGCCGTCGCGTATTCCGCTGCTGAATAGCTGCATGCGTTCGAGGGTGGCGCGGACTTCCGGCATGACATCCACGCCATCGACGAGGGTGGCCCGTTCGCCACGCAATGCTGTGTGCAATACCGCGCGGTTTTCCGTGTTGTTGATGCGGCCGCCGCCGAACAGTGCGTGCATCTGTGTGCCAAGACCGCGTTCTCGTGCCAGCCCGGTTAGCAGATGCAGCGTGTCATCATTGAGCCAATTTTTCGAGTAATCAAGGAGCATCCCGTCAAGGCGCAGGGACAGCCGTTGGAAGCGCTGCGGATCACCTTCAAACAGTTGCGCGAGGCTGCTGTGGACCATGGTTTGACGATGGTTTTTGAGTGCCAGCCAGGCGGGCGATTCGGTCAGTGTAGTCATGTCGGTAGTTTCCAATGAGCGCGATGATTGTAGCGAGTTTGGCCGGTGCAGCCCAAGCGGATTAAAATCGGCGCCCGGAAAACTTTTTAACCTTCAATCTGCCAATGTCACTTTTGTTGAGCGCCTGCGGACGCGCTTTGCGCGATACCTTGACGCCGCGCATGCTGGCGTTGGCGATATGGCCGTTGTTGGCGGGACTTCTGATCTGGCTGTTATTGGCGTGGCTCTATTGGGCGCGCTGGACGCAGTGGGTGGACGTCTGGATGGCCGGTTCGTTCGTCGCCCGCTGGTTGCCGGATGGACTGCCGCTGCTGGCGCATTACGCTGCGTGGCTGGGGCTCGTGCTGGTTTTGATCCCCGCCGTGCTGGCAACCGCCGGCATGCTCGCGGCGTTGTTGGTGATGCCTTTGATCGTCGGTTTTGTTGCCGCCCGTGGTTATCCAGCGCTGCAACGCCGTCAGGGCGGCAGTGTGCGCGGCAGTTTTATCAATACGCTGGTTGCACTGGCAGTGTTTGCAGCGCTTTGGCTGCTGACGCTGCCGCTCTGGTTTACGCTGGTGTTGGGGCCGCCGCTGGCGCTGTTGTTATCGGCTTGGCTGATCCAACGCCTGTTTCGTTACGATGCACTCGCCGAGCATGCGGATGCTGCTGAATATCGAACCTTGGTTAGCGCCTGCCGCGGACGTTTTTTTCTGCTTGGCGTGGCGGTTGCGCTGCTCTACGCGCTGCCAGTGGTGAATTTGCTGGCGCCGATCGCCGGTGGCCTTATGTTTACGCACTATGCGCTGGCCCGTCTGGCCGAATTGCGCGCGGCACAACAATAATAATCAGCACTGAAAAAACGGGGTGCCGCAGCACCCCGTAATTTTTATGCATCCACTTGCGTGAATGAACGTGCTACATGCGTTCAAACACCGCTGCGATGCCCTGCCCGCCGCCGATGCACATGGTGACCAGCGCGTAGCGGCCGCCGCTGCGGTGCAATTCGTAAATCGCTTTCACCGTGAGTAGCGCGCCGGTGGCACCAATCGGGTGACCGAGGCCAACGGCACCGCCGTTCGGATTGGTTTTTGCCGGATCAAAGTTCAGATCACAGGCGACCGCCATGGCCTGCACGGCAAAGGCCTCGTTGGCTTCGATCACATCGATGTCGCCAATCTTGAGGCCGGCACGATCCAGCGCCAGCTTGCAGGCCGGCACTGGGCCGATGCCCATGATTGCCGGGTCAACGCCGGCCAGACCGTAAGACACCATTCGTGCCATCGGTTTCAGCCCCTGTTTTTCCGCGGCCGCTTTTTCCATTAACACGACGGCGGCGGCACCATCGTTGATACCCGAGGCGTTGCCTGCGGTGACCGAACCGTCTTTCTTGAAGGCGGCGCGCAGCTTGGCCATGCCTTCCAGGCTCGCATCGGCGCGCGGGTGTTCGTCCGTGTCAAACAAGGTGATGCCCTTGCGGGTCTTGAGTTCGACCGGCAGGATCTGGTCCTTAAAGTAGCCCTGCGCAATCGCATGCACGGCGCGGCGGTGGCTTTCAACGGCAAAAGCATCCTGCGCTTCGCGGGTAATTTTCCATTGCGTGGCGATATTCTCCGCTGTGATACCCATGTGCACCGTCTCGAACGGGTCGGTCAGTGCGCCCACCATCATATCGACATAGCCGCCATCCCCCATGCGCTGGCCCCAGCGCAGTGACGGCATTAGGTAGCCGCTGCGGCTCATCGATTCAGCACCGCCGCCGACGGCAATGTCGGCGTCGCCGAGCGTGATCATTTGTGCTGCACTGACGATCGCCTGCAGTCCGCTGCCGCACAGGCGGTTGACGGTCAACGCCGTTGATTCTTGCGGCAGGCCGGCTTTGAGTGCAGCCACACGCGAGATGTACATGTCCTTGGCCTCGGTATGAATCACATTGCCGAGCGCCATCGCGCCAACCTGTTTTGGATCGACCCCCGCCCGCTTCACCGCTTCGCGGATTACCTGAGCCGCGAGTTCCGACGGGGGGATATCCTTCAGCGCGCTGCCATAGTCGCCGATGGCCGTGCGTACGCCGCTGAGTACTACGATTTCACGTTCCGCCATGATGCGTCTCCTTGATCAGTTTGTTGCCGTGTAAAGAAGCAAACGTTGAAATTCAGTTTACGTCCACGGATGGGTCGCTACTCCATCCGCGGCATTATTCGACTCGTATATTGGCCGCTTTGGCGACCTTGTTCCATTCCGGTATTTCACGTTTGAGTAGTGCGGTAAATTCGTCTGGCGTGTTGCTAATCGGTTCCAGGCCGGCGACAGCAAAGCGCTCTACTACCACCGGCGCCTTCAGCAGTCGCGCGATTTCAGTGGCTAGTTTCGTCACGATTGGCCGCGGTGTGCCGCCCGGTGCCATCATTCCGTACCAGACGTTGAACTCATAACCCGGTACCCCGGCTTCGGCCACGGTCGGCACTTCCGGCGCCATGCGCGAGCGTTGCGAACCGGACACCGCGAGCACCTTGATCTTGCCGCTTTTGGCCTGCGGCAGTACGGTGGCAAGACCCGCCATCAAGACCTGTAACTCGCCGGACATCAGGGCTGACATGCCCGGACCGGTACCCTTGTACGGGATGTGCATCAGCGTGACGCCGGAGCGGAGCTGGAATAGTTCCACACCCAAATGCGAGGCCGAACCCGCGCCCCCCGAACCATAGGTAATGACGCCCGGTTTTGCTTTTGCCATGGTGATCAGTTCGCGGATTGAATTGGCGGCTACCGCACTGCTGACGGCCAGCACGAAGGGCTGGTTGGCAACGAGCGAAATCGGCGTCAGATCCTTTTGCGGATCGTAGGGCAGTTTGGGATTGATCGCAGCAGCAAACGAGAGGTGGCCGTTACTGCCGAGCAATAGCGTGTAACCGTCGGGGGCCGATAATTTCGCCGCCACCGTGACTCCGGCAATGCCGCCGGCGCCGCCGCGATTATCAACCACCACGGCCTGACCGAGACTTTCAGTCAGACCCTGGGCAATCAGGCGTGCCGCAATATCGGTGCCGCCGCCCGGCGCCGAGGGCACGATCAGGCGCACCGGCTTAACCGGATAATTTTGCGCAAACGCAACTGGCATGTTGATGCCGAGCAGTGCGACGAAGATTTGTAAGGCGGTGCGGTTTGGCATGGGGTTTCCTGCAGATAACGATAAGCTGCGAATCTTACACCCGGGCGTTCGCTTATTTGGGCTCGGGTGGCTATCGCGCCGGCGCGGACGGTGCGGGTGTTATGATTATTTCCCCGCCGGCGCATTCGTGCGGCGTATTAATCATCATCGAACAAAAAGTGGAGAATAATTTGAATTCCGGATTCTGGATTAGTTGGTACAACCTGCCCGAGAAGGGTCGTGACACTTATTTGTCATGGCTGCACGAATCCTACATACCCGCGGTGCTCAAGCGCCCCGGCGTGCTCGGTGCCGCGCACTATGCATCCGAATCCAATGTCAGAATCTCCGGTGAGGCGGGACGTTTGCGCGGTACCACCGACCGGAAGGTGCCGACTGGTGACCGCTATATTCTGGTGTTTGGTGGAGAGACGCCGTATGCGTTTGCCAATCCTGCGCCGTCGATCTATCACGCTGGTTTGACCGCCGTGGACAGAAAAATGCTCGCCATGCGTCTCGGTGAACGCTCCAATGTGATGGCGCTCGAAGGCATGGCCTACGGACCGGAAGCTGCAGCGGCCAAGGATGACATGACTTTCATGCCCGGCATGCAGATGGGGAGTTTTAACGCCGGCGCACTCGAGGACGAAGACGAGTTGATGGATTGGTACGCAACCTGGCGCCTGCCCTGCATGGAAAAACTGCCCGGTTGCGTGCGTATCCGCAAGCTGGTGTCGGTCTCCGGTTGGGCCAAACACGCGGTGTTTTATGAATTTGTGTCGGTCGATGCGCGCAACCAGAAATTCGTCGATCACGAAAATTTCAATCCCGAGAAAGAGGCGTGGACTGACAAGGTGGTGCGCAAGCTGGTGCATGCGCCCGGATCGCCCAATGTGGCGCAGCGCATCTGGCCGGTGGAGCGCTAACTTCATGGCTGTAATCAAGCTTGCAACTATCCCGGCCGCGATTGTACTTTCGTTGTTCGGCACAATGGCGGTTGCGCAGACCGCCGGCGGCTATCCGCATAAACCCATCCGTTTTGTGGTGCCGTATACGCCCGGTGGTGGCACCGACCTGATGGCGCGTGCGCTGGCGCAACGACTGACCGAGAACATGGGGCAGTCGGTGATTGTTGAAAACCGCGCCGGTGCGGGCGGCAATCTCGGCATGGAGAATGTCGCGCGTTCCGCCCCCGACGGCTATACCATCGCATTGGCGCTGACCGCGCAATATGTGGTGAACCCCGCGTTGTATCCGAAGCTGCCCTACGATTCGGTCAAGGATTACGCCCCTATCATGCTGGTGGCGCGCAACCCGTATGTCTTGGTGGTGCATCCGACGGTGCCGGCAAAATCGTTTAACGAGTTGATGGCGCTGGCCAAGCAGCGCGCCGGTCAGCTGACGTTTTCCTCTTCCGGCAACGGCAGTGGCGCTCATCTCTCGGGTGAGATGATGAAAACCATGGGCCGCGTCAACATGCTGCATATCCCCTACAAGGGGGCGGGCGCTTTGCTGCCTGATCTGATCGCCGGGCAGGTGCATCTCTCGTTCGTGACCTGGAGTTCGGTCGGCCAATACGTCAAGGGCGGCCGTTTGCGTTCACTGGCGGTGACTACGCTCAAGCGCTCCCCGGCGTTGCCCGATCTGCCGGCGATCGCCGAGACGCTGCCTGGATACGATTTGCCGGTGTGGTATGGCATCGTTGCCCCCGCCGGTACGCCACGCGAGATTGTGACGCGGCTCAATACTGAAATTCTGCGCGTGATTTCCATGCCGGATTTCAAGAAACGCATCGAAGTCGATGCGGTCGAGCCGATCGGCAGCACGCCGGAACAACTGGGCGACTACATCAAGGTTGAGCTGGTGAAGTGGGCGAAGATCGTCAAGGACAGCGGCGCGCGGGTGGATTGAGCGTCAGCTATTGCTGCGGTCGTCATCGGCAGAGCGATGGCGACCGCGCCAGTTACAAATTTTTGGCGGAAGGGTCGAGCCGGCGGTAGAGGCGGTAACGCTCGACCTTGTCGCCCGGGCGTGTGCCTTCCCAAATCTTTTCCCATGCGCCAGCCGGCGGTGTCGCTTCGCCCGCCACACCCTGGGTGAGGGTGAGCTGGCAGCTGCGTTTGCGGCCTTCTTCTTCCAGGCGCCAGGTAATGATGCCGGCAAAGTAATGCAACATCGCACGTTGCGGTTCGCCCAGCGTCTGGCTGGCGATGCAATCGTATTGTGCCGGCAATGCCTTTTGCAGATCGGCGATCATTGAACGATAACTCTTGCCGGCGTCGAGCCAGCCGACGAAGAGGATGGCGATCAACCCCCACACCATGGTCATGGTCGCAGCCCAGGCAATGACCGGCCGTTCGCGGCTCTTGCGCAGTTTGAGCAAGACGACGATCCAGCCGACCGAGTAGAACATGGCGAGCGTAAACGCCAGCCCTTTGAAGCCGGGTGTGTAGCCGGGTTGCAGGGTATGCAGATGGGCATGCAGTTTCGCCGGCACGGCTAGCTCAAGCGCCGTCCAGTAAAACCACGCGACGATCATGAAGAAGCAGCCGCTCATGATGCTGAACCAGTAGATCAGGTTGGCGGCACCGCGGCGTAGCATGTCGATCGCCGGTGTGGCCAGTAGTGCGAGTGGGATCAGCATCGGCAGCGCATAGAGTTCGCGTGCATCGGCGGAGACACTGAGCACCGCCAGGATCACACTAAAGCCCAGGAGCGGCAGGGCGATCCCCGGCGTGGTCAGGCCGGCAACGCGGGCACGCACCAGCGCCCATGCCGCCAGTGGCAGGGTGGGCAGCGCATACCACGGCAGGATGCGCAGGTAATGCGCGTTGTCGGCCGCAGGGCCGAGGTCATTGCCGCCGAGAAAACGGCC
>CAIWNB010000040.1 GCA_903913965.1 uncultured beta proteobacterium
GCCGCGTTGCCGAGCGTTCACTCGAAAGGCGCATGCAGCAGCTCGACGGGCTGGCGCGCAGTCTGGTGCATCCGGGCGAAAGAATTCTTGCGCAGATGGCGCATCTTGATCATCTCGCGAGTCGTTTGCGCAGTGCCGGTGCGCGTGCAGCCGATGAGCGACGGTGGCGATTGCGGGAGCTCGCGCGCTTGCTGCGCTCGGCCCGTCCGGATCCGCATGCGCTGGAGGCGGCGCCGCGGGTGCTTGGGCAGCGTTTGCGCAATGCCACGGCCAATCGGTTGCAAGTCATGCGCGCAGATCTGAAGCACCTGTCCGCACAGCTTGCCAATTTAAATCCGAATGCGGTGCTCGATCGCGGCTATAGCATTACCGAGAGGGTGGGGGGCGGGGTTGTGCGTGATGCCTCGACACTCCAGCCCGGCGATGAACTTCTTTTAACGTTGGCACAGGGCAGGGCGCTGGCCGCCGTGAAAGTGGCGGGTGGCGAGTCGGAAATAAAATAAACGCCGTGTCGAAGGCGTAAAAAAAGGCCGTCCCTTTGCCGGCACGGCCTTTTTTGCGCAGAAATTGATTTCAGGTTTTTAGTGCAATCAACACTTCGTCGAGCATCTTCTTGGCGTCCCCGAACAACATGCGGTTGTTGTCTTTGTAGAAGAGCGGATTGTCGACGCCGGCATAGCCCGAAGCCATGCTGCGCTTCATGACGATCGATGTCTTTGCTTTCCAGACTTCAAGCACCGGCATGCCGGCGATCGGGCTGGTCGGGTCTTCCTGGGCGGCGGGGTTCACGATGTCATTGGCACCGATGACGATGGCCACATCCGTATTCGGAAAGTCATCGTTGATCTCGTCCATTTCCATCACGATGTCGTAGGGCACCTTGGCCTCCGCCAGCAAGACATTCATGTGCCCGGGCATGCGGCCGGCCACCGGGTGGATGCCAAAGCGCACATTGATGTTTTTGCTACGCAGATGTTTGGTGATTTCGAACACCGTGTGTTGCGCTTGCGCCACCGCCATGCCGTAGCCCGGCACGATAATGACGTTTTTCGCGTCGCGCAGCAGTTCGGCGGTTTCGGTTGCGCTGACCGGCACCACTTCACCGGCCGGTTGCGCGCCATCCGCTTTCGGCGCCGGTTTTCCGCCTTCGGTGCCGAAGCCGCCAGCGATCACGCTGATGAAGTTACGGTTCATCGCACGACACATGATGTAAGACAGAATGGCACCGCTTGAGCCGACCAGTGCGCCGGTGACGATCAAGAGATCATTCGACAGCATGAAGCCGGTCGCCGCTGCCGCCCAACCCGAGTAGCTGTTGAGCATGGACACCACCACCGGCATGTCGGCGCCGCCGATGGCCATCACCATGTGTATGCCGAACAGTAGTGCGATCGCCGTCATCACGAACAGCGGCGTCATGCCGTCGCTGATACTATGACTGTGAATGAACTGCCAGCCGAACCAAACCACGACCAGCAGGCCGGACAGGTTCATCAAATGGCGCCCTGGTAACAGCAGCGGGCTGCCGCCGATCTTGCCGGAGAGCTTGCAGAATGCAATCACCGAGCCGGAGAAGGTCACCGCCCCGATCAGTATGCCGACGTAGATTTCGACTTCGTGGATGGTTTTTTCAGCGCCTTCCATTTGCACCGACGGATCGATGTAATTGGCGAAGCCGACCAGACAGGCGGCGAGGCCGACAAGGCTGTGCATCAACGCGACCAGTTCGGGCATCTGCGTCATCTTCACGGTGCGCGCAGCAAAGATGCCGATGGCGCCGCCGACCGTCATGGCTGCGATGATCAGCGTGATGCCGCCACCGGTGACGCGCGGTCCGAAGATCGTTGCCAGCACGGCGATCGCCATACCGATCATGCCGTAGAGGTTGCCGCGACGCGACGATTCAGGATTGGAGAGGCCGCCCAAACTGAGAATGAAAAGGATGGTTGCCCCGATGTAGGAGACTGTGGCGAGACTTGCGGACATTTTTGGTCTCCCTTATTTACGGAACATCGCCAGCATGCGCTGGGTAACGGCGAAACCGCCGAACATATTGATCGCGGTCAGCACAATGCCGAGACCTGCCAGCCACTGGATCAGGCTTTCAGGACGCGTCATGCCGTCGGCCAGCGGCGGCGCAATCTGCACCAGTGCACCGATGGCGATGATGCTGGAGATCGCGTTGGTGACGCTCATCAATGGCGTGTGCAGGGCCGGCGTGACATTCCACACCACCATGTAGCCAATGAAGCACGCCAGCACGAACACCGTGAGGTGGGCGAGGAAGGCGCTCGGCGCGCCGGTGCCAATCAACCAGAACAGCAGTGCGGCAATACCAAACATGATGGTCGTGCGGGTCGCCGAGGCCGGGGCGCCACCACCACCGTGACCGTGACCTTTTGTGGAGGCTGAGACCACGGCCGGTTTGGCTGCGGCAGGCGGTGGTGCCGCCAGCTTGATCGGCGGTGCGGGCCAGGTGATTGCGCCTTCTTTGATCACCGTCAGGCCGCGTATGGCGTCGTCTTCCATGTTGACGTTGATGACGCCGTCCTTGGTCTTGCACAACTCTTCAGACAGGCGGAACAGATTCGATGAATACAGCGTCGAGGATTGCTTGGCCAGCCGGCTGACCAGATCGGTGTAGCCGATGATGGTCACGCCGTGCTTGACGACCGCCTGACCGGGTTCGGTGAGCTCGCAGTTACCGCCTTGCTCTGCTGCCATGTCGACGATGACACTACCCGGCTTCATGCTCTGCACCATCTCGGCGGTGATCAGTCGGGGGGCCGGTTTCCCGGGGATCAGCGCGGTGGTGATAATGATGTCCACTTCACGCGCCTGTTTGGCATACATTTCGCGTTGCGCTTGCAGGAAGCCTTCGCTCATGACCTTGGCGTAACCGCCACCGCCGGAGCCTTCCTCCTCGTAATCGACCTTGACGAATTCGCCACCGAGCGAGACCACCTGATCGGCAACCTCGGCACGGGTGTCATTGGCGCGGACGATCGCGCCCAGACTGGCGGCAGTACCAATGGCGGCGAGGCCGGCGACACCGGCGCCGGCGATGAAGACCTTGGCCGGTTGTACCTTGCCTGCAGCCGTGATTTGGCCGTTGAAGAAGCGACCAAAGGCATTGGCGGCCTCAATCACGGCCCGATAGCCGGCAACGCCGGCTTGTGAGGTCAAGGCGTCCATCTTCTGGGCGCGGCTCAACACACGGGGTAGTGCGTCTATCGCCAATACAGTGGCTTTGCGCGCTGCCAGTTGTTGCATGAGATCCGGGTTCTGCGCCGGCCAGATGAACGATATAAGCGTGCCGCCTTCGCGCAGCAGCTTTACTTCGTCGGCGCTGGGGCCGCGTACTTTGAAGACAATGTCGGAGCCCGCCCACAGACCTGCGGCATCGGCGATGATCTCGGCACCCGCTGCGCGATATACATCGTCACTGAAATTGGAGGCATTCCCGGCACCTGCTTCAACGGCTACCTTGAAGCCGAGCTTGACCAGTTTCTCGACAACTTCGGGTACCGTGGCTACGCGTTTTTCTCCCGCGGCGATCTCTTTTGGTATCCCAATAACCTGAGGCATGAGTCCCCCTTGTGTATTACAAATGGCAGTTAAAAAAAGATTTTACCGTGCCGCAGCAGTGGATGTGCACGCGCGGCAGGGCGGTCAATTCATGCGGCGATGAGTGTATGAATCCCGTTTTTCATGATGGTTCGAATGGTCTGCAGGCGAATTCCAACGCAGAGGCAAACTCCTGCGGGCAGGCTGCACAAACTGTACTGGGATCGGCCGTATATGATTTGATCCAGATCATACACCGGTCGGGCAGATCTACGCTTGTCGCTATTCCGCTGGACCGGCTCTTGCGCTATTCGGTGGGAGTGCATGATCGAGTCGCCAGCGTTATTGTTGTTCCAGTTGCTCTTGCACGTGAGCGATTACCGCGTTCGCGAGGTCGTCGGCGAGACAATCGAATTCAACAACGTCTTTCATGGCGCGCAACCAGGTCAGTTGGCGTTTTGCCAGTTGTCGCGTGGCGGCGATCCCTTGTTCGCGCAGTGAGGCGAGTCCGATTTCGCCGTCGAGATAGGCCCAGGTCTGGCGGTAGCCGACACAGCGCATCGCCGGCATATCGACCTCGAGCGCATAATTTTTGCGCAGCATGCGTAGTTCCGAGATCAAGCCCAGTTCGAGCATCGTTTCGAAGCGTTCGGCAATGCGCAGATGCAAGACTGATCGGTCGGCGGGCAAGAGGCCGATTTTCAGCGGACGGTACGGAAAGTAAACGTACTTGGGCTTTTGTTGCAGTTCCGACATCGTCTTGTTGGTGATGTAATAAACCTCCAGCGCGCGCTGGATTCGTTGTGCGTCGTTGGGGGCGAGTCTGGCGGCAATTTGAGGGTCGATGCGCGCGAGTTCACGGTGTACGCCCGGCCAACCTTTTTCTTCAGCCATGGTGTCGATGATCATGCGGATCATCGGATCGGCTTCCGGCAATTCCGACAGCCCTTCGGTGAGTGCCTTGAAATACATCATGGTGCCGCCGGTTAACAGCGGGATGTTGCCGCGAGCGGTGATTTCGCGCATGAGTACCAGTGCATCATCGCGAAAGCGTGCCGCCGAGTAGGCTTCGTCGGGATTGATCAGATTGATCAGGTGATGCGGTGCTGTTGCCAGAAGCGCGGCGTCGGGTTTGGCGGTGCCGATATTCATGTCACGATAGACTTGCGCTGAATCAACACTGATGATTTCGCAGTTGAGTCGGCGCACCAGCTCTACCGCTACCGCCGTTTTGCCGCTGGCGGTCGGACCCATCAACAAGATCGCCGGTGGCTGATTCTCGCCACGGGAATCTCCCACGATCGGAGTGGCTGCTGACTGAGACGTGGCTGGTATGTCGTCTGACGCCGATGCGTTTTTTCCCGGCATGCGTCAGCGACCGCGCATGAACAGGCGATCGAGTTCAGGCAGCGATATCTGGTGCCATGTCGGGCGACCGTGGTTGCACTGGCCCGAGCGCTCGGTTGCTTCCATATCGCGCAGCAGGCCGTTCATTTCAGGCACTGTCAGCATGCGGTTGGCGCGCACGGCAGTGTGGCAGGCCATGGTGGAGAGCAGTTCATTGCGCCGTTCGAGCAGGACGCGGCTTGCGCCGAACTCGCGGATTTCACCCAGCACGTCGCGCGCCAGCGCGCCGGCGTCGGCATTTTGTAGTGCGACCGGCACGCCGCGCACCGCCAGTGAGGTCGGCGAAGTGGCGGCAATTTCAAAGCCGAGACTGGTGAGCGTCGCGGCATGTTCTTCGGCAGTGGCCACGTCCAGCTTGTCTGCATGGAAGACCACCGGGATCAGCAGTGGTTGCATGGCGATACGGTTGGCATCCAGTTGGGTCTTGAGTTTTTCGTAGACGATGCGCTCGTGGGCTGCATGCATGTCGATGATGACCAGGCCGTGTTCGTTTTGCGCCAGAATATAAACGCCGCAGAGCTGCGCCAAAGCGAACCCCAGCGGTGGCGCATCGCCGCTGGGCAGCGGTGCGGCGACCGTCTCGGTGAATGCGGCCTGTGCCGCTGGCGCGTTGCCAAACAGCGTCTGGTAAACATTGCTGGGCTGGGCGATGCCGAGTGGCATGCGATGCTGTACCGGGACGAACCCGTCGCGCGCTGGGGAGGGCATCTCGAACGGCGTTGGGTTCGAAGTTGCGCGTGTTCCGGCGGAACCCGCCAGAGCTCGGGCGAGTGCGTGGAAGACAAATTGGTGCACCGCCTGTGAATCACGGAAACGCACTTCGCTTTTGGTCGGGTGCACATTGACGTCGACCCGCGCCGGATCGATCTCGAGGAACAAGGCATAGGCCGGGTAACGGTCGTGATGCAACACATCCTGATAGGCCTGACGCAGGGCGTGGGCCAGCACTTTATCGCGCACGAAACGGCCGTTGACGAAGAAATACTGTGCCTCGCGACCGCCGCCCACGGCGGTCGGCAGCGCGCTCAAGCCAGTCAGCGCAATACCCCCGGCACTTTCGTTCACGCTCACCGCAGTGGCGGCAAAATCCTCGCCGAGGATGGCGCCGATGCGGCCGGCGTGATCCTGTGCCTTGAGCTGCCACTGCGTGCGTGCATTGTGTTGCAGGCGGAAACCGACGTCGTGCCGCGTCAATGCAACGCGGCGGAATACCTCGTCGCAATGGGCATATTCGGTGGCGTCCGTGCGCAGGAATTTGCGTCGTGCTGGCGTATTGAAAAAAAGTTCCTGCGCTTCGATGCTGGTACCGGGTTCCTGAGCGGCTGGCTGCGGCTCCGAGATGCTGCCGTTTTCAACCGATAAGGACCAGGCGTGTTTGGCTTCGAGTGTCCTGCTACAGAGTTTGAGTGCCGACACGGCGGCGATGCTGGCCAGCGCCTCACCGCGAAAACCGAGGCTGCGGATGCGTTCCAGATCTTCCAGTGTGGTGATTTTGCTCGTCGCATGACGCGATACGGCGAGCAGCAGTTCCTCACGCGGGATGCCGCTGCCATTGTCGCTGACGCGGATCAGCTTGGTGCCGCCGGCCGCCAGATGTACAGAGATCTCGGTGGCGCCGGCGTCGAGGCTGTTCTCCATTAATTCTTTGAGTGCCGCAGCCGGCCGCTCGACCACTTCGCCGGCGGCAATCTGGTTGATCAACAGGTCGGGCAGAATGCGGATGGCGGTCATGAAAAATTATAACTTGAATGGTGTGCGGCGACGTCCTGATTCGCGTCCATGACCGCCGCTATTGTCTGTGCAGGGCGGATCGTTTCGTCTAGTCGCTGTCTACGACACTGCGCGGTCGCGCGACGCGTTTGAAGGTGATGTCGCCGTAATAGGCGTGCACGTTTTCGCCTGTATTGTCGGTGTCGGTCATGATGCCGATGGCGGTGATGCGCCCGGGCTCCTCGCCGAAGGCACGGCGGAAATCCGCATAGATGTCATGCGTTTGTTCCTGCCATGCGCCCAGCTTCTCGCGTCCGCTCTCGGCAACCACCATCTTGATGCGCGAGGAGTGCCGGTTTGCGATCACAGTTCCTTTGGCGGCACGGTTTTCCCATATATACATGAGGGTTGCGTAGGGCAGTTGCTGCCCTGTGAACGCCTTGACCTGATCGAAGAACATGCGGTCGCCGAAATCCAGTTTCTCCATGTCACCATCGAAGCTGATCACCAGGCGCACCGGGGAATCTTCGGTATGCTTTTGCGTGTTGTCGGCTTTGGCAATCAGTTCATCGACTTTCCAGTGCCAGTGCAGCAGGCGGTAGACGGACGGGTCGAGATCCAGCGGGTGTATCAGGCCTGAGGCCGAGGCGGTTGCTCGCGCGCGTACCACGGTGCGGCCGTCTTCCTGGATCAGACGGTATTCCGTCGGGCGTTTAAACCGGCTGACGCCCCAGGGACGCCAGCCCGTGGGCAGGTTGTCGCTTGCTGTATTTGCCGAGAAGGTGTGTACGTAGGGCAACGCCACCTGCTCGGGGCTTGTGTCCGGGAGGGCGGCGCAGCCGGTGAGGAGGGCGGCGAATATCATCGCCGGAATCAACGCAATTTGCACAATCGGGAAATAAGGAAGAGTGAAGGCCGATATTAGCGGAAGCGCGGAAACAGTGTCACGGATTGTTGGCAACCCTGGCGCGTGATAGTGCGGGATTTTTTGCGAAGTAATTTTTGATGCCAGAGAAAATCGCTTCCGCGAGTTTTTGCTGGTAACCATCGTCGGTCAATTTTTGTTCCTCCGCAGGATTACTGATGAATGCGGTCTCGACCAGAATGGAGGGTATGTCTGGCGACTTTAGGACGGCGAAGCCGGCCTGCTCAACAGTGCCTTTATGCAGCGTGTTGATCTTGCCAAGGTTGTCGAGCACCGCGCGCGCAAGTTTGAGGCTGTCGTTGATGGTCGCGGTTTGTGAAAGATCGAGCAGCGTTTGTTTTAGGTAGGGGTCAGCAACATCCAGATTGACGCCACCGATCAGATCCGCTTCGTTTTCCTTTTTTGCCAGCCAGCGCGCCGCCACTGACGTGGCACCGTGTTCCGATAATGCAAACACGGA
>CAIWNB010000041.1 GCA_903913965.1 uncultured beta proteobacterium
GAAACCCAGGCTTCGCTGGCCACCATTTCGACGGTGCTGATGCATATTCAATCGGGGCGTTTGCGCGCACTCGGTGTGGCGGGGTTGAAGCGGTCAAGTTCGCTGCCCAATCTGCCGACCCTCTCTGAAGCCGGTGTGCCCGGCTACGAAATGAGCCCCTGGGTCGGCGCCTTTGTGCCCGCCGGTACGCCAAAAGCGATCGTTGATAAGCTCAATGCTGAAATTAATCGCGCGCTTAAACATCCTGACGTATTGCAAAATCTGACCACGCAGGCCATCGACACCTGGAGCAGCACGCCCGAGGAGTTCGATCAGCGTCTGAAAGCCGATTACGACAAATACGCCAAACTGATCAAACTCACTGGCGCCACGGTCGAATAAATTGCCCGATAGCGAAAGGCAGCGATGAAACTCTACGGTTCGGATTTTTCACCCTATGCGCGTAAAGCGCGTGTGCTGATTATCGAAAAGAATATCGACTGCCCTTATGTGGTGGACGACCCGTGGGCCGGCGACTCGGCTATCCCCGTGATGAATCCCTTGGGCAAGGTGCCGGTGCTTGAACTGGCGCCGGGCAATTACCTCTATGAATCGCCGCTGGTGGTGCATTACCTCGACCACCTCGACGGCAAACCGCTGCCGCCGCATGACGCCGAGGGCTACTGGGCCGCGCAGCGCTGGCAGGCCCTCGGTCAGGGCATGATAGACGCGGTGATCGCGCGCATTCTTGAAAGCCGGCGTCCGGCCGACAAGCAGATGCCGGAGAAAATGCAGCGCGAGGAGATGCGTATTGCACGTGCGGTGAAAATGGCCGGCGACGCCTGCGACGGCGGGCCGTATTTAGTCGGCAAGACATTTAGCCTCGCCGACATCGTGATGGCGGTGGCCTTGCAATACATCGACATTCGTTATCCGCATGACTGGCGCAGCGCGCAATCGGCGCTGGCGAAATGGCATGCCGGTATCACTGCGCGTCAATCGTTTATGCAGACGATGCCGCCGGGTTTCAAACGCATTGCTTAACTGTTGCTGTTTTAATTTCTGTAGTCTCAATCAGGGAGAGCGTAGTGAAGATTTGTTATTTCGATGATTTCAAGCTGGGTATCGTCAAGGGTGACAACGTGGTTGATGTGTCGGCGGTGGTGCAGGATATTCCGCATACCGGTCCGCACAATTTGATTAGTGGCTTGATCGAGCACTTTGACGCCTACCGCGGCAAACTCGAAGCCGCCGTGGCTGCTGGAACGGGCGTGCCGTTGAAGTCTGTGCGCCTGCGCTCGCCGCTGCCGCGCCCCTACAACATTGATTGCATGGCGGTGAATTACATGGAAGACGGCACGCGTAGCGAGCCGGCGCCCATTAATGCTTTTCATAAATCGCCGAGCGGCGTGATTGGCGATGGGGACACCATGATCCTCGAAGACATCCCGGCCACCATTTTTGAAGGCGAGGCCGAGCTGGCGCTGGTCATTGGCAAGCGTGCGAGCAAGGTCAAGGCCGCCGATGCCATGCAATACATTTTCGGCTATGTGAACTTCATCGATGGTTCCGCGCGCGGCCTGCCGCCGCCCACCAACGTGTTCTATCAAATGAAATCGCGCGACACCTATGCGCCGATGGGGCCTTTTCTCGTCACCGCCGACGAAATCAAAGATCCGCAGAAAATGCAGGTCACGCTCAAGGTCAACGGTATCGTCAAACAGAATTTCAACACCGACGACATGGCGCACAAGATTCCGCGTTGCATCGAGTGGGTGAGCTCCATCCATACTCTGGAACCGGGCGATGTGCTGGCCACCGGCACCAATCACCGCGGTCTGAACCCATTCATGGACGGTGATAAGGTTGAGCTCGAGTGCGAAGGTCTGGGCGTGCTGCATATTAATGTGAAAGACGATTTGAAGCGCACCTGGTCGCGCGACACGCGCCTTGAGCATGCCAATAAGGGCTTGCCCGGCGTGCAGACACCGCAGCTCACCGGTAAATACTCGAAGGCCGCGCAGTAACGTCGCGGTGTGAGTGCACTTGAGCGACGCAGTAACCGCGCGGCAAGTGCACTCACACGAGAGGCAGTGATTTCCAGTCAATGCGGAGATGATTAAATGGCAAAAACCTATTGGATTGCGTTTTACCGCGAGATAAAAGACGCGGACAAGCTTGCGGGTTACGCAAAGCTGGCCGGCCCGGCGATTCAAGCCGCGGGCGGTAAATTCCTGGTGCGCGGCATGCCAACCAAGACGTATGAGGCGGGTGAAAATCAGCGCACCGTGATGATCGAGTTCGACAGCGTGGCGGCAGCCACGGCGGCGCATGACAGCGCCGGCTATCAGGC
>CAIWNB010000042.1 GCA_903913965.1 uncultured beta proteobacterium
AAGGCCTGATCACGCGCGATCATCAGCGTGTCGAACCGACCCAACTCGGGCGGCGTTTTCTCAACGATTTATTGCAGATCTTTTTGCGCGATCAAGCGCCAGTGGATGGCGCTTAGGGCGGGTTGGGGTTCAAACGCAAGTTGTGCGGGGGTTACGTCGAAGAGCAGTCAATGACTGCACGATAAAAAACTGGTTTTTTGAGTTCGTGTAGTTGGCTATTACGTCCTAGTCTTGTAGGGTGGGTTAGGCGCGCAGCGCCGTAACCCACCGTCGCGCGTTTTCTATTTGTCCGCCGGGCACAAAACCCTTGGGTTATTGCCTCTATGGTACAGGTTTCGGTGCCTGCGTCCGCTCAAACATGCCGTAATCGCGCACCACCGAGGCCACGCGCAGGCGGTAATCGGCAAACACGCCGCCGCGACCTTTGAGCTGCGCCTGATGATGTTCTTCGTGTTGCCGCCATTTGAGGATGGCCGCCTCGTCGCGCCAGAACGACAACGACAAAATCTTGCCGGGTTTACTCAGACTGGAAAAGCGCTCGATGGAAATAAAGCCGTCGATTTTTTCGAGTTCGGGTCTAAGTGTTGCGGCGATGTCGAGATATTCCTGCTGACGGCTGGCGGCGGGTTCGACTTCGAAGATCACAGCGTACATACGTTGACTCCGGTAGGCGGCAACAGAGGACGCGCCGATCGACGATGGGCGCGGCCGTGACTTTACTCCGCCGCGCCGAGTCGCACCGACAATTCGATGGTGGTGCCGCCGCGCAAAACGGTCACCGCGACGGTGTCGCCGCTGCTGTGGCGTTCAAGCACATCGAGGAATTCATCGAGCGTGGTGATGATCTTGCCGTCCATGGCGACGATGATGTCGCCGGCGATGATTTCACCTTTGGTGCCGCGCAGGAACGGTTTGATGCCCGCCGCCTCAGCGGGGCTGCGGGCGACTACGCCGACAATCGCAATGCCTTTGGGCAGACGCAACGCGGCGTGCACCTGCGGTGAGGCGGCCTGGATGCCGAAAGTGGGACGTGTGATCTTGCCGTCACGAATCAGGCGCGGCACGATGCGGTTGACTTCATCGACGGGGATCGCAAAGCCGATGCCGGCCGACGCGCCCGACGGGCTGTAGATGGCGGTGTTGACGCCGATCAGGCGGCCGGCGGAATCCAGCAGCGGGCCACCGGAATTACCGGGGTTGATCGCGGCATCGGTCTGGATCACGCCGCGGATGGTGCGCTGGTTGATGGATTGGATTTCACGGTTGAGCGCGCTGATGATGCCCACCGTCAGCGTCTGATCAAGACCGAATGGGTTGCCGATGGCGTAGACGCGCTGGCCGACCACCAGATCGCGGCTGCTGCCGATGGCGATGGCCCGGAGTTTTTCGCGCGGTGCGTCGATACGCAGCACGGCGAGATCGCGGTCGGCAAACGCACCGACGAGTTTGGCGTTCCATTCGCTCTGGTCGGATAGCGTGACGCGCGCCACGCTCGCCCCCTGTATGACGTGAAAGTTGGTCACGATGAGGCCGCGTTCATCCCACACAAAGCCGCTGCCGGTGCCTTTGGGCACCTGAAAGACATCGAGTGAAAACAGATTGCGCTGGTTTTCCAGCGTGGTGATGTTGACCACTGAAGGCGATACGCTTTTGAAGACGGCGATGTTGGCAGTTTCGTCGGCCGCCAGCGGGCCGCGTGGTGTGACTGCGCGCGGCTGGGCGAGTGCGGTGCCAAAGCTGCATAACACGAGGAAGAGCAATGCATAACGTGCTGAGAACATGGGTGACGGCATGGGATGACCTCAATTCAGCCACAGAGGTTATCGAGAACACAGGGAACACTGCGCAAACCCTGCGGGATTATTGCACCCGGTGATTTCTGTGGTCTCGGTGTTGTGCGTGGCAAACGCGCTACTTCAAATCCGCCGGAAAATAATATCCCAAACGCCGTGCCCGAGCCGCAGGCCGCGCGTTTCGAACTTGGTTTGCGGCCGGTAGTCGGGGCGCGGTGCGTAACCTTCGGCGCTGTTTTTCAGGAGCGCTTCGCCGCGTAGCACTTCGAGTACCTGTTCGGCATATTCCTGCCAGTCGGTGGCGACGTGAATATACGCCCCCGGCTTGAGACGCGAGGCCAGCAGCGAAACGAACGGCGGTTGCAGCAGGCGCCGCTTTTGCTGGCGTTTCTTTGGCCACGGGTCGGGAAAGAAAACATGCGCGCCGTCGAAGCTGTCCGGCGCGATCATATTGGCGAGTACCTCGACGGCGTCGTGCTGGATGATGCGCACATTGGTGAGGCCGCGTTCGCCGATCTCCTTGAGCAGGCTGCCAACGCCCGGCGTGTGTACTTCGATGCCGAGGTAATCGTTTTCCGGATGCGCGGTGGCGATGACGGCGGTGGTTTCCCCCATGCCGAAACCGATTTCCAGAATCTTCGGTGCGCTGCGGCCGTAGATCGCATTGAGATCGATCGTCTGCGGCGCATACGCAATGCCGTGGACGGGCAGCAGTTCGGTGTGCGCGCGTTGTTGTGCGTTGGAAACGCGGCCCTGGCGCAGGACAAAGCTGCGGATATGGCGGTGTTCGATAGTCATAGGGGCGGCAGTGTAAGGGCAAATCGTTGCCGCGTCCAAATCTGCGCGGCGGTTAAAACAAGCGGCAAATAAAGCCCCCGCAAGGCTTGTTTTGGGCGGCCGTATCGAAGCAGTAGCGCCGACAGTCCGCTGGCGTCGCCTTACCTGGCGGGGTTTGTTTCGGCGGCCGCTAACAAGGCGTTCACTTCACGCAATTGCGCCTCGGCCAGTTCGCCCGCCACCGCCGACAAGCGCAGGCGGTCGAGCAAGAGTTGATATTTGACCTGTGCCAGATTGCGTTGCGCCTGATAGTAATCGGCCTGCGCGTTCATCAGGTCGAGCGTGGTACGGGCGCCGACTTCCAGCCCGGTGGTGGTGGCGTTGAGCCTGGATTGTGCCGAACGCAGCGCCTGCGTTTGCGCCTTGATGCGTGTAATGCCGGTGTTCACGCCCAGCCAGCTGGCTTGTGTTTGGCGCAGTATTTCTTCGCGCAGTGATTGTGTGTCGAATTCCGCTTTGCGCAGCAGTGCTGCCGCTTCGTCGCGTTTGGCGTCGCGCATGCCGCCCGTATAGAGCGGGATCGTCAGTTGCATGACTATAGTCTGGGTGTTTGCATTGATACGGGTGGTGCCGCCCAGACCGTTGGCGCCGTTCATGCGTTCGTCGCTGAGGCGCGCGATCAAATCCAGCGAGGGCGCCATGCGGGCGCGAAATTTTTCGAGTTCATCTCGTGCAATCGCGCCGCCGAGGTTTTGCATGGCGAGCAGCGGATTGTGCTCGGCAGCGCGTGCTGTCCATCTGGACAACGCGCCGCCACCCAGTGTTTCAAAGGCGGCGTTTGTCGGCGCTGTACGCAGGTCCTCGGCGCTGGTGCCGGTGAGATCGGCGTAGGCTGTACGTTTGAGTTGTAATTCATCGTGCGCCAGCAGTTCTTCGCTGACGATGGCATCGAAGCGGGCCTGCGCTTCGTCGCGGTCGGTGACCGGCGCGGCACCTGCCTCGAAGCGCTCACGCGCAACGTCGAAGGCATGCGACACCGCATTTTTTTGCGCCTGCAGGGTGGCGAGTGCATCGGTGGCGAGCAAGACCGCAAAGTAGGACTGCGCGGTTTGCAGGATCAAATCCTGTTCGGCGAGGCGGAATTGTTGTTCGGCCAGTTGCCCCTGATGATTGAGTTGGCTGGCATTGGCGTTGCGTTCGGCGTTAAAGAGCGATTGCTGTGCGGTGAGCGTGAAGGCGGTCACCGGCCCGCCGTCGAGGCGCGTGCGGAACGCGGCATCGTTTGCACTGCCGAAGCCCGCTGCGCTGAACTGTGCGCCGCGCGTGTCGTGGTCGCTGGCGAGATAACCACTGCCGGCGCTTGCACTGACCTGCGGCAATGACAGCGCCTGGCTTTGGCGCGGACGCGTGAGGCCGGCCTCCTGTTGCGCGCGCGCAGCGGCAAAGGCCGCGTTGTTTTGACGTGCCGCCTGCCAGGCGCTGAGCAGATCGGTGGCGCCGAGCGCCGCCGGTGTTGCAATGCCGGTGAGCAGTGCCAGCAGGATTGCAGTCAATGTTGTCGAATGGTTTTTCACTGGGTAGGGTGCCGTCAGCTGGTTAATTGCCGCGCGCCACGCCAAGCCGGCGCAGGATACCTTCGAGCAGACACCAGTGTGTGAAGCCGCTTTGCAACAGGTTGGCGCCGACAAATGCCGTGAAGTACAGCCAGTAATGGCTGACGAACAGCGGGCTCTCCTGCATGCCCAGGGCCAACGAAAGCAGAATGAAGCTACCGGCGAATACGCGAACGAGTTGCCATGAGGTCATGATGTTTCCTTTGCAGGGGTGGGCGTGTCACGGCTGTAGACGGTGTAATAAAGCAACGGGATCACGACGAGAGTAAGCAAGGTCGAAACGAGGATGCCGAAGATCAGCGAAATCGCCAGACCGTTGAAGATCGGATCGTCGAGGATGAACAGTGCGCCGAGCATGGCAGCCAGTGCGGTGAGGACGATCGGTTGCGCGCGTGTCACCGCCGAGCGCACGACGGCCTCATGCAGCGGTGCGCCGGCGGCCACTTCGAGCTTGATGAAATCAACCAGCAGGATCGAATTGCGCACGATAATGCCGGCCAGCGCGATCATGCCGATCATCGATGTCGCGGTGAATTGCGCGCCGAGCAGGGCGTGGCCCGGCATGACGCCGATCAGCGTCAGCGGGATCGGCGCCATGATTACCAGCGGCGTCAGGTAGGAGCCGAATTCCGCCACCACCAGCAGATAAATCAATACCAGGCCGACGGCGTAGGCGAGGCCCATATCGCGGAAGGTTTCATAAGTGATTTGCAGTTCGCCGTCCCATTTGATCGCATAGCTCCGATAAGGGTCGGCTGGCTGGTTGATGAAATATTCGTCGAGGCCACCGGCCGACGTGGTGATTTTGTTGACCGCCGTGCGCATCGCGAATAGTCCGTAGAGCGGGCTGTCGATATCGCCGGCCATGTCGCCGGTGACATAGACCAGCGGCAGCAGATCCTTGTGGTAAACCGGTTGCTCGACCGTGCTGTGTTCCAGCGTGACGAGTTCGCGCAAGGGCACCAGCTGGCCGCCGGCGCCGCGCACCGTCAGTTGCAGCAGATCCTGCAGGTCGCGCTGGGCGGATACTGGCAACTGCAGGCGTGCGGCCGCCGGGTATTTACTTTCGTCGTGCAGATGGGTGATGTCCTCGCCAGAGAGCCCGGCGCGCAGCGTGGCGACCAGTTCCTGCTGCGAGATGCCGAGTGTGGCGGCCTTGCTGCGATCGACAACCAGCAGTTGCCGCGGCGCCGTTGCAAGCAGACTGGAGTCGACATCGACGACCCCCGGCGTGGCCTCGAAAATGCCGCGTACCGCAGTGGCGACTGTGGCGCGGCCGGCGTAGTCGGGGCCGTAGATTTCAGCGACGATAGGCGCGAGCACCGGCGGCCCCGGTGGCACTTCGACCACCTTGATGCGGGCGTTGTAGGCGCCGGCAATCTTGGTCAGCGCCGGGCGCATGCGGGTGGCAATGGCGTGGCTTTGTTCGTGCCGATGGGCTTTGTCGACCAGATTGACTTGCAGGTCGCCGCTTTCGCCGCCGGCGCGCAAATAATACTGGCGCACCAGTCCGTTGAAATTGATCGGTGCGCTCAAGCCGGCATAGGCCTGGTAATCGCGCACTTCCGGCTGTGCGGCCAGATAGGCGCCGAGCTCGTGCAGCAGCGCAGCGGTGCGTTCGAGCGGCGTGCCGGCGGGCATGTCGACCACCACCTGGAATTCGGATTTGTTGTCGAAGGGCAGCATCTTCAGCACAACCAGCTTCAACACCGGCAGCGCAATGGAGATGACGATCAGTGCGCCAACACCCAGCCAGAGCTTGAGGCGGTTGCGTGCAGCGGCCGGTGATTGCAGAAACGGGGTGAACAGCCGCTCGAATAGTGGTCCGAGTTTGGCTGTCGCAGCGCTGTGAGCTTGTGGTGCGTCGCGCTTTAGCCACAAGCGTGCCAGCCACGGCGTGACGACAAAGGCGATGGTGAGTGAAATCAGCATGCCCATGCTCGCGTTGATCGGGATCGGGCTCATGTAAGGGCCCATCAGGCCCGTCACAAAGGCCATCGGCAGCAGCGCGGCGATCACCGTCAGCGTGGCGAGTATGGTCGGTCCACCGACTTCATCGACGGCGGGCGGAATGATTGCGGAGAGCGCAACGCCCGGCTTGAGCAGGCGGTGGCGGTGTATGTTTTCGACCACCACGATGGCGTCGTCGACCAGGATGCCGATCGAAAAGATCAGCGCAAACAGCGAGACGCGGTTCAGGGTGAAGCCCCAGGCCCACGACGCAAACAGGGTGGCGGTCAGGGTCAGCACTACCGCCGTGCCGACGATGGCCGCTTCGCGGCGGCCTAGCGCCAAGAACACCAGCGCCACCACCAGTGCGGTGGCGAACAATAGCTTCTCGATTAGTTTGAGCGCCTTGTCGTTGGCTGTTTCGCCGTAATTACGTGTGACCACGACCTCCACGCCGGCGGGGATGACGGTGTTCTTCAATGCTTCGATGCGCTCGACCACCGCACGCGCGACCGCCACCGCGTTTTGTCCTGGCTTTTTGGTGACACTAAGCGTGACGGCAGCATGTTCGGCGCCCCCCGGCGTGCCGTGCCAGACATAGCGTTCGGGCGGCGGTGGCCCGTCTTCGATACGCGCGACGTCCTCCAGAAACACCGGCTTGCCGGCACGCACGGCGACCATCAGGCGACCAATGTCGGTGGCGTTTTCGAGAAACGGCCCGGTCTCAATGCGTACGCTTTGATTGTCGGCAACCGTATCGCCGACCGGTGCGCCCATGTTGGCCGAGACCAGTGCCTGACGCAGATCGCCGACAGTGACGCCCGCCGCCCGCATGCGCGGCGGATCGAGTTCGATGTTGACTGCGCGTTTCGGTCCACCGATGGTCACGACTTCGCGCGTGCCGCGCACGCGTTTGATGTCGGTTTCGATCGAGTGGGCAACGCGCTCTAGATCGAAGGCGCCAGTGGCCGGATCTTTCGAGTACAGCGTTAGCGTGACGATCGGCACATCGTCGATACCCTTGGGTTTGACGATCGGCGGCAGCACGCCGAGATTCGCCGGCAACCAGTCGCGGTTTGCATCGAGTGCATCGTGCAGTCGCACCAGCGCCTCGGTGCGCGGCACGCCCACTTCGAACTGCACGGTGATGACGGCAAGGCCGGGGCGCGACACCGACATCACGTGTTCGACGTTGGCGATTTGCGACAGCACCTGTTCGGCCGGCCCGGCGACCATTTGCTCGACGTTGCGTGGCGACGCACCCGGAAACGGGATCAGCACGTTCGCCATCGTGACGTTGATCTGCGGTTCTTCTTCGCGCGGTGTGACCAGCACGGCGAAGACGCCAAGCAACACGGCGACGAGCGCCAGCAGCGGGGTGATTTGCGCGGCTTGAAAGTAGCGCGCGATGCGGCCGGAGATTTTCAGCGGGTCTGCCACGGGTTCTCTTTTCAGCGCCGGGTTACGGTGAGCGGGTCGAGGGCGATGCGCTCGCCTGCTTGCACGCCAGCCAGCACTTCGACGCGCTCGCCTGCAATTTTGCCGAGCCTGATTTGCCGCAGCTGAAAGTGTCCCTCGGCGGCGGCGACATAGACGGCGTTGAGTTCGCTGCGTTTGACGACCGCGCTGCGTGGAATGCTCAGGCCGCCGCTGCGCGTGCCGCCCGGCGGCAGGTGTGCGCGCACAAAGGTTCCCGGCACGATGCTGCTGCTGTTGCCGGCGGCAAGGCTGAGTCTGACTTCGACGGTATGGCTGGCGGCATCGGCGGTCGGCAATACGGTCACTTTTTGCACGGTCTGCCAGCGCTGAGCCTCAGGCGCTCCTGGAAACTCAATGCGCACCGGCTGATTTTTATTCAGCGCGGTCGCCTGACTCTCGGGCAGGTTCACCACTACGCGGAGTGCCGCCGGGTCGTAGATCGTCAGCAAGGGTTTGCCGGGTAATGCCATGTCGCCAAGTTCGGTGCCGACGGTGGCCACCACGCCGCCGTAGGGCGCGCGCAGTGTGTGCCACGAGGTTTCCGTCATCGCTGCGCGGGCCTGCGCGACCATTGCATTGGCCTGCGCTTCGCCGGATTTGAAGCGCGCCTCAGCCTGCTCCAGTGCGGCCTGGCTGATGTATTGCTTTTCAAACAGGCGCCGGCTGCGCTGGTATTCCTTGGTGGCGGCCTCGAGTTGCGCCTGCGCTGCTGCGACCTGCGCGTCGCTGGCGGCTGATTGTTGTGCCACCGCGCGTTCGTCGATGCGCACGAGGATTTGGCCGCTCTTGATTGGATCGCCGGCTTTGACGGCAAGCGCGGTAATGCGGCCGGAGACCTGTGCGGCGATGGTGCTCTGACGGACTGCCTCAACCCTGCCGTCGGCGATATAGCCGGCTCCCGTACCGTTGGCTTCCACCGTAACGGTTTCGACGCCGGCGGCGTAGAGCACGCCGGTGGAGAGTGTCATTGCGACGACGTGTAACAGGCGCTTCATGAGTAATCCTTGTCGGGTTCGGCGGAGGTGGTTATTCTTTTTTCCCGGCGCTACAAGTGTTGATGCCAAGCGGTAGATAGGCCGGGCAGAAGCGCACTGCAGCGGTCAGCAGTGCCACCACGCCGAGATAGCCCCAGGGGCCGATGATGCCGGTGGCGGCCAGTGTGATCAGTGCGAGGCCGGCGATGATGCGGATGCTGCGGTCGATGCTTCCGATGTTGGCTTTCATGCGTATCTCCCGAGGTTAAATGGCGCCGCATCTGCGGAAACCGGTTTCAATCTATGGATGCATAATATATTAAATGATATAATGTTGTCGGATTATTTGAGAAGAGGTTGATGTATGGCAAATCCCCCGCCCGTTTCAGCGCATGAAATGCGCAAGGCCGCCGGCAACGCGACCGCTGCGTTGCGCGTGCTGGCCAATCCCGATCGCCTGTTGTTGTTGTGTCACCTCGCGCATGGCGAGCAATGTGTCAGCGATCTGGAGGCGGCGCTCGACATTCGTCAGCCGACCCTCTCGCAACAGCTGGGCGTGCTGCGCCGCAAGGGTCTGGTGGCGACCAGCAAGAAGGGGAAATATGTTTATTACAGCGTTGCCGATGCGGCATCGCTGGAACTGATACGCACGCTATACCAACTCTATTGCAGCGTGCCGGCGAAAAAAAAGCGGCGCTGAAAGTAGTCAGCGCCGCATTCTGTTTCAGGGTTTGCCGATGAGTCCGCCGGTCGGCGAACTGGCGGAGGCGGCGTAGGGTTTTTTCGGCATGCGACCGGCGAGGAAGGCTTCGCGACCGGCATCGACGGCTTTCTTCATGGCCGATGCCATCAGCACCGGATTTCCGGCGGTGGCGATCGCTGTGTTCATCAGCACGCCGTGACAGCCGAGTTCCATTGCAATCGCCGCATCCGAGGCGGTGCCGACACCGGCGTCGACCACGATCGGCACCTTGGCCTGGTCGATGATGATTTGCAGGTTCCACGGATTGAGGATGCCCATGCCCGAACCGATCAGCGAGGCCAGCGGCATCACCGCCACGCAGCCGATTTCTTCGAGTTGTTTGGCGGCGATCGGATCATCGCTGCAATAGACCATCACCTTGAAACCGTCCTTGACCAGTGTCTCGGCGGCCTTCAGCGTTTCGGACATATTGGGGAACAGTGTCTTCTGATCGCCCAGCACTTCGAGTTTCACCAGATCGTGGCCGTCGAGCAGTTCGCGCGCCAGTCGCAGCGTGCGCACCGCATTATCGGCGTCGAAGCAACCGGCGGTATTCGGCAGGATGGTGAACTTCGACGGCGGCAGCACATCGAGCAGATTGGGTTCGTTCGGATTCTGGCCGATGTTGGTGCGGCGGATGGCGACGGTAACGATTTCCGCCCCGCTCATTTCGATGGCGGCGCGCGTCTCGGCGAAATTCTTGTACTTGCCGGTGCCAACCAGCAGGCGTGAGGAGTAGGTTTTGCCGGCGATGACAAAGGGATCAGTGTTTGATGATGTGTTCATGTGGGCGGAGTCCAGCTTTAAGGGGGAATGTATTTAATGGCATCGGTTGGCAAGTATGCGCTGTTACGACGCGGCTTGCCTGTTGCGGGCTAGCCGCCGCCAACCGCCACCACGATTTCAAGGCGGTCGCCGTCGTTGACCATTTCATCGGCATGCCGGCTGCGCGGCACGATTTCGCCGTTGCGTTCAATCGCCACCCGCTTGCCGACAAGTTCGAGTTTTTCCAGTAATGCACTGCAGCTCAGTGCTTGTTCGAAGTGGCGGGCTTCACCGTTGATGGTCAGTGCGATCACAGCGTGTGTTTCCGATTGTGTTGCGGGAACAAAATTGTACAGCTTGGCGCGGCCTTGGCAACCGCGCCGCTAATCGGCGGTGGCGCCTGAATCCCTGACCACCTTGCCCCAGCGCGCGATGTCCTTTTTTAGAAACTCCGCAAACTGCTCGGGTGTGCTGGTCATCGGCAGCGTGCCGACCCCCGCCAGCCGTTCGCGCGTATCGGCGGCGTTGGAAATTTTCGTGAAGGCCTGGTTAAGTCGCGTGATGATGGCCTGTGGTGTACCGGCCGGCGCCAACATGCCGTACCACAACACCGCTTCGAGTTCCGGATAGCCGGCTTCTTTCGAGGTCGGCACTTTCGGTAACAGTGCCGAACGCTCGGGGGCGAGTGTGGCCAGCGCGCGCAGCTTGCCGGCGTTGACGTATTGCGCAGCACTGGCCACCGAGATGACCGCCGCATCCACTTCACCCGAGAGCATGGCAATCGTCGCCGGGTTGATACCTTTGTAAGGCACCACGAGCGACTTGCCATTGCTGATCGAACGAAACACCTGCGAGATGAGATCGTTGAGCGAACCCGGGCCGCCAGTGCCGAAGCTGACGCGCCCGTCTTGCGAGCGCGCCAGTGTGACCAGATCTTTTACCGTACGCGCTGGCGTTGATGGATGTACCGCCAGAGTATTCGGCGAGGCGGCGACCAGTCCGATCGGGGCGAGGTCTTTTAGCGGATCGTAATTCAGTTTCTTGTACAAGGTCGGGCTGACCGCGAGGCTCACCGTGGCCATCACAATGGTGTAACCGTCAGGCGCCGCCTTGGCGACAATTTCCGCGCCCAGGTTGCCGCCGGCACCGGCGCGGTTATCGGGAATGACCGGCTGCCCGGTTTCTTCAGCGAGGCGCTGTGCCAATACGCGACCGACGATGTCGGTGCCGCCGCCCGGTGGAAACGGCAGGATGAAACGGATGGCACGGCTGGGATAGTTGCCCGTCTGCTGCGCCGCCAAGGGTGTCGCGGCGAGCAAGCCCAGCGCGATCAGTGTGAGTTTATTTGTGCGCATCGAGCCACTTCAGCATGACGCTATTGAAGGCGTCGGGTTGTTCCATGTTGGGCAGATGGCGTGCGCCCTTGAATTCATCGTAGCTGCCGTGGGCAAACAGGCTGGCGATGTGGCGGACTTCCTCGGGGGAGCCAGCCGGATCGTCGGTGCCGCAAACGACCAGCGCTGGCGTCGTCACCGTTTTTAACTGCGCCACATAATTGAAATTGGCGATCGCCTGCGCGCAGCCGATATAGCCGCCGGCTGTGCATCCGGCGATGGTGTCGCGAATCTGCTGCCAGCGCGCGGGATGCGCGTTCTTGTAATCAGTGGTGAGCCAGCGCGCGATGGTGGCGTCGGCGATTGGTTCGAGCGAATTGGCTTTCAATACCGCTTCAATGCGCGGACCCCAGCGTGTGGCGGCGTCGGCCGGCGAGCAGGCTTGGGTGTCGCACAGCATCAGCGATTTGACGCGACCGGCATGGTGGATGCCGAGCGACTGACCGATCATGCCGCCGATCGACAGACCGACGAAATGGCATTGTTTGACGCTGATCGCATCGAGCACCAGCACGATATCGTCGGCCAGCTGGTCGATGGTGTACGGTCCGGGTGGCGCGCCGCTGCCACCGTGGCCCCTGAGATCAACCCGCAGTACGCGATAGCCGGCGGCAACCAGGGCGGGCACTTGTTCGGCCCACATGCCGGAGTCGGCGGCGAGCGAGTGCGAGAAGGCGACGACCGGGCCGTGTTCCGGGCCGACGAGGTCATAGGCGATATTGCGGCCGACGAGTGGCAATAGCATGGTGTTGGGTCCTTGTGTGGCGTGACAGGGTTAGGCTTCAGCAGCGACGTTTAATTCCATCGTGCCAATACCGCTGATTGTACCCTTGAGGTGGTCGCCGTCGGCGAGTTTTGACACACCGGCCGGCGTGCCAGTGGTGATCAGCGTGCCGGGCATCAGTGTGCTCACACTCGACAGAAAGCGGATCAGGTCGCGCAGGCCGTTGATCATGTCGGCGGTGTGCGCCTTCATCACGTTCTGGCCGTTCTGTTCGACATTGATGTGCAAGTCCTGCGGTTCGCCGATTTCGTCTTTGGTGACGATCCACGGGCCGACACCGCAGAAGGTGTCGAAGCCCTTGCGGATATTGCGCGTGTTGTGGCGGCCCTTGCTCCACGGATCGCGAATGCTGATGTCCCAGCACATGGTGTAGCCGTAGACGTAGTCGAGGGCGTTTTCGGCCGAGACTTTTTTCGCCGGGCGGCCGATCACCGCGCACAGTTCGCATTCGAAATCGACGTGATTCGCGATCTTCGGCAGGATCACTGTGCCGCCGGGGCCGACGATCGACGACTGCGGTTTCAAAAATACTTCTGCCATCAAATCGTCAGCGGAAAACTGTGAGCGGTCATAGGCGTTGACGCGGATCGTCATCTCGGCCTGGTGCGCGCGATAGTTGGCTGCCGCCGCCCAGATCGCCGGCGGATTGAGGGTGGGGGCTTGCAGTGTTGCGGCGGCGAGGGCGACCGGTGTGCCTGCGCGTGCCGCGCTAAGGCCGGCCGCGGCGGCGGGGTTGTTCGCCAGTGCGTCGATGATCTCGGTCATGCTCGCACCGCTGCGCACCGCGCCGGTGGCGGAGAGTGCGTCACCGATTGGATAAATCTGATCGCCGTCGATCAGGCCGGCTGCACCATTGTTGTATCTGCAGAGTTTCATCGTCTTCCCCGTAATCATTAATCGGTCGGTTCGATTTTGGCGGCCTTGACCAGACGGCCAGCAACTTCAATATCGCGTTTGAGTTGCGCCGAGAATTCTTCCGGCGTGTTGCCGATCAGCTCGAAACCATCTGCGCTGGCTTTGGCGCGTAATTCCGGGTTCGAGGTGGTTTTTGCAACCGCCGCGTGTAGGCGGGCGAGTAACTGTTTCGACAGCCCGGGCGGTGCGAAAAGTGCGGTCCATGTCGGTGGCGGTTCAAACGCGGGCAGCACTTCCGAGACCGTCGGCACGTCAGGCAGGATTTCAAGCCGCTTGGCGCCGGCGACTGCCAGTGCACGCAGACGGCCGGCCCGTGTATAGGGCGTGACCGAGGAGACAATGCTGATGGTCAGCGGCACGTCGCCGGCCAGCACATCGGTGACCTGGCGGTTGTTGTTGTAAGGCACATGCAGCAGATTGGCGCCGGCGATGTTGGCGAAGTTGGCACCGGCAAAATGCGCTTGCGTGCCGATGCCCGAGGAGCTGTACGACACCTTGCCCGGATTGGCTTTCGCATAAGCGATCAGCTCGCGCAGCGATTTCACCGGAAACGACGGGTGCGAGGCGAATACCAGTGTGGTGCGCCACAGCGCGCTGACCGGTGTGAGATCGACATTCGGGTCGACCGGCTTGGTGCGCGACAGATAGCGGCGCGTCACCGGCACGTTCTGTGAGGCCAGCAACACGGTGTAGCCATCGGGCGTGGCGCGTGACACCGCTTCAACCGCCAACAGGCCGCCGGCGCCGCCACGGTTATCGACGATCCATTGCTGTTCCATTGCGGCGGCGATATTGGTGGCGAGCGGACGAAAGAATACATCGCCGCCGGCGCCGGCAATGTATTCGGAAATCACGCGGATCGGCTTGCTCGGGTAGTTTTGCGCGGCGGCGCTTGCACAGAGCACGGACAGCGTGGACAAGACAAGGGCGGCGGAGATTGTTTTCATGGCGTCGCTCAAATTAAAAACGGCGCGCTGATGCGCGCCGTTTGATTGAAGGAGATTTATACGGCCAGAGCGCGGTAGGGGAAGGCGTCGCCCGAGGCGATCAGCTTGTCGTTGTCGCGCGAGGCGATGCCCCAATGGTCGCCGCGGCCCGGTGGCCATTTCCAATCCTCGGGCGCGCCGACCTTGTAGTCATCGGGCACGCGCTGCACTTCCGAGGTGTATTCAATACACGCGCCGAAGGGGGCGACGAAATACGAGAACACGTTGTTGCCGGGGCCATGGCGGCCCGGGCCCCAGACCGAGGCGCAGCCGGCATCCTTGAGGCGACCCATGCCACGCATCACCGCATCGGTGTCCTGCATCTCGAAAGCGATGTGATTGAGTGAAACGTTTTTCGCGTCCGCATAAGCGACCGCATGATGTATGTTGTCCGGGCGCAGGAAATTCATGAGGCGGGTGCGATCCGACATCTTGAAACCGAACACGTCGGTCAGCACTTTGGAGCCGCTCTCACGGTCAAGCGTATTGAACACAATGTGCGAGACATGCAAGGGGCGTGTGTTGTCGGCGGGCAGCGCAGCGGTAGGGTCTTTTTCCGCCAGGAAGCGGTAGGGCTCGCCTTCCGGGCCGGTGACGTAGAAGCCGGCGCCGCGGCCGGGTTCGTCGAATTCTTCGATCCAAGGCCCGTGTTTGAGGCCGGATTTTTGTACGCGTGCATACACGGCTTTCACTTCCGCTGTGCTGCCAGTGAATGTGACCGAGATCATCGCGTTCTGCGCCGCCTCTTTGACGGAGATGGCATACGCCTGGTCGGCGGTGGCGCGCAGATAAGTGGTGTCGCCGCGCGTGCCGGCATCAATCAAGCCCCACGGGTTTTGCAGAAATGTGGCGGCCGCAGCCGCGTTCGGCATTTCAAGTTCAACGCTGCGTATTCTCATGATTCGGTCCGTTGGAATAGTTATAGGAACGCGAGGTCGGCTATAGTATCAGATCAAACCTCAATCTTTTTTGCCTGAAAGGGAACCCACATGGCCCAATCAAAGCTGCCCGATGGCGAACTCGCCTTCATGTATTTTCCGGAAAATTACCGCTGGTCACACGGCATGCTGGGGGCATTAAGCACCGCGCCGTGGGGCGGTGCGGAGATAGATGAAGTCCACCGTATCGGGCTACGTATCAAGGATCATCTGGGTGACGATGAGGTCTGGTTTCGAGAATGGACCGGTGAGGCGGAGCGACTCGAAGCCATTGGCAATGAAAAAGCGGCTGCGGGCCACGCCCACAGCGCGTCGGCCTATCTGCTGCGCGCCGCGCTCTATGCGCAGATCGGTGAGCGTTTCCTGCATCCGAAGACTGAGGCCTCGCAGGCCGCTTATAAAAATAGCGTTGAGGTATTTAAAAAGGCCGCCAGCTTGATGACGCGGCCGCGCATGGAGCATGTGGAAGTGCCGTATGAGGGCGTCACGCTCCCCGGCATACTGGTACACGGCGATCCGGTTCCTGGACGCAAAGGCAAGGCGCCGGTGATGCTGTTTCTCGACGGCTTCGATATCACCAAGGAGATGCAGTATTTCAAAGGTATTCCGGCGCTGACCGCGCGCGGTATTTCGGTGTTGATGCTCGACGGCCCGGGCAATGGCGAAGCGATTCGCTTTCGTAATCTCCCGCTGCATTATCAGACCGAGCGCCATGCGGGCGCCGCCTATGACTATCTGGCCGCACGGCCCGAATTCGATCCGAAACGCATCGGCATCATGGCGTTGTCGCTGGGCGGTTATTACGCGCCGCGCGCCGCTTCGATGGATCAGCGTTTTGCCTGCTGCATTTCGTGGGGCCCGGAGTGGGATTACCACACCAAGTGGCAGCAGCGGCTGGCGCGCATCGAGCGCGGCGAGGCCTTGTCGTTGTCGGTGCCGTGGCAGCATCTGCTGTGGGTGTTCGGCGTGGAAACCAAGGCTGAGGCGTTTGAAAAACTCGAAGGTTTCAAGCTCGATGGCGTGATTCAAAAAATGCGCTGTCCGTATTTGCTGGTGCACGGCGAGGGTGATGCGCAGGCGCCGACCGATCACGCCGAGCACATGATTGCCGCCTGCGGTTCGGCCAACAAACACATGAAGGTGTTTACGCGCGAAGAGGGTGGTTATCACCATTGTCAGATCGATAACCTCAGCATCGGCACCGCGTATATGTGGGACTGGCTGGAGGATGTGTTGCACCCGGCGACGTAGATGTCGAAGGCAGGCTGACCGTAATGAAACCGGCTTCTTCAGTCGTAACGCCGCTTGCAGCCATCTGTCCGTTGTGCGGTCAGCCGAATGCCTGCGCCCCGGTGCAGGGCGGAAATTCCGATCGACCTTGTTGGTGCGTCGATACGACCTTCAGTGCGGAATTGCTCGCGCGCGTGCCGGAAAATTTGCGCCAGGTTGCCTGCATCTGTCAGACCTGCGCAGCCAAGTAGAATGTCGATAACCCGTAGCCCGGAAGGAGCGCAGCGTGTGCCGGGGTTACGGCATGCGCAAATCCCGGAATCCGTTTCACTTCTTCCGGGCTACAAAATCAGGAACGCGAGATATGTGCTTCGCGCACGATGCGCTGATATTTGGCGATTTCTTTTTTCAGAAATTCACCGAACTGTTCGGGCGTGCCGCCGACCGGTGTGAGGCCCCAGTTTTCAAGTTGTTCGCTGTTCTGCGGTTCGCGGATGACCGCAACTACCGCATCGCGCAATGCGTTGACGATAGCCTTGGGTGTTTTCGCCGGCGCATACAACGCATACCAGCTTTGCACTTCGTAGCCCTTGAGGCCCAGCTCGTCGAGCGTGGCGACTTCCGGCAACACTTTTGAGCGTACGGGGCCGGTGAAGCCGAGTGCGCGTACCTTGCCGGATTTCACCGATGGCGCGCACTGGATCGCGCCTGAATACATGAACGAGACGTGGCCGCCCAGGACATCGGTGAATGATGCGGCCGCGCCCTTGTAGGGCACATGATTAAACTTTGCACCGGTCATGATGCTGAAGAGTTCGCCGGCCATATGCGTGATGTTGCCGACCCCGGCCGAGCCATACGAGATTTCGCCGGGCTTTGCTTTGGCAAGATCAATTAGTTCGCGCACATTACGCGCCGGCACCGACGGATTGGTGATCAGAAACAAACCGCCCGAGGTGACGATCAGCGTCACCGGCGCGAAATCGTCGGGCGAGTAGGGCAGCTTGCGATAGATGCCCGGATTAATGGCGAACGAGGCCGTTGAGATCAGCACGGTGTGGCCGTCAGGCGTGGCGCGCGCAACGATTTCGCTGCCGATGATGCCGTTGGCGCCGCCACGACTATCGACGATCACCTGTTGATGCAGCTTGTCGGTGAGGCCGTTGGCGATCAGGCGGCCGACTGTATCAGTGGCCCCGGCCACTGCGGTGGAAACAAAGCGAACGGGTTTGGTGGGGAATGGTTGTGCGTTCGCCATACCAAAAGACAATGCACTTAAAGTCATCAGGATTTGTAGGGTGCGCACCGCGCACCAGCGATCGCCGTAACGCGTGCGCGACGCGCACCCTACGCGCAGCGGCAAGTTTTCTTCGCGCTGGAGAAAGCGGGTGGCTGGTAGAAGATTAAAAATCATGTCGACATCCATTTTGCAAAGGACTGACGTAGCCGTCGGATCTTGCCACGTCAGCCGTTGTAGGGTGCGTACTGTGCATCAGCTACCACAGTGTTATCCCCGCGCCGCCTTGCGCCGCTTCAGAATCAACCACAGCGTTGCCGTCAGCGATAGCGCCATGAACGGGATCGAACCCAGATTCACTGCGTGCCAGCCGGCCTTGTTCAACAGCATGCCGGAGGACAACGACGACAC
>CAIWNB010000043.1 GCA_903913965.1 uncultured beta proteobacterium
ACCGGACCGTACAAGGTCGATCCGACCTGGCCCAAACCGATCTCGCAGTTTTACCCTGAAGACAAGGGCTGGACCTGGGGCGCGGTGCAGGGGGTATTTGTGCAGAACCCCGATCGTATTTTTGTCGTCATGCGCGGTCTCTTGCCTGACGTGAGCAACCTCAAGCCCACTGTGGTCGAATTGCAGAATGAGCACGGTATGCCGGTCAAATTGCAGGTCCCCGGGCGCGGCATGTATGTGCGCAACGCCTCGGTCGGGCCTTATTCGAGCCCCGGTGAAGCCACCGACGCTTATCGTGGCACCGAGGGCAAGGATTACCGCTGGAAGCACATCATCACGGTGTGGGACAGCAAAGGCAATCTGAAAGAATCGTGGACGCAGTGGGATTCGTTGTTCAAACCCGATAACGCCAACGTGCTCGGTCAGGGCCGCGTGCACAAGATTCTGATCAACCCCTATGACCCGGAAAAACGCGTTTGGGCGATCGACGATGGTCATCAGGTCATCCGCGTCTTCAGCAACGACGGCAAGAAGCTGCTGCAAACCATCGGCACGCTGAATACCACCACCGAGCGCAACGGCAAGTTGACCGGTAACACCGGCAAGCCGTCGCTTACGAAGAAGACCGGCCCCGCGAATCTGACCTTCGGTCGTCAGACGGATATCGCCTGGCTGCCCGACGGCACCTTCTTCGTCACCGATGGTTACGAAGAAACGCGCGTGATCAAGTTCGATAAGGACGGCAACTTTTTGATGGCCTGGGGCGAGCGCGGCGAGATGGGCAAGGAAAAGCGGCCCGGCTACTTCAACACCGTGCATGGCATCGCGATTGACGACCAGCGTCGCATCTACGTCAACGATCGCGGTAACCGTCGCATCCAGGTGTTTGATGAATTCGGCAAGTTCCTCAGCCAGTGGGATCTCGGCGATGGTCCGACCGCGACGTACCACATCTGGATGTCGGCCGATCAGCATCTGTGGATGTCGGATGGTCACGGTAACTTCAAGTTCTACAAATACGACCTCAACGGCAAACGTCTCTTCTCATGGGGCACGATGATGCCGGAGGCCGGCGGCCTGTGGGGCACGCACCAGTTTGGCGTTGACCAGAACAACAATCTCTACACCGCCGAGGTATGGGGCGGGCGGCCGCAGAAGTTTGTGCCGCGTCCGGGGGCTGATGCGTCGGTATTGGTGGGGCAACCGGTGCGCGGCGTCTGGAGCAACTGAGGCGTTTCGTGCAACTTGAGCGATTGCAGTTGGTAGAACGTGTGTAGAAGGTCCCTTCCCCTGCGCAGCGGGGGAAGGGCAGGATGGGGGCGGCTGCGGATGCCCTGAAACCGTTGCCTGTCAGCAGGGATTTGCCTCGCGCCTCGATGAATCATCGGCGATGCTGACTTCAATCAGTGCTGGATTGCGTGGCGTAAGCGAGGGGACCTGAGTGTCAAAAACCAGTGTATTCAGCGCGGTGGTGGTCGCCGTTTTCGCGGCGATCTCCGCTCAAGATCGGCGCCTCACCAATACACTCAAACAGCCCGGGGTTGTGGCGGATTGATGGTTTGTTGCGCTGGTTTGGTGTGAGGGTCCGCTGGTAAGCGCTCAACGTGATCGGGGTAGGTTTCGCGCGAGCCCGTGCGCGTTGGCTTGTGATGAAAGCGCGTAAAATAATCAGACCGTCTTCAGCCTTGTTTTCAACCGGGACAGGGCATTTCCAGAGTAGCCAAAGATTTGAAAGTTTCTATGAACACGAACAGCAACGTGACATCCGCACACGCGCAATACGCAGCCTTGTGGCCGCGCAGCCCGCGCCAGACCAAGGTCAAGCCGTTGGCAAAACGGCTCGATACACTCGAAGGCAAAACCATCGCCTGGGTATGGGACTATGTATTCCGCGGTAACGAAGTATTCGAGCAACTCGAAGCGAGCCTTGCCGCGCAATATCCGGGCACAAAATTTATCCATTGGAGCGAGTTTGGCAATACGCATGGCAGCGATGAACGCAAAGTCGTCGCCGCCTTGCCCGGCAAACTCAAAGCGCTGGGGGTCGACGCCGTCGTCTCCGGCATGGGCTGTTGAGGGAGCTGTGCACCCGCCGTGTTGCGGGTTAGTGCAGCAGCCGAAGCCGCCGGCATTCCATCGTCGACGCTGATCTGCGAGAGTTTCATGACGCTCGCCAAGGCGACGTCGATCGGTCTGGGATATCCAAATATCCAAATGGCGGGTGTGCCCGGGCATCCGGGCGTGCAAACCAAGGAAGTGCTGCAGCAGAACATTCGCGAGGTGACGCTGGCGCAGGTGATTGAAAACCTGCGCACGCTGCCGGCGAAAGCCGTGGTCGGCGGCGAACCCGCAGCGCGCGACATCGTCTGCAGTGGCAGCTTCGAAGAGGTCAACGAATATTTCCTCGCACATGAGTTTTCTGACGGCCTGCCCGTCGTGCCGCCGACTATCGACAAGGTGGAAGCGTTTTTGCAACACGTCGATCGCGACGCGGACGAAGTGCTGGGCGTGATGTTGCCCGACAACCGCGCGGCGACGGTGTGGAGCGTGGCGGTCAATGGCGTAATGGCAGGCTGCCGGCCGGAATACATGCCGGTGCTGATTGCGGCGGTCGAGGCGATGGTCGATCACGAATACGGCGTTGAGCACAGCGGCAACACACCGGGCGGCGACAACCTCATCGTATTGAACGGCCCCATCATCAAAGAACTGGGCTTTAACTACACGCAGGGTGTGATGCGCGACGGCTTTCAGGCCAACACCTCGATTGGCCGTTTCTGGCGGCTTTATCTGCGCAACGTCGCCGGCTTTCTGCCGCACAAGAACGACAAGGCGACCTTCGGCAATACCTGGCGGGTGGTGGTCGCTGAAAACGAAGATGTGCTGGCGAACATCGGTTGGCCGCCCAATTGCACGGAATTCGGTTTTCCCGCTGGCAGTAACGCGCTGTCGGTCGGGCGCTACACGGGGGGGAATCACATCTCTTCGATTTCCGGGGCGACGCCGGAGGCGATATTGCCGTATATGGCCGATGCGGTGGTGCGGCAATACACCTGGCAACTGATGTTTACGGTCGGTCAGGGCATGGGCACTTTGCGGCCCTTGATATTGTTGTCGCCGATCATGGCCGAGACCATCGCTGCAGGCGGTTGGTCGAAGCAGAAGCTCAAGGAACAGTTGTTCGAACAGGCGCGTATTCCGGCCAGACAATTCGAGAGCATCTTGCGCGACTGGACACAGAAGCCGATCTGGAATCTGACCGAAGAATTCAACGCCGGTCACATTCCAAAAGTGTTCCACGAATCGGATGATCCCGAGCGCATGGTGCCACTGGTCTGGACCCCCGATGACTTCATGATCGTCGTCACCGGCGATCTGGGCAGGAACAGCTGTTATGTGTTCGCGCACAACGGCGTGCTGGGTTATCCGGTCGGTAAGGAAATTAAATTACAAAAACGCGGTTGATACGCTGGCGACGAAACGTCGCTGGTTCAGTCGAGACCAAAAAAAGGATTCCACGTGTCGAACAAGAAAATCATACGCATCTACACCGGGGAGGACGGCCGCTCGCACTTCGAGGACCTCGTCGTGCCGATGAATGAACTCAAACTTGGCGAGCGCGTCTCGCAACGCTCGGCCATGCTGCCGGTGGCGGGGTTGTCGTTCCGCGAAAATCCGCTCGAGCGTTCCGGCGAATATCATTGCCCCAAGCTGCGTCAATTCGTCATCACGCTGTTCGGGGCGGTGGAAATCAGCTGCGGCGGCGGCAAACGCTGTTTCGGTCCCGGCGATGTGCTGTTTGCCGAAGACCTGACCGGGGAAGGTCATGCCAATCGTGAATTGCTCGGACCGCGCGAGAGCTTGATCATTCCGGTGCCCGACGACTTTGACATCCGGCGCTGGGCGATCACGCCATGAAAGCAGATTAATAATAATCAGAGGGCAGGACTCAACGGCCCCACAGTGTGTTTAACGGTATCGTTTTTCCGCAGTTCATACACAAAAAAGGAGGAGTCCAATGTCTTCGTTTTCAACCGGTATCAAAGGCACCACCGTGGCGCTGGGATTTATTGCTGCAGCCGTTTCCACCGGCGCTGTTGCGCAGGGTATCGTCAATCGACCGCAAATCTCGGCCGCGCTCGCCAATGAACTGGTCGGCGATACGGTCGCCATCTGCGCCAAGCAGGGCTACAAGGTGTGGGCGGTGGTGGTCAATCTCGACGGCACGCGCCAGGCGCTGCTGCGCGGCGACGGTGCGCCGATGCACTCGCAAGATAACTCTTATTACAAGGCCTACTCGGCGGCGTCGATCACGCTCGGGCGCAATGAAGGCAGCACCAAGGAAGTTTTTGATCGGATGGCCAAGTCGCCAGCTTCTACAGTGCCGACGACGCAACTGCCCAACGTGACTTACGGGCAGGGCGGCGTGTCGATCAAGGTGGGCGGGCAGATCATCGGTGCGATTGGCGTCAGCGGCGCACCGGGCGGTCAGTTTGACGAAGCCTGCGCGCGCGAAGCGCTGGCGAAGATTCAGGATCGGCTGAAGTAACGCGGGTTTTCCTGGCGTAAAACCTAGGGGGCGGGTTCGATTATTGGCGACATCAATAATCGATGCCCGCCCCCTGATTGTTCGGACGAATCGCAAATCAAGCAAACATGATCGCCAAACTTGATCGGGCCTGCTGGTGCCGGGGGCGCGTGATCCGCGAGACCGGCATCACCGCCGAGTAAATCGCAGCGCAAGGCGTCGTTTTCAAGAATAATACGCACCGGGATCGACGATCGTCATCCGCCTCATCCACTATTTCTTGCCAACTATCAGAACGAAAAGATTGCCCAAGCCATGAAGATCACAAAAATAGAAACCATCGTCGTCAAAATGCCCATGCTCATCGAGGGCAATGCCGTGCCGCATCCGGGCGGACGCCCGATGACTGCAGTGGAAGTGTTGATGCTGCGCGTTGATACGGACGAGGGGGTGAGCGGTTGGGGCGAGGCGTCGGCGAACCGCTTGTTGCCGGCGACGAAGACAGCGATCGACACTTTGATTGCGCCGATGTGCATCGGTCGCGATCCGACGGCGATCACCGATATCGCTAATCATATCGAGCGCACACTTGGCGGCAGCGGCCGCAGCAGTGTGTCGCGGTATGCGATGTCGGCGATCGATATCGCACTGTGGGATATCGCGGGCAAGATTGCGGGGTTGCCCTTGTATCGTTTGCTTGGTGGTTCGCTGCGTCGCGATCTGCCGGGGTACGCCAGTCTTTTGCGTTACAGCGATCCGGCGACGGTGGCGCGTTATACCGAGCGCGGCTTGAAGCGCGGTTATCGCCATGTGAAGCTGCATGAGATTACCTATCCGGCGATCAAGGCCGGACGCGATGCCGCCGGCGCGGAGATTCCGCTGATGGTGGACGTGAATTGCGCGTGGAATGTCGATGACGCGATCAAGATGGCGCGCAAACTCGAGCCGCTCGATCTTAAATGGATCGAAGAGCCGGTCTGGCCGCCGGAGAATTTTGCGGGTATCGCACGCGCGCGGCACGAGGGCGGAGTGGCTACCGCAGCGGGGGAGAATGCGACCTTCAGCGATTTCTACGGCATGTTCCAGGCCGGTTCGCTGAACTATGCGCAGCCCAGCGTTGCGCGCGTCGGCGGCATCACGCAGTTTCGCAAGGTGCTGGCGCTGGCCGAGGCGTTTGGCGTGGAAGTGGTGCCGCATTCGGCCTACTTCGGGCCGGGTCTGATTGCGACGCTGCACTGTGCGGCGGCCATGCAGACCGAAACCATCGTCGAGCGTTACGACATCGATTTTGCGGTCAACCCGATGCACGAGGCGATCAATCCCGTCAACGGCCGTTTCAGCGTGCCGCAGACGCCGGGGCTGGGCGTTGAACCGGACATGGCGGTGATTGAGAAATTGCGCATTGCCTGAGCGCAGGTCATTAAGAAACCGCGGTTTGGCGTATAGCCGCGCGCTGCGGAAAATTCCTGGCCGCAGTTTACGCAACGGTCGCAATCGACGATTGGGGGCAGAGGATGGATCTGGGCATTGCAGGTAAAAAAGCGATTGTCTGCGCTGCCAGCAAAGGGCTGGGCAAAGCCTGTGCGATGTCGCTGGCAAAAAACGGCGCTGATCTGGTGATCAATGCGCGTACGCTTGCTGACCTTGAAGCCACCGCCGCCGAGATACGCGCCGCCACCGGACGTAGCGTGACGGTCGTGGCCGCCGATATCGGCACAGCAGAAGGACGTGCCAGTGTGCTGGCGGCTTGTCCGGCGCCGGATATTCTGGTCAACAATGCCGGCGGTCCGGCGCGGGGCGATTTTGAAGACTGGGATGAAGCCGCCTGGATGCAGGCGGTGAACCTCAGCATGATCGCGCCTCTTATGTTGATCAAGGCGGTGATGGATGGCATGTGCGCACGACGCTTTGGCCGCATCGTCAACATTACTTCAGGGACGGTGAAAATGCCGCTGCCCGATCATGCCTTGTCGCAGGGGCCGCGCGCCGGTCTGACTGCGGTGTGTGCCGGACTTGCACGCAAGCTCGCGCCGCACAACGTCACCATCAACGGCTTGCTGCCGGGCCAGCATCTGACCGAGCGTATGCAAACGGGGCTGCTTGAAGTGGCGCGCAGAACCGGCCAGACGCACGCAGAAATGATTGCGAAACGAGTGGCTGATATTCCGGCCGGTCGCGTCGGTGATCCGTTTGAGTTCGGTGAGGCGTGCGCTTTTCTCTGTTCGGCGCATAGCGGCTACATCGTCGGGCAGAATTTATTGCTCGACGGCGGTCGCTTTAACTCGACCCTCGGCTAGTGCCGCAATACCGCCGGGCTGCGCGCTCAGGGTTTGAGCGAAAAGCCGAGGCCGGCGGTTGCCGGCACCAGCAAGGTGCCGTTGCAGAACTCGGGGTGGGTCGCA
>CAIWNB010000044.1 GCA_903913965.1 uncultured beta proteobacterium
GAGTGCCGATGCGATTGGCGGGGTACACGCGCTGGTGGCGGCATCCGATGCGCTGATGGAGGCGCTGGTGGCGTGGACGGCGGCCGCTGCCGCTGCCCCGACACGCTGATCGTACTAACCGTGCTGCCACGCTTGCCGCGCTCAATGCGCAGACACTTTATTGCAGAGAGGAAACCATGAGCGACACCTTGTTTACCAAGATCATCAATCGGCAGATTCCGGCTGACATCGTCTATGAAGACGAGCACTGCTTCGCGATCCGCGACATTAATCCGCAGGCGCCGGTGCACTTGTTGCTGATACCGAAAAAACCGATCGACCGCCTGTCGGCCGCAGAGGCCGGGGATCAGGCACTGTTGGGCCACCTGATGTTGGCAGTGGGCAAGATCACGCGGGATTTAAAAATCGACAATGCATTCAGGCTCGCCATCAATAATGGCGCCGACGCCGGGCAGTCGGTGTTTCACCTGCATTTGCATATTCTCGCCGGGCGCGCGTTCAGCTGGCCGCCGGGCTAAGTTACGAAGGCATGCGGCGGGGCGCAAGTCAGGCTTGCACCGCCATCCGCAGCGGCCGGAGCGCTATTCCTTGCGAGTATTGCTGCGAACTTCGTAGTCGTCGATGTCGACGCTTTCGCTAAATGCTCTGGGGAATGCAAACCCCATCGTCAACACGCACAAAATCATGCGGCCAATACGCGCCAGCGGATTGTTGACATGTTTGCTTTGTGCGGCGTCAAACGCCGCTTTGCTCTCTTCAGCTTTCCCCATTGCAGTCTCCTGACAACGCCGCACTGATCGCCGCGCGGCTACGCGTGCGCGCAGTATGGGTTGGGCGCCTTACGCGAAACTTACGGGGAGGCCGGGTTTAATAGACGCGGTTGAGCGGTGGCTGGCCGTCGGCGACCACCCGTTTGACGTTGTCGCAGGCGACCTGGAATAAAAACGTCGAGGCCTGACGGGTGACGCCGGCAATGTGTGGGGTGAGCAGCAGGCGTTCGGCGGCTGCGGCTGGTGCGGTGAGCAGTGGATTGTCGGCAGCTGGCGGTTCAGTGGAAAAGACATCGACCGCCGCGGCACCGAGTTTGCCGGCGGCGAGTTGTGCCACCAGCGCAGCTTCATCAACGACGCCGCCGCGCGACGCATTGACGAGGATTGCATCGGCTTTCATCAAAGCGAGACGCTTTGCATCGAGCAGGTTTTGCGTCGCTGGCAGCAGCGGCACGTGCAGGGTCACGACATCGCAGGTCTGGAGCAATGCGTCGAGCGTGAGTGATTGGGCGTTGATGGCGGCAAGGGCGGCCGCATCGCGCGGCGCCGGATCGAAATAGGCGAGCTGCGCACCAGCACGATGAAAGGCCTGTGCCACGGCGGTGCCGACGATACCCGCGCCAACCACGCCCACCAGCAGGCCCTGCAGACCGGCAAGATTGTCGGCGACCATGCGCGCGCGAAACGCCGCATAGTTGCCGGCTTTGATCTCGCGGTCGCTCCACGCGAAACGTCGTGACAGCGTGGCGGCGGTGGTGACCGCATATTCGGACACCGCGGCATTGCTGCCGCCAGGCACGTTGGCCACCGTAATGCCCAAGGCCTTCATGGCAGCGGCATCGAGGCGGTCAACGCCGGCGCCGGTGATTTGCACAAATTTCACCGTGCTGTTTTCAAACAAGGCCGCTGGCAGTTTCGGCCCGACTGCGGGGATCAGCATGGCGCGTGCCGAGGTCATCAGCGCTGACAGATCGGCGGCGTCGGGTGCGCGGTAGGCGATCTTCAGTTCCGGCGGCGGGGTGACGCCGGCGCGCGTGAAATCAATTTCAGGACGCAGACAGATGACATCGTATGACATGAAAACTCCTCGGCGGTAGGGGCGCGGCCACGGTGGCCGTTCAAACGATTCGATCAAATAACAGCGGGCCATGGGGGCGGCGGCCCCGTGCGTAAAAAGATAATGCCGGCGGCGTTCAGCGTGCCGCCACGTCCTGCGTGCGTTTGGCGATCTCGGCTACGGGAAAAAAGCACAGCAGCATCAGCGGTTCCGTGCCGGTGTTGCGCGTGACGTGTTTTTCGCCCGGTGTGACCAGCAGCGTGTCACCGGCTTTGACCGGATAGTTGCCGCTGTCGGCCTCCATGCAGCCCTCGCCGGACATGATGAAGATGCATTCTTCAAAGCCATTGTGCAGATGCGGGCCGCGCAATTTTTCGCCGGGTTGCGGCACCGGAATTTCAACCAGGCGCAGCGTCACCGCCTGCGAGCCTTTTTCGCCGGAGACGATTTCCAGCGATTTGCGGCCGGCCAGCCCCAGCTGTTTTGCCTGCGCTTGTGTGAGGACCTGTGTCATCAGTCGCCCACCTTCAGATGTTTGATTTCAGCGGTGCCGCCTTGCGCTTCGTCGAGCATCGCGAAGAGTTCGTCGGCTTCCTTGGCAATCGCGCTGGAGATGTCATCGAGCATTTTTTGTCCTTTGGCGACCGTGGCTTTTTCCGGCGCGCCGTACCAGCCGGTTGCGCAGATCGTGCGGATGTCGGTGAGCACCGGTTGATAGCTGCGCGTGCGGCGCAGTTTGTCCCATTTGCGGCCGTGGCTGTGGTCCGACGAGTAATCGATGCGGTCGAGGTGCACGAGGTCGGGGCGGTAGGCCAGCACGGCCAGCGCTTCGATCTCGCCACCGTGGGTCAGGCCGCCGCAGTCGTGGCCGTAGAGTTCGGCGGCGACATAACAGGCTTGCACGACGATCACGCTCATGCCGGCCTCGCGGTGCAGTTTTTCCGAGGCGATCGCCAGCGACGGGATGTTGCCTTCGTGCCAGTTGAGGATGAGCAGCTGTTTGGCGCCGTGTCTGGCGGTCGATTCGCAGGTTTCGACAACCACGCGCTGATAAGTATCGGTCGACAGCGTGATGGTGCCCTCGAACGGCATGTGCATGGGCGTCACGCCAAACGGCGTCGACGGCAGCAACAGTCCGTCCATGCGCAGTGCCACCGCATGGCCGATGACCTGACTGGCGTAGATGTCGGTGCCGGTGGGCAGATGCGGGCCGTGCTGCTCGACGCTGCCGGCGGGCAGGATGACCAGCGGATTTTTTTTCAGCTGCTGGGCGATTTCGGGTTGCGTGAGATCGATGAAGTTGCGGGTCGGTAGCATCGGGCGTTCCTTAAATGCGGGCTTTGTGTTCGGCGATGATGTCGGCCATCTTCACGGCCTGGCCGTTGTGTTCCAGCGAGCGCAGCGCCGCATACACTACCGCCAGCGCGACGTTGCCGTTGTCGGCCGAGAGTTCGGCTGGCGTGTTGGTGGCAATGCTGTCGGCGAACATTTCGAGTTCGGCGCGGAACATATCGCTCTTCGCGATGGTCAGTTCTTCGCGCTTGGCGTAACCGTCTTTACCGCGCTGGATATAGAGGATGGCCGATTCGTGGATCTTGTCGGGTGTGTCCCAGGTGCCGAAGTCGATTTCGAAGTGCATGAGGCCCTTGGAACCAAACACGCGCACGCAATAGATGCCCGGCGAGGTCCAGCAAGAACCCACATAAGCCACCTTGCCGTCGGCGAATTTCAACAGCGTCATCGACTGGTCATCGACCTCGGCGCCGACTGGCGAGAGTTTCGATGACATGGCGCTGACCTCGGCGATTTCACCGCCCAGATAATGCACGACGTCAAACTGATGGATCGCCAGTTGCGAGAGCGGGCCGCCGGGCGCCTTGTCTTTGTACCAACGCCAGGTCTGCGGTGTCAGTTCAAGCGCACGCTCATTCGAGAAGTTGGCTTCGATGAAGGCGACGCGGCCGAGTTCGCCGGCATCGATGCGTTTTTTGATTTCGCGCAGACCCGCCATCAGGCGCGCACTGTGGCCGACGGTGACCGAGACGCCGTAGTCTTTTTCGAGGGCGGCGATCTTCAGGCCGTTTTCCAGCGTGTTGGCGATCGGCTTCTCGGTGTAGATGTGTTTTTTTGCTTTGGCCACTTCAAGCGCCACCGGCAGGTGCTGTTCGTTCGGCACGGTGAGGATGCAGCCCTGAATCTTCGGGTCGGCGAGCATGGCTTCCATGCTGGCCACCGCCGGCACACCGAATTCCTGCGCGAAGGCGTTGCGTTTTTCTTCGGAACGGCTGTAGGCGGCGACGATTTTAATCTTGTCGGATTGTTGGGCGGCGCGGGTGAGAACCTTGGCCCAGCGGCCGAGGCCGATGATGCCGACATTGACGGGCGTGCTCATGGGTGACTCCTCAGAAACGGTTTTCAGGTTGCAGCGGAAGGGTGTTTCGTAATATCGTATTACGGTCATACAAACTCGTCAAACGGAATCTCCACGCATGGCCCTCATCCCGCTCGATATTCAGCGCACCGCCGCGCCGCTGCGCCAGCAGGTGCTCGAACGCGTGCGTGCGGCCATCATCGGCGGCCAGTTGGCGCCCGGGCAGCGCCTGATCGAACGTGAACTCACCGAAATGACCGGTGTCTCGCGTACCGTGGTGCGCGAGGTGTTGCGCCAGCTTGAGTCGGAGGGCCTGGTCGCCATCATCCCGCACAAGGGGCCGGTGGTGCGCGAACTGTCGGCCGGCGAGGCGCGTGATCTGTATACGATACGCGGTGCGCTCGAAGGCATTGCCGCGCGTCTGTTTGTCGAGCATGCGGCGGCGCCGGCGGTGAAGGAGCTGGCCGCTGCGCTTGATGTGGTGGTCGATGCCTATCGCGACGGCGACGCCGAAAAAATCCTCAATACGAAGAACGCGTTTTACGAAGTGCTGTTCACCGGGGCGGCGAGTGATGTACTGTCCGATATGCTGGCGACGCTGCATGCGCGCATCTGGCGCTGGCGCGCGCTCGGCTTGTCGCATCCGGCGCGCTCGGCGCGGCGACCCGGAGAGAGCATCAAGGGTTTAAAAGCCATCGTCGCTGCCATCAAAAGAAAAGACGCCGCAGCGGCTGAACAGTTGACGCGCGCCGAAGCGGCGCACGCCGCAGCCGAAGTGTTGCGACTGGTCGCGGTGCCGGTGGCTCGCACCGCCGCACAGACCTGAAGCAGGACGCGCGGCGGCACACGAACAATCAATCACGCCGGTGCTACCGGCACGGGGGATGTATGGCGCGTATCAGTTATGTTGACCCGGCAGCAATCAAAGATCCGCTGGCGCGGCGCTGGCTCGATGAAGCGGTCGCTGAGGGTCGACCCGGTCCGGAGAATCAGGCGATCCGCGCCCACCAGCCTGATGTCATGCGTTCATTCACGCTGACGCGCAAGATGTTGTTCGATGGCAGCGCCGGGGTGCTTGAGCATGACCTCAAGGAACTCACGCGTGCCTACATTGCGCACACTATTGAATGCGGCTACTGAAGCAACCAGGGCACCGCGCGGTCGGCGCGGGATGAGAACGACAGAATGTCCGAGTTGATGAACTACGCTACATCGTCGCGCTTCACGCCGCGCGAAAAAATCGCGCTGCGTTACGCCGATGCGATCATGTACGATCCGGCGCAGGCCGATGACGCGATGTGGGCTGAATTGCACGCGGAGTTTTCGGAGCCCGAACTGGTCGAGCTGGGCTACTGGATCGGTTTTACCTTCGGCGGCCAGCGCTGGCTGAAGACCTTGAGTGCCAAACAAGGGGAGTTCGCCGCCTCCTTGCAGGCAAAAACCAAGTGAGGCTGTTGATCCCGCGTGGTGCCGCGCGCCGCTCATTGTGGTCATCACTGCCAATGCGGCCATTGCTACCATTGCTACCTTAGCGCCCACAGTCGACGGCGCGATGACAAAACCCATGCGTAGATTGATGCTGGGCGCGGTGATGGCGCTGCTGCTGGCGGGTTGCGCCCTCACGCCGCGTGA
>CAIWNB010000045.1 GCA_903913965.1 uncultured beta proteobacterium
ACCCACGAACTCAGCGGCGAAAAGCGTACCGGAGTTGATCGCGATGGCGAAAGCCAAACCCGGCAAAATGAATTACGCCTCTGCCGGCATCGGCACGGCGAGCCACATCCCCGCTGAGGTGATGAAATCAATGGCCGGCGTAGATATCGTCGGCGTGCAATACAAAGGCGTGCCCGAAGGCATGACCGACCTCATCGCTGGCCGCATGGATGTAATGTTTGTCGGCACACAGATCGCGCTGCCGCTGATGCAAAGCAACCGCCTGCGCGTAATCGCCCTCACCGGTGCCAAACGCTGGAAAGGCATGCCTGATGTACCGACGATGCAAGAACTCGGCTTCAAGGGATATGACCTTATCAACTGGTTCGGCTTTTGGTTGCCGCCGGGTGCCTCACCGGCGCTGCAACAACGCCTGCACGCCGAAACCGTGAAAGCCCTCGCGGTGCCTGAAGTGTTGAAACAATTCGATGTGCTAGGGCTCGAAGCAGTTGGCTCGACGCCGGAGAACTTCATCAAGTTCGTCACCGAACAATCGCGCTTCATGAATGAATTGGCACGCAAGGTAGACGCAGCGGCGAAGTAAGGCCGGGGCGCGGGGCAGGCGCAACAACGCAGTCTGATTAAACGCGTCGGGTGGGCAATGCGCACCATTCACTGCCGTCACGCGTGCGCGATGCGCACCCTGCACGGCGGCCTACGCTGGAGTGATCGCGCAGCGCCACTCAGTCGCAAGACTGCATGGCGTGCGCCTACAGCAAGATTCAGCGGGAATTTATCCGCGTCAAAGTGCGACTGCAAAAACGAACACTCGATCCGCGCCGAAAAAACCCTAGCTCACCAGATCCAGCTCGCCACCACGCCCATCTTCCTCCATTACCTTCTCCAGCATGCGCCGCGTCATGATGGTAGTGGGCATACCGACGATCGCGGTCGAATTCAAAATCACTTCCAGCACTTCACGGGGTGTCGCGCCCTGCATCAAAGAACCACGCAAATGGTTTTCCAACTGCACCGGCTCGTTGGCCGCGAGACAAATGCCGACCATCATCAGCAAACGCGTGCGGTCATCGAGTACGCCGCGCGTATACATATTGCCGTAGATGAAGTCGAGCCACAGCTGCAGGTAATGCGGGTCGATACGATCAAAGCTCTGCAGCGTTTCATAGCCCTGGTGGGCCTGCAACCGCAAACGCGTGCTCATGCTGCCCCAGCCGTATTTCTCGATGAACTTCTCGCGCAGCGCGGCAACCTCGGGCGATTCGGCTTGCGGCCACTGCGGCCGCTCATCCTCGAGTTTGCGCGGGCCATTCGCGCCGTCGAGCGGCATCTGTGTGTCGGTGATCTCGTGCAGACGCCCGAGCTCTTTCATCACACGAATACACACTTTTGCCCCGCGCCCGGCTTTGACATAGCCCACATAGACCGTGGATTGCAAAATCACTTCGAGCACCTCGCGCGGTGTCGCACCAGCGGTAAGCGCGCACGGTAGCAAGCGCTCAAATTCTTCCATTTCATTCAGGGTCAAAAACTGTGCGATCGCCACCAGCACGCGGGTGCGCTCATCGAGCACGCGCCGCGCGTAGAGGCCGCCATAGGTGAACTCCAGCCAGATCTTCGTGTAATGCTGGTCGACGGCATCACGCCACTCGACCTCATCGATAAAATCATCGGGCCGCAGGCGCAGCCCGTTGGCGATGATGGCTTCACCGTATTTTTTCTTGAAATGCTCGATGCGATCATTGTTCATGGTGTTGCGGGCTCCTGTTCAATTAATCTTTTAAAAATTCATGCGCGCGCGAGGCACGCCCTAGACGAAAACCTGTTTGGAAAGTCCCTTCCCCACTTGAGGGGGAAGGAAGGCATGGGGGGGGTAAAGACGCCCGAAGAGCAACGCAGCATCCCTACAACTTGCCCTCGCCCTCCAGGGGAGCGGGCAAAAACCACGGGCGCATTTAAATGCCTGACCTCAATCCGTCACAATCTTCGCCACCCTGGCGACCTTCTCCCACTTCACATATTCACTGCGGATATACGCATCAAACTCGTCGGCTGTGCCCACCGCCAGATCGAGCCCGGTCGCTGCAAACGCCTTCTTCACGTCATCCGTTTCAACGATGCGCGCAATTTCCGAATTGATACGCATCACAATCGCCCGTGGCACACCGGCGCGCGCGACCATACCGTGCCAGGTTGTCGCCTCCAGCCCGGCAAACCCCGCCTCGCTCATGGTCGGCACCGTCGCATAGACTTTGTTGCGCACTCCATCGGCGACCGCCAACGCACGCAGCCGCCCCGAGGTGAGATGCTGCCCCGCTGTGCTGAAGGTTGAAAACATCAAGGCAATATTGCCCGCCGCGAGATCCACCATCGCCGGCGCACCGCCCTTGTACGGAATATGCGTGAGCTGCACACCAACGTTCAGCGCAAAAAACTCTGAGGCCAGATGAATACCAGTGGCAATGCCCGGCGAGCCATAGACCAGCGCACCGGGCCGCTGCTTCGCAATCTGCACCAGCTCTTTGACATTGCGCGCCGGCAGCGTTGGATGCACCACCAGCACATAAGGCACGCGGGTGAGCAGCGCAATCGGTGCGAAATCACGGCGCGGATCATAAGAGACATTGCTTTTGGTAACCGGCAGCACGGCCAGCGAACTGATGGTACCCATCGCCAGCGTGTAGCCATCAGCCGGCGCGCGCAGCATCGCCTCGGTGCCGATCAGGCTACCGGCACCCGGCCGGTTCTCGACGATAAACTGCTGCCCCAACGCTTCAGCCAGCTTGGGCGCAATGATGCGCGCGCCGATGTCCGTGTCGCCGCCGGCCACATAGGGCACGATGATACGGACGGCCTTTTGCGGATAGGGCTGGGCGTGTACACCAATCGCTAAAAATGCGGAAAGTATTGCGATACCGCGCGCAACCGACATGGTTCTCCTCCGTAATGAATAATAAATCTACCTTTCTACATATTACGACAGAATACAAGGCATTGGCGCCAACGCACGGCCCCGCTCAATGCGCCTATCGCTTAATTGGCACGCATGGCAATCGACCACGCTAAAACAGATCCTCCGATCAGGCCGTCACGAATATTTCTGCCTTAAGGATGGTTTAGGAAACTCTATTTAAGTAAAGTCTCGCAACCACAACCACAGGTCTCTGCTCTCCGCATAGAGGCGCTGCCGCTTTAATCTCAACACACAACCAAGGAACGAATATGACGCAACAGGAAATGATCGATCTGTTCCAGAAACACGTCGGCGCGGAGCTCAATGGTGATCTGGCAACGACAATGGACACCATGACCGACAGCCCTCACCTGAATCACGTGCCAACAATGGCCGGCGGCGTCGGGCGTGACGGCGTGCACGCCTTCTATCGCGACCATCTGGTGGGCAAATTCTTTCCGCCTGACGTGAAAATGGACAACCTGTCGCGCACGGTCGGCACCGATCAAATCGTGGAAGAACTCGCCATCAGTTTTACCCACACCACAGCGATCGATTGGCTGCTGCCGGGCGTTGCCCCCACCGGCAAACCGGTCGAACTCGTGGTGGTTGTTATTGTCGGGTTCAAAGACGGCAAGATCTCGCACGAACATATTTATTGGGATCAGGCGAGCGTACTGGTGCAGATCGGCCTGCTCGACCCGAAAGGTTTGCCCGTGAGCGGCGCGGAAGTAGCACGCAAGGTGGTGAATCCGAAACTACCCTCGCGCGTGATCTAACGAGATTGCTTTGCTTCTCACCTTCACCTAGAAGTTATTGCTAGGAGCGCCGACGATATGAATGTGCCGGGATGGCGGCTGCACGCATTGAGCGGCGCTCTCGCTGGGGAATTCGCAATCACGGTCAATGGCAATTGGCGAATGACTTTCAGGTTTGAAGGCACCGATGCCGTTCTGGTGAATTATCAGGATTACCATTAGGAGAAGAGAATGACGCGCATGCACAACCCACCGCATCCCGGCGAAACTTTGCGGGAAGACATCCTGCCTGCCCTGAATCTGAACGTCACCGAAGCCGCCTCGCAACTCGGCGTTACGCGTGCGGCGCTATCGCGCATATTGAATGGCCGCGCTGCAATTTCGCCGCAAATGGCACTTCGTCTCGAAGCATGGCTGGGCGTAAAAAATGGCGGCAGTGCCGACCTTTGGATTTCGCCAAAAGCAGCGCATGATCTGTCGAAGGCGCGCAAGGCCGGCATACCAAAAGTAAAGCGCATGGTGCTCGGGCGCAGCGTTCGGGTTGCGTGATTCGGAATAGCCTGTCAGAACATCCGTGTGTCCCTGGTATCAGTCCCTGGTATCGCGCCAACCCGTAGGGCGGATGAGCGCAGCGTAATCCGCCGGATGCAAGGCGTTTCAAGTGCCCCAAAGCCATACGGCGGAAGGCGCTTCGCTTTTCCGCCCTGCAACTCCCGCGATGCCGACCAGCCCGTAGCACAGAAGGAGCGCAGCGTAGTACGGGGAACGCCACCCCGGATTACATTTCATTCCATCCGGGCAACAACTTGTAATTCGTAGGGTGGGCAAGCTTTCGGAAAATCCGAGTAAGATTGCTTTGCCGCCTCACCACGGCAAGATTGAATCGCTCGTATCGAGCCGCAATGCTAAGCGCATAACAAACAAAACCGGGAGGATTTCATGAGTTCCAGAACCGTATTGCTGGGCGCCGTCCTGGCGTTGCTTGTAGCGCCCCCTGCACTCGCGCAGATGACGATCGTGAACCCGGTGCTGGCTGCCAAGGCCGGTGCGCCGCAGTTCCAGGTCGATCCGTTCTTTCCGAAGCCGCTCCCCAATAATTGGCTACTCGGCCAGGTATCGGGGCTGCGTTTTGACGGCAACGGCAATCTCTGGGTCATCCACCGGGCTGGGGCGCTAACCTCGCGCGAACTCGCGGCCGACAAGGGGCAGGCGCGGTGCTGCAGCAAGACGCCGCCGGTTCTGGTGTTCGACCCGTCGGGCAACGTGATCAAGTCCTGGGGCGGTCCCGGCGCGGGCTACGACTGGCCCAAGAGCGAGCACGGCATCTACATCGATGACGAGAAATTCGTCTGGATCGGCGGTAATGACCCGACTGATGGCCAGATCCTGAAATTCACCATGGATGGCAAGTTCGTGCTGCAGATCGGCAAGCGTGTCGAAGGCCCCGACAGCAATGCCACCGACCGCCTCGGTTCGCCGGCCGACGTGGCAGTCGATACCGCCGCCAAGGAGGTCTATATCGCGGACGGCTACAACAACCGGCGCGTTGCGGTGTTCGATTCCCAGACCGGGGCTTACAAGCGCCACTGGGGCGCGTACGGCAAGCGGCCGAGCGATGAAAAGAGGCCGCCCTATGATCCGGCCGCTGCACCATCACAACAGTTCGCCAATCCGGTGCACTGCGTGCGCTTTTCGAAAGACGGGCTGCTCTACGTCTGCGACCGCAGCAACTCGCGTTACCAGATTTTCCGCAAGGACGGGACGTTCGTATCCGAGCATTTCTTCGAGAAGCAAACCCGCCTGAACGGCACCGTCTACGAACTCGCGTTCTCGCAGGACCCCGGGCAGAAATTCATCTACATGGTGGACGGATCGAACGGCGAAGTGCGCATCGTCGAGCGGGCTTCGAACGAAATTCTGGCGCGCTTCGGCCGCGTCGGCCGACAGGCCGGCGAGTTCACCGCAGTTCACAACATCGCGGTAGACAGCGCGGGCAACATCTATACGGCCGAAGTGCAGACCGGCCAGCGTATCCAGAAATTCCGGCGCCTCGACTAACTGTAAAACGCCGAGGGGTTGATGTAGGCAGTTAACGAGAGGATAGTCTAGCCGCATGAATATTCGAGCCTACCCCCCTTTAACACACAGATAAGTTTGATAGAAACGGCCGGAATTTTTTCTTTCCCCCACTTGCGGAAGAGACGCCCGATTGGCATTTTGGGGGTTTAGCTGAGAGCTTTGGTGGGATTAAAGCGTTACGAAAAACTATGGCACTATCAGCTGATTATTTTGACTTTCTTCGGAGTGAAAAATGATTTACGAGTTGAAAACGTACGACCTAAAAACGCGCCGTCTCGGTGAATTCGAGAAACTCTTTGAAGAAGCCTTAGAGAAACGCAAAAACTACTCGGCACTAGGTGCTTTTTGGCATACCGAGATCGGACTGCTCAACCAAGTTGTACAGGTATGGCCCTACGACAATCTTGAGGAGTGTATTCGGGTGGGCGAGGCGGTCAACAAAGAAAAAGTGTGGCCATCCCGACTAACCGATTGCGTAATGGAGGCACACTGCGACATCATGACACCGTTAACGATCTCACCGCCACTGACGCCCTGCAATGTCGGACCATATTTCGAAATGCGCACGTATACCTACGTCTCGGGCGAGCTGCCGACATTAATCAAAAACTGGGAGAACGCGATTGATATAAGGCTACCGTTTGGACCAGTTACGGCGTTGTGGATTTCGACCCTAGGCGCCCTTAATAAATTCGTCCACATCTGGCCATACCGCTCACTCGACAGCCGTATGGAAATCCGCCACCAAGCAGAGGCCACAGGCCTCTATCCTCCCAACATCCGAGCCCTTAAAGAGGGCGGACGCAACTATGAATTACATCGTCAGGAAAACAAAATTTTAATGCCCGCAAATTTCTCGCCCATACAATAAACCAGAACAACTGGAGTGAATACCATGCACGAAACAATACCTTTTATTGCGCTCAACACAACGAATATTCCCTGGACACAAAACGTTACGCTTTTCGAGCTGAACGGCGCACCACGAAAAACTCATCCCAATCTAAAGTGTAAACTCCTGATGCAGGACAAAGAGCGTGGCCAAGTCGCGGCAATCGTACAGTTCCCCCCCGGACACATCGAAGAACCACATGCCCACAGCGTCTCACACTCCGTGATAGTTCTTGAGGGCGAGCAGCATGTCGATGGCAAGATACTGCGTACTGGTGATTTTCATTATGCGCCGGGCGACGTCCAGCACGGGCCATTCTCGTATCCAGTAGGTTGCACAATTTTTGCTGTTTGGTACGTCCCGCCAAACGCATAGCAATAGTCGAAATTAGCGCCAATAATAACGGTCGCTGTATGCTGCTCCGCTGCCGAGCATGGCGATACGATTATCCGCGGAAAAATTATACGAAGTGACCGGTCATCAGTGATACGTCAGGAGGTGAGTGTGCGACAGATCGTTTTTGCGTTTTCATTTTCGCTAGTAAGCGTTGCCGCGATGGCGCAGCAGTTTCCGGCCAAGCCAATCCGCATCGTGATCCCAGTACCACCTGGCGGTAATATCGACACCGTGATACGTGCAATTGCGCCGCGTATGAGCGAAACACTGGGGCAAAGTGTGATACTGGAAACGCGACCTGGCGCCTCCACCAATCTAGGTATGGAATTGGTTGCGCGCGCACCGGGAGATGGCTATACCCTTGGCGCAAACACACTGGCCTTGGTCGCTAACGTGTCACTATTTCCAAATCAAGGCTATGACCCGGAGCGCGACTTTTATCCTGTATCCCTAGTAGCAACGTCGCCAAGTCTGATCGCGGTTCATCCATCAGTCCCCGTAACGAACATCAGAGAATTAATTGCTCTTGCAAAGAAACGTCCTGACACAATCAAGTTCGGCACCTCGGGCTCTGGCACCATCACACATTTGGCCGTAGAGTTGTTAGCCTCGCAAACGGGCACGAAGTTTACGCATGTACCCTACAAAGGTGGCGGGCCAGCATTGATCGCGCTGATGTCGGGCGAGATTGATATGAGCGTGCTTGCGGTAGTCGCTGTAGCTGGCCATGTGAATTCGGGACGCATGCGCGTGTTAGCCGTCACCAGCGGAAAACGTATGCCCAGCCTGCCGAATATTCCAACGGTGGCTGAGTCCGGGTTGGCGAACTATGAATTCAATAGTTGGGTCGGCATTGTTGCTCCAACATCAACACCAGCATCGATAATTAAGATACTCAACGAGCACATAGTACGTGCAGCGCGCACACCGGATGTAATTGAACGTTTTGCCAAAGACGGCACCGAAGTAGTCGCTGGCACGCCAGAACAATTTAAGAAAGTCATCACCGATGAAGTGGCATTGTGGTCGCGCATAATTCGGCAGGCGGGGATACGAGCGGACTAAACCGAACAGCCATTGATGAATCCTTAATGGCATGAAGCTGGTGACTTCCGCCACTATGCTTTGTATAGGCTACCGCAGTAGACCCATAATCGCCAAGCGCTACCTCTGGAAACTGAGCCTAGATCGATTAAGCACATACTTAGATTACAAAACAGCAAAGCTAGCGAAGCGATTAACAATGGCTCAAGATCAGGAGGAATCTAGTATGAACGCGAAGGATGAAATTTTCTTCTTCGACGTATTTGCATAAAATAATAGACACTTTTTATCTATGCACTAGTCAACGCGGATGCCAGCGTCCCTAATTACTTTCCCCATTATAAAAATTTCAGTTTTTATCGCATCCAAGAATTGCTCTGGTGAACTGCCGACAACCTCGAGTCCAGCACTCAAGAGTTTTTGGCGAGCTTCAGCAGGTTTGAGAGCCTGTACGATAGCTTGGTTAAGCCGGCTGATAATCACCTCAGGAGTTCCAACGGGAGCGAAAATTCCGTACGCTACTCCCACATCAAATCCGGGCAGCCCAGCCGCCTCCATTGTAGGTAATCCGGGCGCCAGCGCAGATGGCAGCTTACTGGTAACCGCCAATGCGCGAAGCCGGCCTGACTTTAGGAGCGGCATTGCTGAACCCGCGGCAGGAAACATTAGTTGAACTTCGCCCGAGATCAGCCCGCTCAAAGCATCCGCAACGCCCTTGTATGGAATCAGCGTGGTCTTGATGCCAGCCCTAGAATTAAACAACTCCGCCGCAAGATGAATCGCAGAACCTACCGGAGATGCACCATAATTAAGTTCACCCGGACGCGCCTTAGCGATAGCAATCAAGTTTTTGACGGACGTAACCGGCAAGGACGGATGCACCACAAGAATATTTGGCGAGCTTGTCGCCATCGTAATGGGAGCAAAATCCCGCGCTGGATCGTAGGGGACATTTTTCTGGATCAGTGGCAAAAGCCAAAGACCATTGCTGTAGAAAATCAAGGTGTATCCGTCCGGCGGCGCCTTGGATACAAGTTGTGCCGGGATGATCGGACTACCGCCCCGGTTATCGACGATAACCTGCTGACCAAGACTAGCTGAAACCCCTTGGGCAATTAGGCGCGCTGAAAAATCTACCCCTCCACCAGCGCCTGCAGTGATTAAACGGATTGGCTTGTCAGGATAATTTTGGCCTGACGCAGTGCGTGCGCCGGCAACGAAATTACCAAAGAGAAGGACAAAGAATGCAAGACTTTCTAACCGCATGATTTCTCGCCCCTCTTTTAGCTTTCGTCTAAGTGAATTTCTAGCTTGGCCAGCACACCTAGATAACGGGTGTCGCCTCTCGATTCATAGATCATCGAGCGCCCCATTCTGGTTTGTCTTTTTTTAGGTATACAAGAGAAATTTTACCCAAGCACAGTTGCATGCTCACGTCGACCTATCGCTTTGGCTAATGGGCACAGACCGATTCAGGCAAGCCCCTCCACGATTCGAAGATCTCTCTTAGCACCATTACCGAGAGCTTTGAGCGCTGCTTGGTAACCCGGACTATCGTGTACGGCCACCGCTTGATCCACGCTATCGAACTCGACCACCACCACACGCTGCATGAGTCCCGCCTCGTACACTTTCGCCGGCAGTCCACGCGCAAGATATCGTGCACCGGATGCCCTAACTACAGGACCAGCGAGCTTGAAATATTCTTCGAACTTTTCCTGGTCAGTAATCGAATGAAAAAAGTTAATCCAATATGCTTTTGCCATAAAAAATATCCTTAAAAAATTAATGATTAGTGATTCTAGATTACATCAATTCGACAGTATCATTTACATAAAATATTTTCAGGACTCAAAAATACAGTGAACAGATATTCACTTATTAAAAAATGCAATACGAAGATTTACTACATATGGCCGACGCTAAAAATCTGCGTGCCCGGCAACCAAAGAATATGTAATTGATGATACACATGGGTTATTACAGCATCAAGCCTGAGCCCATCTCAGCGGGCCATGATCTAAAGCAAAAAATCTTGATTAATTAACTAGAAAATTCTGTTGGTAATCCGCGGAATTCGTATTGGCATGAAGAATAACTGCCCATCTTTTCGGGGTAAATCCTTGATGCCACATATACTACTACCTGCAGTAAAAAACACGCCAAACCAATTGATCGACAGCGTCTCGGCGCACTTTTCGCCGCGCCAGTTCGTGAATTTACGAAAATAATCGGCGTCGTCGAAATAGCCCGTATTGCAATAGAATTCAATGCTGAGAATATCCAGCCTCGTCTTAGTATATGCTTTTGCCATGGCAATGAACTAACATATCAGATATTTCTGACAAAACAATAATGCACAACGCCTAATCGGAATCAAGATCTGATCCGCACTCTCCGGACTATTCGTTACGTTAGAAATTTTCACCATTGAGAATCACTTTCATTTATCGCCAACAAGCTAGGGAAAGATTTATATGCTCTACTTTAAACCTCGCTTTTTTAGCTTTGTAATTCTACTGGCGTGCGCGTCATCGGAAGGAATGGCCCAACAGCGGCAAGCAAAGGACTACCCCACAAAACAGATCCGCCTTGTGTTGCCCTACGCGCCGGGCGGAGGAATTGATTTCGTCGGCCACGTACTCGGGCAGAAGATCGCTTTATCGATAGGGCAGAATATGTTCGTCGATAACCGAGGCGGCGCGAGCGGCACAATCGGAACAGACGTTGTTGCGAAGGCGCCACCGGACGGATACACGATTCTCGTTAGCAGTTCCGGGCATGCGAGCCTGCCGAGTTTCTATAAAAACCTGCCATATGACGCAGTGAAGGACTTTACGCCCATCACAATTGTTGCGCGTAGCGTGGGTTTCGTCCTTGTAGTACACCCAAGCGTGCCAGCGCAGTCCGTGAAGCAGCTTGTCGCGCTGGCGAAGGCCCAACCCGGCAGACTCAACTTTGGCTCTCCCGGCGTGGGAACCGTGATTCACCTTGCAACCGAGGCGTTCAACATGCTGGCGGATACGCGGATGACACACGTTCCTTACAAAGGAACCGGGCCAGCAATAATCGACGCCATTGGCGGTCGACTGGATGTCTTTATTTCGCCAGCAACGTCTGCTCTAGAGCGCGTCCGTTCAGGCAAACTACGGCCGCTTGGTATTACCGCAACCGTACGCTGGAAGGAGCTTGAGGATGTCCCTACCATAGCTGAGGCCGGCCTAGCAGGCTACAAATATGATGTCTGGTATGGCTTGTGGTACCCGGCTGGCGTGCCATCCGATTACGCTCATCGTATGCGCCTAGAAGTGATCAAGGCATTCGAAGATACGGAGATCAGAAGCAGGTTTATCGAACAAGGGTTTGTACCGGTAGCATCAACGCCACAGGAGATGAGCAAGGCGGTTCTCGAGGAATTTGAGTTTCATCGCCGACTTTCTAAACGCATGGCATTCTAGAAAAACCGAACACATCTTACCGTCAGCGTTTTTTCGGACCCGCACAAAAATAGCCTCTAAACTTCTGCGATGATCACCACACATACTAATTAATGATCTGCGCGAGAATATATTTCTAATGGGATTTTAATAAATTATTCCCCAGCCCCCTATCGAAGCCAGCCCCAATGTACATTGGAATCCACGTAAGTAACAAATCGATTCAAAATAACTAAAAAAATAAAAAATATCCTGAGCAACTCTTAATAGGAACAGATGATTACGCCGAAGCTCCGGCGATACACGTTGAATGGTAAAGCGCAAGCCGCCAAGAATCATTCGAGCGGAGAATGACAATGTTAAATCGCGCATCAAACCGTTTATTCGTGCTGGTAAACATGTGATTCAAACCACTAACAATAGCCGTACCCGGATACAAACGCACACACATCTCCTCGAAATCCATCCGCCCATTTTTGCGGCCATTTCGTACGCTGGTAATGAGCTCACTAGCAGGTTCCAGCCGCGCGCTACTATGAGTGTATACAAAATCGGGGGCTAATAGACGCTCAAGGACAAGAGCGTCCCCAACCACCATTGCACGGGAAAACGCGACCGCCATTTCGATGGCTGTTTCCTCCGAAATTGATGGAAAATCATTAACCACAATCGTTCTCCTAGTTAGTTGCGTTAGTGATGCAACAATGTCACCGCCTGAGGCTGCGAAAACTTTGGCGAGCCTGACTCACTGAATTATGCAAGAGTATTTTCAGGTTACCATATCAAAGTACGGGATCAGTCGAACAAGACTACATTGAACGAACTTCTTCTGGAGAGGCATGCTCATGAACACAAAGCAACTCTGCACCCTTACCTTCCTTTCCGCATGTGTGAGCTGCATCTTTATGCAATCCGCACATTCAGCTGATTATCCGAACAAGCCTATACGTATCGTGACCCCATACCCACCTGGCGGCGGCGTAGATAACGTGGCACGCATCTATGCGCCAAAGCTCGCGCAGGCTCTCGGGCAGCAAGTTGTGATCGACTCAAGGCCGGGGGCTTCTGGCATCATTGGCGCGGAAGCCGTTGCAAAGAGCGCACCAGATGGGTACACACTGCTGCATGACGCTACCGCACATTCAGTCAATCCCTCTTTGCGCAAACTACCTTACGAGACGTTAAAAGATTTTACGCCGATTACGTTACTCGTCGTCAATCCAAACCTGCTGCTCATTCATCCATCGTTACCGGTAAAAAACATACGCGACATCATCTCCCTCGCTAGCAATCGGCCAGGGCAGATTACCTTTGGTTCCGCAGGGATCGGCAGCGCTCAGCACATGGCAGGAGAGTTGTTCAAGTACATGGCAAAAATAGACATGGTGCACGTGCCATACAAGGGTGGCGGCGCCGTTTATGCAGATCTGATTGGCGGTCATATTCAGGCCTACTTTGGCAATATGGCCTCTAGCCTGCCCCATGCCAAGGGCGGGAAATTGAAGGGGATTGCAGTGACGTCGGCCAAACGCTCTGCGTCGGCACCCGAGTTTCCGACCTTTGCCGAATCAGGCGTGCCGGGCTATGAGGTCTACGAATGGAATGGGCTTTTTGGTCCGGCTAACCTACCTAAAGAAATTGTTACCCGCATCAATGCCGAGATGGGGAAAATTCTCGCTGGAGCAGATGTCAAAGAGCGATTCTTTTCGCTTGGCGCTGAAGCAGCCCACAGCACTCCAGAGCAACATGCAGATTACGTGCGTGCCGAAGTTGCGAAGTGGCAGAAAGTGATTGTTGCAATGCGGATTAAGGCCACATCTGACTGATGTGCATTAACTTGATACATTAAACGTCAGTCGGATCGGCGGAAAACAGTAGATCAATCAACGTGCCCCGATTAACGCTGGGGCCAGCGCCAATTGACTTGTCTCGTCGGTTCTTGCGCATCGCGTCCTTAGACGCTTGACAGCAATTTAAAATCTCGCACTTTGTAATTTCTTAACCTGGGAATCAAAGGGGTCAGCATCGCTACAACTCGTGCCCCAACACTATGGAATTCCTGCGCAAGCATTCCAGGAAAACTGCCGTCTCTGGTGAAGAATTCATGAAATGAGTACGCGGCCGCCGCGCACACGATAGATGATCGTGAATGGATAACGCGAAAGCACCAGCTCCCTGTGCGGCGAAGCGAGGCGCCGCTTACCGAGCAGCGGATCGGCTTCAAGCATCAGTGCACGCTTCTATATGTGTTCGATGACCGCGTCAGCCGCCGATTGATTGTCCGGCGCAGATCGCCGGGACCACTCAAGCTGTTTTCTTGGCCTTGCCGACACGCTTGGCTCTCTGCTTTGCGAGCACTGAAAACACCTGCGCAGTTGTCAAAACCCGTCCAGCAGCGTGATCGGCGTCACCGAGTGCGATTGCGCGCTCTTTCCATTCCAGGTAACTGAGATGCTCTGCAATCGCCTTGCGTGCAATCGCCGAGGGCGCGATGCCCTGAACGTGTGAGACTTTTTCGAGGCGCGCCAGCAGCGGCTTTGGAAGCTTCACGAAATCGTTCATCCTGTGCTCCTGAATTAACAACATTCGTATTGTAGCGCCGGCACGGTAAAAAGACCGCGCCCGACTTTTATGCCCGGCGTCTACCGCAAAACTCCACTCCCCTCCGCCGCCGCGATCAGCGCATCGGCGTCCTTCTGCAACAGAAACTTCTGCGCCACCGCATTGGCGGCGGCTTTTTTGACTGCGGCGACGTAACCGGCGTGGTCAATGTAGCGTTCTTCGAGCGAGGGGCGCGGGTCGTTGGTGGCGAGGCGCTCGGCTTTGGTTTTGGCGAAGGGGAGCATGCCGCCGGTGTAGGTGCAGATTTTTCCGGCGTGGAAGGGGCGCTCGGTGCTTCGCCCCCCATCCCTGCCTTCCCCCACGAGGGGGGAAGGAGAAGAACCACCAGCGGTGATGTTCCAGCCCAGGTAGGTGCCGAGCGGCGCATCGCGCAAGACTACGGGCACGCCGCCGATTTCGTTGCCGTCGGCATCGACTTTGGGCACCAGCATTTTGATGACGCGTTTGATCGGCGGCACGGCGTTGCTGATGATGCCGCTGCCGTCGTTGTAATTAAAGTCGGGGCCCCAGTCGTAATCGAGCACAGGGTTGATGAAGCCGGCTTCGGGCAGCGTGGCGCGCAGGCCCGGCAGCGTGGGGAAGCCCATCGCGGCTTTGTTCGCTTCAACGAGTTGGCCCGCGCTGAGCGTCGGCCAGCGGCTTGCTGGGGGCAGGGTGTTCTTCATGACCCAATCGCGGAAGTGCACGGTGAGTGCGTTGACCACTTCGCCATGCGGCAACGGGTTGGCGGGCAAGAGGCCAACGCCGGAATTGTTACCGGTGCATTCAGGCAACGTTTTGGGCAGGCCGACACCGGGCAGGCTGGTATCAAAACCGCCGACACCGCCGCCGTGCGATGAACTGCCGACGTAATAGCGGCGCACGTTGTCCGGCAGCGGAATGTCGGCTTTGGCATTGGTGCCCACCCACTCGGGGCCGAGCTTGAGGCCCCAGATTTCAGCGCCGCCAAAGTGCTCGATGATCTTCGGGCAGGTTTTGCTGGCGTTGCAGCGGTCGAGAATGCTGCGCGCGGGCAGGCCGCGCACTTCGTCGGGCCACGGCACCCACCACTGCGGGCCTTCGCTGCCGGGCTGGTAGAGCTCCATCACGCCGTCGGGCTGCGCGAAGCGGATGTTCATGGCGATGCGGCGGCCGGCGATGATGGGCCACATGCCGTCGTGCACCGTACGTTTGGCTTCGTCCTGATTAAAACCGAGATGCAGCCAGCCGCGCAGATAGTTGCCCGATTGCGAACGGCCGCGCGTGATGCTGTGTTTGATCTTGCCGGCGAGCGGGTTGGCGTTGCCAGCGTCGTCTTTGCTTGCAAATTTCAGAAACGCCGCCAGATCGCGCCACGCCGCAAAGCCGATGCCGAGGATGTAGGGGTCTTTGGCGGTGTAGACCACTTGATAGAGCTTCGCCGCATTGAAGCCGCCCTTCAGACAGATCTGCACCGGGATTTGTGTGAGCGGTTGCGGTTGCTCAAAGGTGCCGCCGCCGCAGAACTTCCAATCGGATGCAGCGACCGGTTGTTCGTTGGTGACCACGCCATCCATGGTTTCATGATCACGTGTAACGAGCGTGGCCTTGCTGGTGTCGAGTGTGGCGGGCAGATAAGGCACAGGGTTGGTCTGCACCATCAGCGGCTGCGCGTTCATGCCTGAGCGGTTGATAATGCGCGCCATCACGCGGCCAGTGACAGCAGAGCCGTCAGCGTTTTTAGCAACCGGAATTTGCAGCCAGTGATTGCCTTCGGTATTCATCGTTGCGCGAACCGCCGTGCCCAGGCCCTTGCCACCGCTGGCGTTGTCGCCCTGCCAGCCACTGGCGAGGCCCACATCGCCGAAAGCACGCTCCATTGGCGCCAGCAACACCGGCCGCCCGCGGTTCGGCACGTCGTGCCACAACATGCCGCTGGCTTTGGACATATCAACGGGTTTGGTAATGACGAAGCTCGTCACGTAACGCACCTTGCCGTCTTTGTCTTTGCCGAGGTTGATGTCTTGAATGATGCTGTTTAACGGGTCTTGCGGATCGAGTTCACCGTAGGCGCGACCAGCGAGTTGTTCGTATTGGCCGGCCATGCCGAAACTCGCGCACGTGCTGCCTTTGCAAAAGGCGGGCGAAACGGTTTCGTCGATAACGATTTGGGTGATGCGGGCGTGCAGCGGGGTGGCCAGCGGCAGCGTCACCAACAGACACCACCATGCCGCAACCGATACCGACCTACGTTTGGATGAATGTTGCGACATTGCGGCCCCCCACCGTTCATCGAACTGGCGGGCATCATAGCATTGGGGCGTGTTGCAGACTGACGGCAGCGAACGCGACAAAAGCTCAACGCATGCGGGCGTTCGCCAAACTACGATTTAGCGAGGAGCCGAACCCTCAAGACCACTCAGCGGATACATCAACACTTCGTTGCCGTCATCCCCACCGGCAGTTTGGCACCGCAGGTATTGGCCCCCTCCAGCAACACACTGCCCATTTCCGCGCCAGTCAAATCGGCGTTTTTGAGGTCGGCGTTACTCAGGTTCACGCCCGTCAAATCAGCCCCCTTCAAGTTCGCCCCGGTAAGCACCACATTGGCGAGATTGGAATACGAGAGGTTGCTGCCCGAGAGGTTGATATTAGCCATGCGCGCACGGCGCATATCCGCAGCCAGCAAACGGGCCGCACTGAAGTTGGCCCCCGTCAGGTCGGCATTCACGAAGTGCGCACCGCTTAACCGCGCCCTGCTGAAGTTGCTGCCCCGCAGGTCGGCGCTCATGAAATTGGCTTCTTCGGCAAATGCAAATTTGAAAGTCGAACCGCGTAATTCGGCCGTGGTCAGATCGGCATTTGAGAGGTCGGCAGCGTCAAAATTCGCTTCAAGCGCGATCACCTGTGGCATCAGCGCACCAATCAGCGTCGCCCCGGCCAGGCTGGCAGAGGTCAGGACTGCGCGAGTGAGATTAGTGCGCGACAAGTCGGCGCGCTCGAGATTTGCGCCCTCAAGGTTGGAGCTTTGCAACTGCGCCCCGAGAAATCTTGCACGATGCAGATTGATGCTGAACATATACGAGCCGCGCAATTCGATACCCTCGGCAACCATGCCGTCTGCAATCTCGTATCGCAGATCACAGCGGGGGCAAGACTTGCCCGCCATAAAGCGCGCCACATCGTGCGGGTCACCCGCCCGTGCCAGCGCGCCGAACAGGAGTGCGGCGGCGCCGAGCATCAGACCACAGAGCCGCAGCTTTGAAAACGTCGAAGCGACATTCATGGCTTGCTCCTTTGGATGGCGCGCAAAGCGCCGGAGTGCAGCGGTACGCCCAGCGTATTCACCTGGGTTTTGTCCAGCATCACCATGCTGGAAAGATCAGACTGGGTCGTCTTCAATTTTGTATGCTGGGCGCGGAGCAAAGTAGCGACACGAAAGATCGCCTCATCATCAACACCGGCATTGGTGACCAACAGATTGCGCATGCCCACAGTGCTCACCTCGCCCTGTTGCGCGTCGTACATACCCGCCGGTATGGTCATCGGAGTCAACCAACGACTTACCGTCATTATTTTTTGGATGATGTCCGGTGGAATATCCAGAAATTCGCCGCCACAGGCGCGCAACTGCCGATATTGCCCAGACGGATGGGCCAGCGCATTGAAAATCACATCCACCTTACCCTCGCAGAAGGCCCTAATAAAATCGGTCGACTGTAAGTAAGTCGCCCCGGCCAAATCCGACTCCCGCAGATCCATGGCTTTCATGACCATCAAGGCGTTGGCATAGTAACCCGCACCTTTGTTACCAATATTGACAACGCCCTGCCGTATTTGCGCCAGCGTGGTGATCCCCGACGCTTTGCGCACCATGATGGCAATGGGTGAGTTATGCAGCAGCGCAACAGCCCGCAGCGTGCCTCCCGTCTTCGACGTGGTATCGGTATAGGCCTGCGCGACGAGATCCTCCTGCCCCATCCCCAATTGCAGCGAGCCATTGGCCACCGCTTGAATATTGAAAGAGGAGCCAGCCGAGCGTAGCGGGATGCAGCGTACCAGCGTGGTCTTGCGCACGGCGTTGAGCGTCTCGCACAAGGTGTCGCCAATGGCCCCGAAAGAACCGCTCTCCGGTCCGGTTCCCAAGTGCATCAGCTTGTCATGAAAATTATCGCCCTCGGTCGGCTCGGCCCGCGCAGTGGCGGACATCATTGTCAGCCCCAGGCTAAGGCCGATGAGCGCCAGGACTACACACCAGGTTCTGAAGATTGTCATGAGCATTCGTCCTGACTAAATAATTTTCGGTTGAACAGGCTGAGCGCAAACCGCGGCCACCAACAGCACAGCAGCAAGATCGGCAAAGCTAACCGTGCGCAACGTGATTGCCTGCCGCCGGTCGGCACACATCAGCGTACGCACCTCGATCGCAGCCCGATAGGCAGCCACCCCCACCGCCATAAAGTGTGCGTTGAGTAGACCATGCAAAAATTCACTCAGCAGGGAGTAACCGCGATAGAAGCTGCCAAACAAGGCGATTCTGATTTTTGAAACACTCATGCGAACCACTTAATAAAACAGAAAGTCGAGTGCTTGTTTGATGCGTTCCGAGGTGGTGCTTTGCCTGTCCCACTTTTCCAGCGTCACATCGCCAGTGCGGAATTCGCGATAAATCGACGAACTGTTTAACTGATTGAACACCGAAGCCAGGTTGG
>CAIWNB010000046.1 GCA_903913965.1 uncultured beta proteobacterium
CACTCCTTCCCATTCCGAACAGGACAGTGAAACGACTCAGCGCCGATGATAGTGCGGACTACCCGCGCGAAAGTAGGACACTGCTAGGCGCCTTACCCCTGAAAAGCCCTCACAATGAGGGCTTTTCTTTTTTAGGGCGGGTTTGTCGTTGTTTTCAAAAACGTTGGTTTGGAATGGGCCATCAGTGGGCTACTATTGTTTGGGTGACTAAGTAACCCTTTCATTTGTCTCTATAGTTTGTTAAAATTCAGACCCTTTTTACGGTGCAAGATAATAATGGGCTCTTAGCCCATTTTTTGTTTGTAAACATTAACGCGCATGAATATCGAAGACTTTCTTGATACAACCATAACCGGTTTGGGGTATGAGTTCGCGGGTTTGGAGCGCCCTGGTTCCGGGTTATTGAGGATATTTATTGATAAGTCTGATGGTATAAATGTTGAAGATTGCGCGTTGGTTAGTAACCATCTGTCCCGTTTGTTTCTCGTTGAGGGGATCGATTACGGAAGGCTTGAGATATCCTCTCCTGGCATGGATCGAATGCTGCGCAAGGCGTCGGAATTTAATAGATTTACGGGAGAGACAGCGCGAGTCAAGTTGCGTGTCCCCCAAAATGGGCAACGCAATTTTGTTGGTGTATTGCGGGGCGTGAGCGATGAAAGTTTAAAGCTGGAAGTCGATGGCGAATCGATCGATATCGCAATTAGTAATATTGATAAATCTCGTCTTGTTCCAAGAATCTAGGAGGCCGATTTGAGCAAAGAGTTGTTGCTGTTGGCTGATGTGCTGGCGCGCGAAAAAAATGTCGACAAAGAGATCGTACTCGGGGCGTTAGAATTGGCGCTTGCGTCAGCGGCAAAGAAACGCTTTAACGAGGACGTTGATATACGTGCGTCCGTCGATCGTGTGTCGGGTGAATTTACGTTTTTTCGGCGTTGGGTTGTTGTGAATGATCGCGACATCGAACTGCCGGAGCGTGAGTACAAATTGCACGAAGCGATCGAGATCAAGCCCGATTCTGTGGTAGGCGAGTATATCGAGGAGTCGATCGAGGGTTTCGAAGTCGGTCGTATCGGTGCTCAAGCTGCGAAACAGGTCATCTTGCAAAAGATACGAGACGCTGAGCGGGAACAGATACTTAACGATTTCCTTGCGCGTGAGGAACATCTTGTCACTGGCGTTATCAAACGCATGGAACGAGGCAATGCGATCATAGAGTCTGGTCGCGTGGAAGCGCTACTGCCTCGGGATCAAATGATACCGAAGGAAAACCTCCGTCCCGGAGATCGCGTACGGGCCTACCTGCTTAAGGTCGACCGCACTGCACGGGGGCCGCAGATTATTCTTTCTCGCATTACGCCTGATTTTCTCGTTAAGCTTTTTGAGCTTGAGGTGCCGGAATTAGAAGACGGTTTACTGGAGATCAAGGGCGCCGCTCGTGACCCCGGGTCGCGTGCAAAGATTGCCGTCAAATCCAATGATCCACGGATAGATCCTATTGGTACCTGTGTTGGTATGCGAGGTTCCAGGGTCCAGGCTGTCACGTCCGAGTTGGGCGGGGAGCGCGTCGATATTATTCTGTGGTCGGAGGATCCCGCCCAGTTTGTGATTAATGCTTTGGCGCCTGCGGAGGTAAGCAAAATCACGGTCGACGAAGAAAAGCACAGCATGGATATCGTGGTCGACGAGGAGAATCTTGCACAGGCGATAGGTCGCACAGGTCAGAACGTGCGGCTTGCGAGTGAACTCACGGCATGGGAAATTAATTTAATGACTCTTGAGGAATCACAACGGAAGAGTGATGAAGAGTCGTCTGTGGTACGTAACTTGTTTGTCGAAAAACTAGATGTCGATCAAGAAGTAGCAGATATCCTGGTCCAAGAGGGTTTCAGTACTCTTGAAGAGGTTGCATATGTTCCGGTTGCGGAAATGCTGGAGATTGAGTCTTTCGACGAGGACACTGTTAACGAACTGCGGAGCCGTGCGCGAAATGCCCTGCTGACGGAGGCTATAGTTACCGAAGAGAAGCTTGAGCACGATGTCGAAGATCTTCTCACGCTGGAGGGCATGGACAATCAAACTGCCCGTTTGCTGGCGGAAAAAGGTGTCGTAACCAAAGAGAACTTGGCGGATTTGGCGATGGATGACCTCGTCGAAATGACAGGTATAGACCCTGATCGTGCGAAGCAACTGATTATGACCGCGCGTGCGCCGTGGTTTGCCTAATTCATAACGGAGTCCTAGATGGCACAGATCAATGTCACACAGTTTGCAAAGGAGCTGGGCCTGCCGGTCACATTGCTGCTCGAGCAACTGCAAACAGCCGGGATCGCGAAAGCGCTGGCCGACGATACCGTTCTGACCGAAAAGGACAAAACCCAACTGCTTGACTATCTGCGTCAGGCGCATGGGGCCAAAGAGGCAAAGAATCGGATAACGTTAACACGCAAACAGACAACTGAAATAAAGAAGGCTGATGCGACCGGAAAACCTAGAACGATACAAGTCGAGGTTCGTAAAAAACGGGTTCTGGTCAAACGCGATGTGACGCCTGAGGTTGTGCTGCCTGAGCCGGTGGTTGCTGCTCCGATTATTGACGCGGCGCAGACCGCCATTCGCGAAGCGGAAGCAAAAAAACAGGCCGAGTTGATTGCGCTCCAAAGTGAAGAGGCCTTACTTAAGCAATCACGCGTGAAGAAAAAGAAGGAAGACTCGGATCCTGTCGTTGAGTCGGTAGCCGCGCCCGCTCCCGAGCGAGTGGTGGTGCAGGAAGTGGTCGTCGAAACGCCGCCTGTAACTGAGCCAGTTGTTGTTGCGGCGACAGATGGAACACTGCATAAACCGCAGCCCAAGCCCGGTGAGGCTCCCAAGGTTGACAAGAAGGCGAAGAAAACCGTTAAGGATGTTGTTTGGCGCGATGATGCCGTTAAGCGCCGCGGTATAAAAACGCGCGGTGACGCAGCTGGGAATCTTGGATGGCGCACCCGCAAAGACAAGCACGCTGGGCATCGCGATGAGGATGATCAGGGGCAGCACGGCTTTGCTGCGCCTGCCGAGCCGATTGTTCGTGATATCAGTGTTCCTGAAACAATCAGTGTTTCAGCGCTAGCGCAAAAGATGTCTGTCAAGGCGGTAGAGGTTATCAAGACTTTGATGAAGCTGGGCAGCATGGTGACGATTAATCAAGTCCTCGATCAGGACACTGCGATTATCGTTGTTGAAGAGATGGGGCATAAGGGGGTCAGGGCCAAGCTCGATGATCCTGATGCCTATCTTGCAGACTCTGCGCACCCGGCTGAGATTTCTCTTGAGCCCCGCGCACCTGTTGTAACGGTGATGGGGCACGTTGACCATGGTAAAACATCGCTGCTGGATCATATCCGCCGTACTCGAGTGGCCAGCGGAGAGGCAGGTGGAATTACCCAGCACATTGGCGCGTACCACGTCGAGACTCCACGCGGCATGATTACTTTTCTTGATACGCCTGGCCATGAGGCATTTACTGCTATGCGTGCGCGCGGTGCCAAAGTGACCGACCTGGTCGTGTTGGTGGTTGCTGCAGATGATGGAGTTATGCCGCAGACTGTTGAGGCGATTCATCACGCCAAGGCCGGTAAGGTGCCGATGGTTGTTGCACTGAACAAGATCGATAAACCCGGCGCGAATGCTGAACGTATCATGCAGGATCTCTCCGGTCAGGAGGTTGTGCCCGAGGAATGGGGCGGAGATACGATCTTTGTCCCAGTGTCTGCCAAGACTGGCGATGGCATAGATAAGTTGCTCGAAAGCATTCTGCTTCAGGCAGAAGTGCTTGAGCTCAAGGCGGCTAAGGATGCGCCAGCGCGAGGTGTTGTTATCGAAGCGCGCTTGGATCGTGGGCGTGGCCCTGTAGCGACAGTTCTGGTGCAGTCTGGCACACTCAAGCGTGGTGACGTATTGTTGGCCGGTGCTGTATTCGGCCGTGTCCGCGCCATGCTCGACGAAAATGGCAAGAATATAGATCAGGCCGGGCCTTCGATTCCGGTTGAAATACAAGGGTTATCCGACGTGCCTGTTGCAGGGTCCGAGGTCATGGTGTTGGGGGACGAGCGCAAGGCGCGGGAAATCGCACTGTTTCGGCAGGGTAAATTCCGTGATGTTAAATTGGCCCAGCAATCGATTAAGCGGGAAAATGTGTTTGATCAGCTCGGTGAAGGGGCTGTCAAGACACTGTCTGTCATCATCAAGGCTGACGTACAGGGATCTTACGAGGCGCTATCTCATTCGCTCGCCAAATTGTCTACCGAGGAGGTAAAGGTAAACATTGTGCATTGCGCGGTCGGTGGGATTACCGAATCGGATATCAATTTGGCGCTTGCTTCAAAGGCGGCAGTAATTGGTTTTAATACCCGTGCTGACGCAATGGCGCGCAAGCTTGCAGAAAACGGTGGCGTTAATATCCGTTACTACAACATCATTTATGAGGCCTTGGATGATGTGAAAGCTGCGCTCTCCGGAATGCTTGCGCCGGAGAGAAAAGAAAGCCAACTTGGTATCGTCGAGATTCGCGAGGTCTACAAGATTTCCAAGGTGGGTACTGTGGCGGGCTGTATGGTTACGGAAGGACTGGTTCGTCGCAACGCGAAAATCCGTTTGTTGCGGGATAACGTCGTCATACATACCGGGGAACTGGATTCGCTCAAACGCTTTAAGGATGACGCACGTGAGGTCAAGTCCGGCTTTGAGTGTGGTTTGTCGCTCAAGAATTTTGATGACGTCAAAACGGGTGACCAACTTGAGGTGTTCGAGGTGGTCGAGGTCGCGCGTAGCTTGTAATTTTCGAAACGGGTGGTGCGCCGCATAACCCGTTTGCACCAATTTGGAATACGGCCTTTTAATGGCTGATCAAGGAGTGGATCTATGCCGCGCGATTTCTCCCGTACCCTGCGCGTGGCTGAGCAGGTTCAGCGTGAACTCGCTGATTTGATCCGTAGTGAGATCAAGGATCCGAGGGTTGGCATGGTTACGCTGACCGGTGTTGAAGTTGCTGCAGACTACGGACATGCAAAAGTCTTTTTTACCCTGCTAGGGGACTCGGCGAAAATTAAGGAAGCGGTGGAGGGGCTAAACAACTCCGCCGGATTTTTGCGCAGGGAGTTGGGGCGGCGCATCAAGTTGCGGACGATGCCGCAGTTGCATTTTCATTACGATGAATCCGTTGAACGCGGCATGCGTTTGTCTAAACTTATTGACGCTGCCGTTTTGGGCCGCGACGACACGCTTTGATCGTGCGGGAAGCGGCTTGAATCCAGGCGCAAACCCAAGGGTGGTTGTGGACGGTGTTCTGCTGCTCGACAAGCCGCAAGGAGTAACCTCGAATGCAGCGCTGCAACGGGTAAAGCGCCTTTTTTGGGCGAAGAAGGCCGGCCACGTCGGAACTCTTGATCCTATGGCTAGCGGGCTCCTGCCGATTTGCCTTGGCGAGGCGACAAAATTCTCCGGCTATATGCTCGCAGCAGACAAATGCTACACAGCGCAAGTTCAATTGGGTGTGACCACCGCTACAGGTGATGCCGAAGGTGAAATTACCTCGAGGTGCGCCGTTGACGTGAGTCGGGAAGGTCTTGACGCTGTGCTGGCTCAATTCAGGGGCGATATTATGCAGACGCCCCCGATATATAGCGCCTTGAAAAAAGATGGGCGTCCCTTGTATTCTTACGCGCGTGCAGGTGAGACGGTGGATATTCCGCCGCGCGCAGTAACCATTCGGTCCATCGAATTGCTCGATTTTGACGGGGCAATATTTCGAATACAGGTTCGTTGCAGCAAGGGGACCTATATCCGTGTTTTGGCAGAGGACATTGGCCGTAGCCTCGGTTGTGGCGCGATGCTCAGTGGGTTGAGGCGTGACGAGGTTGGCGGATATGATTTGTCTGCCGCGATTACCTTCGAGGGCCTTGAGTTATTAACGTCCGAGCAGCGCCTATCCCACTTATTGCCACCAGATGGGTTAGTGGCTGTGCTGCCAGTAATCACGCTAGACCTGCCTGTCATGCGGTTTTTTATGACTGGGCGGAGGCCACCGATGGAAGGGGATGTGGGCTTCTATCGTATGTATTCTGAAGAAGGTCGATTTCTTGGGCTTGGCGAGCTTAGAGATGGTCTGCTGCTGCCCAGACGCTTAATGTCCGAGTTATCGCCGACTCTGGAACCGGATACCTTGGTTAGCTAATTCACTAAAAACGCTTGAGGAGTCAGTCTTTAACGGGTTAAAATACTCGACTTTGCAGCAATTGGAGACAGGTAATGGCAACGAGTGGCACCCAGAAAGCCCAGATCGTCAAAGACTTCCAGCGCAAGCAGGCAGACACCGGTTCGCCCGAAGTTCAGGTGGCCTTGTTGTCGGCACGGATCACCGAGCTGACTGAACATTTCAAAATGCACGTGAAGGATCATCATTCGCGTCGGGGCCTTTTGCGGATGGTGAGCCGCCGCCGTAAGCTGCTTGATTATTTGAAGCGTTCCGATGTCGAGCAGTATCGCAAACTGATTGAACGTTTAGGTTTGCGCAAGTAACACGGCTTCGGATTCATGGTTCAAGTATTTAGTGGCTACGCTGGGCACCACGCTCTGCGTAGCCACATCTGTTTTTGGCGGCGTGATTTTTAACCCGGATCCGCAAAATGTGCGGGACCTGATATGGCGTAAAGGACAATAAAGTGACTGCAATCAAGAAAACAATGATGTGGGGACGCCACACGCTGACGTTGGAGACGGGCGAGATTGCTCGCCAAGCGAGCGGTGCGGTATTGGTAAACATAGAAGATACCGTGGTGTTGGTAACGGTTGTCGGCAAGAAAAACGCGGACCCGGCCAAAGATTTTCTGCCGCTTACGGTGGATTATCAGGAGCGTACCTATGCCGCTGGCAAGATACCTGGTGGATTTTTTAAGCGCGAAGGTCGTCCGTCGGAAAAAGAAATCCTGACATCCCGGTTGATTGACCGCCCCATTCGGCCGCTGTTCCCGGATGGTTTCTATAATGAGGTTCAGGTCGTTGCCACCGTCATGTCTTCGAATAGCGAAATCGATTCAGATATCGCTGCAATGATAGGCACATCGGCCGCGCTGGCCGTGTCTGGATTACCTTTTAATGGTCCGATCGGTGCTGCCCGCGTTGGTTACGCCAATGGGCAATACATCCTGAATCCGACTGCAACTGAACTCAAAACCTCGGAGCTGGAGCTCGTTGTTGCCGGTACGGCGCAAGCAGTTTTGATGGTCGAGTCGGAGGCGAAACAGCTGTCTGAAGACATCATGCTTGGATCGGTCGTTTTTGGTCACGAGCAGATGCAACCGGTTATCGAGTTGATCAATCAGCTTGCTGATGAAGTTAATCCGGTGGCCTGGAACTGGCAAGCGCCTGCCAAGGATGAGGCTCTTGCTGCACGCATTTCATCGATCGCCGAAAACGATATCAAGGCGGCATTTGAGATTAAAGAAAAGCAGGCTCGTTCACATACGATCGACAGCATCTGGAAACGGGTGTTTGACGAAGTGGGTGTCGGCAAAGACGGTGGGCCAGACGGTAACGCAGTCAAAGAAATCTGCTTTGCGCTTGAGTCGAAAATTGTCCGTGGACAAATTCTTAATGGTGAGCCGCGCATTGACGGTCGTGATACGCGTACGGTGCGCCCGATTACGATTCGTTCTGGCGTGTTGCCGCGGGCCCACGGCTCGTCGTTGTTTACGCGAGGCGAAACCCAAGGTCTGGTGGTCGCGACGCTCGGTACTTCCCGTGATGAGCAGCGCATTGACGCCTTGATGGGGGAATATACCGATCGCTTTATGCTTCATTACAACATGCCTCCCTATGCGACTGGTGAAACGGGTCGTGTCGGATCGCCAAAACGGCGTGAAATTGGTCATGGTCGCTTGGCGAAACGGGCGCTGCTTGCGGTCTTGCCGACAGCGGAGGAGTTTGCCTATTCGATGCGCGTAGTGTCGGAAATTACCGAGTCAAACGGATCCAGTTCGATGGCCTCGGTATGCGGTGGCTGTCTTGCATTGATGGATGCGGGTGTGCCGATGAAGGCTCATGTCGCTGGTATAGCGATGGGGTTGATCAAGGAGGGTAACCGCTTTGCCGTGTTGTCCGATATTCTTGGTGACGAGGATCATCTCGGCGATATGGATTTCAAGGTTGCGGGTACCGAGAACGGCATTACCGCTTTGCAGATGGATATCAAGATCACCGGTATCACCAAGGAAATCATGCACGCTGCGCTGATTCAGGCGCGCGAGGGGCGTTTGCATATCCTCGACAAGATGAAGGGTGCGATGGAGACTCCGCGTACCGAATTGTCTGCGTTTGCACCGCGCATGATTACGATGAAGATCAAGCCGGAAAAGATTCGCGACGTAATCGGCAAGGGTGGTGCGGTGATTCGCGCATTGACCGAGGAAACCGGCACATCAATCGACATTGGTGAAGATGGTACCGTGACGATCGCTTGTGTGTCTTCCGAGGGCGGCGAATTGGCCCGTAAGCGTATTGAGGAAATTACGGCAGACGTCGAGGTCGGTCGCGTGTATGACGGCACAGTGCTTAAGTTGCTCGATTTCGGCGCGATCGTCAGTGTATTGCCCGGCAAGGATGGTTTGTTGCACATCTCGCAAATTGCAAATGAGCGTGTCAATGCAGTCGCCGACTACCTGAAAGAAGGTCAGGCGGTGCGGGTGAAGGTCATCGAGGCCGACGAGAAGGGGCGTCTGCGCTTGAGTATGAAGGCCGCACTGGCAGATGCACCAGAGCAGACTGCGGCTGCACCGCAGTAATAAGTAGTTACTTAAATAAAAATGGCAGCCTGGGGGCTGCCATTTTTACTTGCGGTCGCCGATTAAGTTAATCAAGCGACACTGAGAGTAAGGCACTTATTTGGCTACTTGTTTTTCCCGCAGCTCATCCAGGGTTTTGCAGTCTATGCAAAGCGTCGCGGTGGGGCGGGCCTCAAGGCGTTTGAGGCCGATTTCCACCCCACAGCTATCGCAGTAACCGTATTCGGTGGCATCGATGCGGGCGATGGTTTCATCGATTTTCTTGATCAGTTTCCGTTCTCGATCGCGGTTGCGCAGCTCCAGTGACATGTCAGACTCCTGGCTGGCACGGTCGTTAGGATCGGCAAAGATGGTCGCTTCGTCCTGCATCGTGTGAACGGTGCGATCGATATCCTGCGACAGTTCCCGCTTCATCGAATCCAGAATCATTTTGAAGTGGGCGAGTTGCTGAGGACTCATGTATTCCTCGCGAGCCTTCGCTTTGTACGGGGGGTAGGTCTTATGCAGGTCAGCGCCCATCGAGAGAATCCGATATGTTAAAAAAGCTGCTTTAATAGCAGAAATCAAAAAATGGCGCAAGCAGAGCTTTCCCATGAAAATTTAGGTGACTCTGCGTTGACCCCGAATGGTGCGAGATGTATATTACGCGCCTTTGCTTCTGGCGTAATGCCGGTCGTAAACTGAATCTGGCTGGCGCCAGGTTCGGCAGATTTCCGGGGTGTAGCGTAGCCTGGTAGCGCGCCTGCTTTGGGAGCAGGATGTCGGGAGTTCAAATCTCTCCACCCCGACCAGCAACAACAGGGAGTGCCCGTAGCTCAACCGGATAGAGCACCGGCCTTCTAAGCCGGGGGTTGTGGGTTCGAGTCCCGCCGGGCGCACCAGGATGCGCGCCCTGAATATGATTTTATGGTGGCTGTAGCTCAGTTGGTAGAGTCCCGGATTGTGATTCCGGTTGTCGCGGGTTCGAGTCCCGTCAGCCACCCCAACTTAAAATAACCGCTCACCTTGAAGGTGAGTGGTTATTTTATTTTCAACAGGCGCTGTTTTTCGCGCTCCCATTCCCGCTCTTTGTCTGCCTGACGTTTGTCATGCTGCTTTTTGCCTTTGGCCAGCCCGATTTCAAGCTTGATGCGGCCTTTGCTGAAATGCATATTGAGCGGCAATAATGTGTATCCAGTACGCTCGACCAAGCCAACCAAGCGTGTAATTTGTTCTGCATGCAGGAGCAGTTTGCGTGTTCTGACCGGATCCGGATGCACATGCAGCGATGCGGTAGGGAGCGGACTTATGTGGCAACCGATTAGGAAGAGTTCGCTCTTGCGTATAATGACATAGGCTTCTTTGAGCTGGGTGCGGCCGGCACGTATAGACTTGACCTCCCAGCCCTCGAGTACAAGGCCCACCTCGAGTTTTTCCTCGACGAAGTAGTCGTGAAAGGCTTTTTTGTTTTGCGCGAGGCTCATGCTGACTTAGACGGGTGGATACAAGGAATTGTAACAGCTGTGTTAACGCACCTGCGGCCCCCTGCATTTAATCAACGTCATGCAAAATTGATATGGCAGAAGTAAATCAATCGGTACTGGTCCCTTATTCAGCGGCACAAATGTTCGAACTCGTGGACGCCGTTGAGCGTTATCCCGAATTCCTTCCCTGGTGTGCCGCGAGCGAACTTATTGATCGGAATGACGCGGAGTTGCGCGCCGCTCTGCATGTCAACTTCCGTGGTATCAAGCAGAAATTCAGTACCAGAAATTCACGCTCTGCCCCCCATGCGATGGGTATTCAGTTGGTTGAAGGGCCGTTTAAAGCGCTGGAAGGGTCATGGAAGTTTATTCCCCTAAGTGACGCCGGCTGCAAGGTCGAATTTCGTCTGTCGTGGGAGTTTTCGAGCCGGTTGCTGGCCTCTTTGGCGGGCCCGGTTTTCAATCATATTGCCCTGACCATGGTGGATGCTTTTGTGAAACGGGCCGAGAGTCTGTATGGCTGAAGCGCGTAGAGATACGTTGAGCGTGGTCTATGCGTTAGGGCATTCCTGCACCTCAATCATCGTAGATCTGCAGACCGGCATGACTGTGGCCGATGCTATTGCTGCGTCATGCATCCGCACCATTCATCCTGAGATAGATCCAGCGGCCAGCCCCGTGGGCATCTATGGCCGGCGTGTTTCAATGGAAAGCGAGCTGCAGCCGGGAGACCGTGTTGAGATTTATCGGATGCTCCAGGCTGACCCCAAGCAGGCGAGGCGTGCGCGGGGGAGACGCAAAAAGTCAGGCTAGATCATTATTTTTTGCACCAGCTATCGACCGATTTTTGGGCGTTTGCGGTTTCCCCGGGACGGTCTTTATCTTCAAGGAATGTGCGGTCCCCGGTAGTGGGGTCGATTTTCGAAATACGCATGCCTTCCTGTAGCTGCTTGAGCTGGGCGCGCGCATCGTTGCAATTCCGTTCAGCTGTCTTGGCGTCGCCTCGTTCTTTTTCAGCCTTGGTGTCTGCCTCCTGCCGCTCGGCCGCCCGTTTTTTGAAGGCCGCATCCTGTTCCGCTAGTGATTTCAAGGCGGGGGCGTTGGTCGCTGCGCCAGCGCCAGCCCCAGATCCGGGGCCGCTGCGTTTGATTTCTTTAACCGTGCCGGGCGGACAAAATTGCGCGATCGTTTTCGCGCCTTTTGCATCTATGCATTCGACGACCTGGGCGAGCGCATGTTGGGAGAAAAATAGCAGGGTCGCTGCGATGAGTATGGGTTTCATGGCGATTGCTCTTGATCGGGGACTCTAAAGTATCGGCTTCACTGTTTTTCGTCAATGTCCCTGACCGCTCAAGCCCTGTGTTTGCTTGGCGGTTTAAGGGCGGCTGCGTATAATGGGCTTTTGCGAAGGATCACAAGATGCGCGTGGTGCAAAAAGCCTTCACATTCGATGACGTTCTGCTCGTTCCAGCCCATTCCACTGTCCTGCCGCGCGATGTCAGTCTGAAAACACGGTTGACGCGAACGATTACGCTGAATATTCCGCTGGTTTCGGCTGCCATGGATACCGTGACAGAGGCGCGCCTGGCGATTGCGATTGCTCAGGAGGGCGGTATCGGCATCGTTCATAAGAACATGACGATCGCCGCGCAGGCTGGTGAAGTCTCCAAGGTCAAGCGTTTTGAAAGCGGTGTGGTCAAAGATCCCATCACGATCACACAGAACATGACCGTGCGCGACGTGCTTCAACTCACGCAGCAGCACAGGATTTCCGGTCTTCCGGTGATTGATTCAGCCGGTCGCGTGGTGGGGATCGTGACCAACCGTGATTTGCGCTTTGAAACCAATCTCGGGCAACCGGTAAAAAATATCATGACGCCGCGCACCAAGCTGGTTACCGTGCGCGAGGGCGCGACGCGTGAAGAAGCCATGACGCTGATGCACCGACACCGGCTAGAGCGTGTGCTGGTGATTGGCAAGAATTTCGAATTGCGTGGCCTGATTACCGTCAAGGATATTCAGAAGTCCACCGAACACCCGCTGGCCTGCAAGGACAAGTTGGGGCGTTTGCGCGTTGGCGCGGCGGTTGGGGTGGGTGAGGGCACCGAAGAGCGTGTCGAGGCGCTGGTGGAGGCTGGCGTGGATCTGGTGGTGGTGGATACCGCGCATGGACATGCCCAGGGTGTGCTCGACCGGGTCAAATGGATTAAGAAACGCTTTCCGAAGACCCAGGTGGTCGGCGGAAACATCGCTACCAGTGATGCCGCACGTGCGCTTGCGGATTGTGGTGCCGACGCTGTCAAGGTCGGTATTGGCCCGGGCTCGATTTGTACGACACGCATTGTTGCCGGCGTAGGTGTGCCGCAGATCACTGCAGTGCAAAACGTGGCCAGCGCACTCGAAAAACTGGACATTCCGTTGATTGCTGATGGCGGTATTCGTTTCTCGGGCGATATTGCGAAGGCGCTTGCCGCTGGCGGCCACGCTGTGATGATCGGTGGTTTGTTTGCCGGCACAGAAGAGGCGCCCGGTGAGATCGAGTTGTACCAGGGGCGTTCCTATAAGTCATATCGCGGCATGGGCTCTCTTGGGGCCATGCAGCAGGGCGCGGCGGACCGTTATTTTCAGGACGCCGAGCAGTCGGCTGAAAAACTCGTTCCTGAAGGGGTCGAGGGCCGCGTGCCCTATAAAGGTGGCGTCGTGCCGCTGGTGCATCAGTTGATGGGCGGCCTGCGCGCGAGCATGGGTTATACCGGATGCGCGTCGATTGAAGAATTACGCCACAAGGCGAAATTCGTTGAAATTACCCATGCCGGCATGCGCGAATCCCACGTGCATGATGTGCAGATCACGAAAGAAGCGCCCAATTACCGGATTGAGTAGGCGCGCGTGGCCGGGCTGCGCGGATTGATCATTAGGTTAGTCCGTGTAGCGTGCCACTTGAAGATCGATTCTTTCCATCCCGTATCTAATCCTGATTACTGTTCCTAATCCATGCACCAGAAAATTCTGATCCTCGACTTTGGCGCGCAATACACCCAGCTGATCGCACGGCGCGTGCGAGAGGCCGGCGTTTATTGCGAGCTTCACCCCTATGACGTCGGTGATGATTTTGTCAGGGCGTTTGCGCCCGACGGCATCATATTGTCCGGGGGGCCTAATTCTGTCTGGGAGGTAGATACCCCGCGGGCACCCGCAGCGGTGTTTTCTCTCGGCGTTCCTGTGCTCGGCATCTGTTATGGCATGCAGACCATGGCGGCCCAGTTAGGGGGCAAGGTAGAGAGCGGGGCAGTGCGCGAGTTTGGCTATGCCGAGGTGCGTGCGCGCGGCCATTCCGTCTTGTTCAAGGAAATCCAGGATCGCGTGAATGGCGAGGGCCACGGCCTGCTGGATGTGTGGATGAGCCACGGCGACAAGGTCACCGAACTGCCCGCCGGTTTTAAAGTCATCGCGAGCAACGCCACCACGCCGATCGCGGCAATGGCCGATGAGACGCGTCGCTTTTATGCGGTGCAGTTTCACCCTGAGGTCACGCATACGCTGCAGGGAGCGGCGATGATCCAGCGGTTTGTGCATGTTATTTGCGGTCTCAGCGGGGACTGGAACATGCCTGGTTATGTCGATGAGGCGGTGGCGCGGGTGCGCGCCGAGGTGGGCGATGACGAAGTCTTGCTTGGCCTGTCTGGTGGGGTCGACTCCGCGGTTGCCGCCGCATTGATCCATCGCGCGATCGGCAAGCAATTGATTTGTGTGTTTGTGGACAACGGCCTGTTGCGCTTGAACGAAGCCGATCAAGTGATGAAAACCTTCGCTGAAAATCTGGGCGTCAAGGTGATCCACGTCGATGCCAGTCAGGAGTTTCTGGGTCAGCTCGTAGGGGTTTCGGATCCCGAGCAGAAGCGCAAGATTATCGGGCGCGTTTTTGTTGAGGTTTTTCAGCGCGAGTCGACGAAGCTCACTAACGTCAAGTGGCTGGCGCAAGGCACCATCTACCCGGATGTCATTGAGTCAGCCGGCGCTAAAACCAAAAAAGCGCACACCATCAAGTCACATCACAATGTGGGTGGCTTGCCGGAGACACTGCATTTAAAACTGCTTGAACCCTTGCGTGAATTGTTCAAGGATGAAGTGCGGGAGCTTGGGCTGGCGTTGGGTTTGCCGCGCGACATGGTCTTCCGTCATCCGTTTCCGGGGCCTGGCCTTGGTGTGCGCATACTCGGCGAGGTCAAGCCAGAGTATGCCGATCTGTTGCGCCGCGCTGATGCTATTTTTATTGACGAATTGCGTCAGGCCGGTTGGTATGAAAAAACCGCGCAGGCATTTGCAGTGTTTTTGCCGGTGCGGTCGGTGGGCGTCATGGGGGATGGACGGACCTATGAATTCGTCGCCGCCCTGCGTGCAGTACAAACGACCGACTTTATGACCGCACAGTGGGCTGAGTTACCCTATGCCTTGCTGGCCAAAACATCCAACCGCATCATTAACGAAGTGCGGGGGATCAACCGGGTGGTCTACGATATATCGGGAAAACCGCCCGCGACGATTGAGTGGGAATAAAAATACGGCTTTCGGGGACGATCGCTACCTATCGAATTGGTTTGGTAACTAACTGATATAAAATAATAATACCTCTCAATATCTATCGCCACCTATCGCTGGTAGCCGCTTCAATCTGACGGTATATCTGACGGTAGAAATCACCAGCGGTCTGGCGAGAAAAAATATACCGTCAACAGGAATTCTTGTGTGATCAAGTTGGGATGAAATCAGCCCCCACGGGTCGACGCAGAGACCAACAAACCCGCGCAAGAAGAGGACTTGCACCAAACATCGCGCGTTTACCGCTTCTCGGCCCGGCGTACAGCCGTGCATGGACAAATAATGAGGGGTGAGTTTTCTATCTGTCAGGATTCAAGGTTGGGTGTTGTGATATCAATGCATTTATTGACTTCTGCAGCTATTTTGCAACATACTTGTTTCCATGTCCCACCTGCAAACCAGCGAACAGGCCGTCCTTCAGCTCGCACGCAAGCACCCGCTGCTGCGCGCGCGCGACCTCGCCCGGGAAGGCCTGCCGACCATTGCGCTGACCCGGCTCGTGTCCGCCGGCAAGCTGGAACGTGTGGGGCGCGGCATCTATAGCCTACCCAACCAGGCAGTCAGCGAAAATCGCTCACTCGCCGAGGTGGCGATTCGGGTGCCACGCGGAGTCATCTGCCTCGTGTCAGCTTTGCGCGTGCATGACATCGGTACGCAGGCGCCGCATGAGATCTGGCTCGCCATACCGCATCGGATGCTCTCACCCCGGCTCGACAAACCCGCGCTGCGCGTGATTCGCATGTCTGGCCCATCCCTTACAGAAGGTATCGACCGGCTGAAGGTGGACGGCGTGGAGGTCTCCGTGTTCAACGCCGCCAAGACCATTGCCGATTGCTTCAAGTTCCGCAACAAGATCGGGCTGGATGTCGCGCTAGAAGCCCTTCGCGATGGTTGGCAAAGGCGCAAAGTCACGATGGATGACCTGTGGCGCTACGCTGCTGTCGATCGCGTGGCCAATGTGATGCGCCCGTACCTTGAAACCATCGCGGCGTCATGAGCAAGAACCGCGCTGCCCGA
>CAIWNB010000047.1 GCA_903913965.1 uncultured beta proteobacterium
CAGCCGCAGCGACGCCGGCAACATCCGCTTTGAGGCGCTGACCCAAAACAGCCGCCCCAATCACATGACGGTAGTCGAGATCTGGAAAGACAAAGCAGCCAGCGACGGTAACGAAGCGGCTCCGCACAAAATAAAATTCCGCGAAACCCTGACCCCCATGAGTGGCAGCCTCTACGACGAGCGCTTCTACCGCCAGATCAACTAGCCAGGATGCCACACGCCACCTCGCCGCGCGCCAGCGGGGATGGCGTGGGCGGAACAATACAACTACGCGCCACCGCGGCGGCACTAGCCACCGCGCTAGGCGCGTTTTTTATTGCCCCCACTGCAGCACAGTCCTTCCCCAACCGCGCACTGCGTCTGGTGATTCCGTTTGCGCCCGGTGGCACCGCCGATATCATCGGCCGCCCGCTGGCGCAAAAAATGAGTGCAGTCCTCGGCCAGCCCGTGGTGGTGGAAAACCGCGGCGGTGCCGGTGGCGCAGTCGGTGCAGCCAGCGTCGTCGTCGCCTCACCCGATGGCTACACGTTGTTGCTTGGCGTCAACGGCTTTCTCACCATCCTGCCAGGCTTTGCCAAGCTGGCGTACGATCCACTAACCGATTTCGCGCCGATCGCGACAGTAGCCTCATCACAGTTTGTGCTGGTGGCGCATCCCGCTGTGCCTGCGCAAACAATGAAAGCGCTGCTGGCGCTGGCCAAGGCGCAGCCCGCGCGCCTGAGCTTCGCCTCCACCGGCAACGGCACGGTCAACCATGTCGCTGGTGAACTGCTCAACAGTATGGCAGGCATACGCCTGACGCATATTCCGTATAAAGGCACCGGGCCGATGATGCTCGATCTGCTGGCCGGACACGTCGATCTGGGCTTTACCGGCGTCTCCTCAGTTGTGCCTTATATCCAAAGCGGAAAAATCAAGGCGCTGGGCGTCACCGGCAATGCGCGCTCGGTGGCTCTGCCATCGGTTCCCACCATCGCTGAGGTCGCCCTGCCGGGTTACGAGGCCACTTCGTTCTGGGGTTTACTCGCGCCGGCCAAAACACCCGCTGATATCGTGCGCAAACTCAACGCGGCGGCCATTGACGCATTAAAAAACACCGAACTGCGCGACGCTTATATCCGTCAGGGCAATGAACCGGCGGCAGACAGCGCCGAGGCCTTCGCCGCGCTGATCCAAAACGACACCATAAAATGGGCGCGCGTGATCAAGTCGACCGGTATTCGTCTTGATAACCAATGAGCAGGGCGCGCATCGCGCAGGCGTAACAATGTTGAATGGTCCGCAGCGCGGCCCCTAAAGCAAACTGATTACTCCGATCAGGCGGCGTCACCCCGCCTCTGTGTTAACATTTTTCTATTCCCAATGAATTTATTGAAAGGCAATCATGGCCGGTTCGCATGCTGCTCCGCCCGAAACACTCGATCGCGATCTTGACGTCGGTCCTGAGGATTTTCAGGAACGTCACTTCTACCAATTGATGACGGGCATGGTGATCCCGCGCCCGATCGGCTGGATCTCGACGATTTCGGAAAATGGCGTCGCCAACGTCTCGCCCTATTCCTATTTCAACCTGATGGGCAGCGATCCTTTTTATTGCGCCTTCGGTTCAACCGGTGAAAAAGACAACGTCAGCAACCTGCGCAAGATACCGGAGTTCGTCGTTAACATCGTCTCGATGGATCTGATCGAGCAGATGAATTTTTCGTCGGGTGATTTCCCGCCGGAAGAGGATGAATTCGAATGGGCGGGCCTGACCAAGGTGCCGGCTGCCAAAGTGCGCCCGCCGCGCGTCGGCGAGGCCAAAGCCCATCTCGAATGCAAGGTCATGCAAATCGTCGACGACAACAACACACACATCGTGCTCGGACGTATCGTCCACGCCCATGTCAGCAAGTCGGTCTGGAAAAACGGGCGTATTGATCCGCGCCTGCTCGATCCGGCCTGCCGCCTGTCTGGTTCGGCTTATGCGCAGCTCGGTGAAATCATCAACGTCGCGCGTCCGGAGTGGTCTGCACTGAAGGGCACGCCGAAGGGCACCGACAAGATGCCGCGCATCATCAAGCGTACCTAGCACGTCAGATACGCAGAAAAAACAGGCGAGGAGAAACACCATGAACCGTATCTTGTTCGTCGTTGCCATGTCTGCAATAGCAACGCTTGCCGCCACCGGCAACGCCCCATCATTCGCGCAGGCCTACCCGAATAAACCGATCCGGCTGATCGTGCCCTTCCCGCCCGGCGGCGGCAATGACATCGTCGCCCGCACCATCAACGTCAAACTGCCGTCGCTGCTCGGACAAAACCTGATCATCGACAACCGCGCCGGCGCCGGCGGCAATCTCGGCGCGGAACTCGCAGCAAAAGCGCCGGCCGATGGTTACACGCTGTTCATCGCCAACAATTCGCTGACCACCAACCTCAGTCTCTATAGCAAGCTGCCCTACGATCCGTTCCGCGACTTTGCACCCATCGCCATGGGGGCGACGTCACCGAACATGATCGTTGTGCATCCGGCGCTGCCCGCACGCAATGTGAAGGAGCTGATCGCGCTGGCCAAGGCGAAACCAGGACAGATGACCTTTGCCACGCCCGGCCCTGGCACGCCGACGCATCTGGCCGGCGAGCTCTTCCGCTCGCGCACCGGCACCGATGTGCTGACCGTGCATTACAAGGGCGCAGGTCCGTTGATGGTCGACCAGATCGGTGGTCATGTGATGGTGAGCTTTACGGCACCCATCGTTTCCAAACCGCATGTCGATTCGGGCAAGCTGCGGGCGATTGCAATCACCACCGAGAAGCGCTGGTCCGGCATGCCGAACCTGCCGAGTGTGGCTGAGTCGGGTTATCCGGGTTTTGATGTGTTTGCATGGTTCGCCTTCTTTGCACCGGCCAACACGCCGCGCGAGATCATCAACCGCCTCGCCAATGACATCGGCCGCACGCAACAAATGCCCGAGATCAAGGACCGCCTGGCCAGCCAAGGCATCGACACTGGCGCCACCGGCACCCCGGAAGCACTCGCCGCCTTCCTGAAAAAAGATTTCGAATTGTGGGACAAACTGATCAAGCAACAGGGCATACGCGTCGAGTAAATGCCGCCCCCGTACGCCGCCGCAAAAAACCATGCAGATCGATGACGAACGCGAGAGCAGCTATGTCGAAGACCGCCGCGGCGGCGGCGGTGGTTACGGGCGCGCCGGCGGTGTCGGCATCGGCGGCATCGCTGTTGCGCTAATCGCCAGCTATTTTCTCGGCATCGATCCGGGTACGCTGTTGGGGCTGGTCGAGACCGTGCAAAACGGCGCCAGCCAACACGCAACGCAAAGCGGTGCGCGTGGCATCGATCCGGCCGCCGATCACGAGCGCGGCAGGGTCAGCGAGATGAAAAAAATACTCGCCAAGACGGAAGACACCTGGGGCGAATTGTTCGCACGCAACAACGCGCAATACCAGCCGCCGACGCTGGTGTTGTTTCGCGGTTCCACACCCACTGCCTGCGGCAGCGGGCAATCGGCAATGGGCCCGTTCTACTGCCCGGGCGACCAGAAGGTTTATCTCGATCTCGGATTCTTCGATGAAATGGCACGGCGCTTTCATGCTGGCGGCGACTTCGCACGCGCCTACGTGATCGCGCATGAAATCGGCCACCATGTGCAAAAACAAATCGGCGTCACGCGCAAAACTGAAGAGCTGCGAGGGCGCTTGAGCGCCGCCCAGTACAACCGCGTCTCGGTGCGCGTCGAATTGCAGGCCGACTGTTTCGCCGGCGTATGGGCGCATCACGCCAACCGCCGCCGTCCTTTCATCCAGGCCGGCGACGTCGAAGCAGCGCTCACCGCGGCCAACGCCATCGGCGACGATGCGTTGCAACGTTCGGCCGGCCGCGCTGTGGTTCCCGATTCGTTCACCCACGGCTCGTCGGCGCAGCGACAGCGCTGGTTCAGCACAGGCTTTGAAACCGGCAGCGTCAAAGCCTGCGACACCTTCGCCGCACAGTCGCTCTAACAGGGAAAACGTACGCTGTTATTTGAATAGCAGCGGTATCCCGCAGACAAACAGCGTCACGCAGACCAGCTTGCGAAACGCGCGTTCGCTGATATTGACCTGTATGCGATCGCCGACATAAATTCCCGCCAGCATCAAGGGAAACGCCGCTGCGAACATGATCCACGCCTCGAGCGTGAATTCACCAACGGCGTAATAACCGACGCCGCGCGCAATACACAGCAATAACAGCATTGCCGAGGTGGTCGCACGAAACGCGTCCTTGGCCACTGCGCGCGCATCAAGATACATGGCGAAAAAAATGCTGCCCATCGAACCGAACATGGTACCCACGCCACCCGACAGTATGCCGGCAAACGGTTCAATCGCGCGGCGCAACCACGACGGCATCGCACCGGGGCGCATCAACGCAACGAGTGATTGCAAGGCATAGAGCAGCACCACCACGCCGAGCGCGCGCGTCAGTATGCGACCATCGAGCGACTTGAAAAAATAAAGACCGATGACGATGCCCACCGCGCACCACGGCATGAAGGCGACCATGGCGCGGTAATCAATATGTTTGCGGTCGCGGCCAAGGATGGCTGCCGACGAGGCAAAGCCCAGCAGCGTCCACACCGGAACCAACACCTTGATCGGCAATACGAGTGCAAGCAAGGGCATGCCCAGCGCACCGCCAAAACCGGTGCTGCCGCGCAGCCCGTAGGCCAGCAGCATCACCAAAACGCAGTAGGCGATTTCGAAAACGCCGAGATCAGCCATCAACCGCCAGCTTATAGGCGCGTATCAGTTTGCCGAGCCGTTCGACTTCGGATTTGACGTAGGCCTGAAAGACCTCAGGCGTATCACCGACCGTGATGTATCCCAAATCATTGAGGCGGCGCAGCACCTCGGGATTACGCAACGACGCTACCGTCGCAGCCTGCAAAACGGCGATGATTTCGCGCGGCGTTTTCGCCGGCGCCATCACACCGTACCAGGTGCCGAATTCAAAACCCGGCACGCCCGCCTCGGCCAGCGTCGGATATTCCGGCAAGGACGGCACCCGTTTCGCGGTCGACACCGCCAGCGCGCGCAAGCGGCCCTGACGCGTCTGTGGCAGGGCGGTGGCGAGCGGCAGAAAGCTCACCGAGGTTTCGCCCGAGACGATCGCGGTCACCGCTTCGGCGCCACCGCGGTAGGGCACGTGCACGATATCAATCCCCGCCATACCCTTGAAAAATTCGAATGACAGGTAAATCGTCGAACCCGCCCCCGAGGAGGAATAATTAATCGCCCCGGGCTTCGCCTTCGCCAGGGCAATGAGTTCCTTCACCGATTTCGCCGGCAGCGAGGGATGCACCACCAGCATATTCGGCGATTGCACCAACTGGGACACCGCGGTGAAATCGCGCGATAGCTCGTAGCTCAGATTTTTATAGAGGCTCATGTTGGCAGCCAGCGGCATCCCCGCCTGCATCAGTGTGTAGCCATCAGGCGCGGCACGTGCCGCCTGCTCAGCACCAATATTGCCCGCCGCACCGCCGCGATTGTCGACAATCACCTGCTGACCGAGCACCTGTCCGATGCCAGGCACGACGATGCGCGCCAGCGTGTCGGCCCCGCTGCCACCGGTAAAGGGCACGACGTAACGCACCACCTTCGCTGGAAAATTCTGTGCAAACGCATTGCAAACCGTAAACGCGCAAGCCACTGCACCCATCACGCGCCAACCCACGGTCCGTGAGGTGCAGAGCAGATCCCGGGGTAGAAACATGTCAGACACCCGATTCATCGCACGTTCTGTAACAGCAAGAACAACCCGCCCAGAATGGCCGTGTTATTCAGGAACATGATGCGGCTAATATTGCGTCGCATCGGATCGCTAACCTGCCAAAAGCGGTGAAAGATCCCCGTTGCGGTTATGGTAAACACAATCAGAAAGCAGACGCCGATATCGGCATGCCAGCCAGTGAGCAACAGCGCGCAACCGGAAAATTGCAAAAAGATGCCGAACCAGAACGCCAGCGCCGGCAACGGCGTGTGGGCCGCCGCCATGCGGTCAATATGATCCTTGATTTTCTGCCGCGTCATATTGCCTATCCCGGCCGCCAAAAAGAAAAATACGATGCATAACCTGCCGGCGATATCGAGCGCCGTTGCGTCCTGAAACATGCCTGCCCCCCCCTTTGATAATTCGTTCGTTTACATCAGTTAATGATGCGCCCCACTCTTCGATAGGGATCAGGGCCTGGGCAACTCGGTACCCTTGTCGTCACAGGCGCTGCCACGGGCAGCGCCGTTACAAAAGTTTACATCTTGCACGGACCGGAAAACGCAATCGCCGCGTTAAATAAGCATGTCCGCCCGTTTTCAAGGCGGCAGATCCGAGGAGACGATGATGAGAATGCTGCTTGCCGCCACCGCCGCATTACTGACCGTTGCAGGTTGCGCTGAATTCCCGGTCTATGAAAACGCTTATTACCAGCCGACACCGGCCTACTATCAACCAGCGCGCGTGTTTTATGCGCAAGCACCGCTGTATGTCGAACGCACCACCACCATCCAATCTGCACCGCGCGTGATTCGCCAACCAGTTGTAGCGCCCGAGCCGATTGTCGTACATCACCCCGCGGTCGTGCGCGAAACACCGCGCGGCGCACACCCGCCTGTCCACACCACCTCTTCATCGCCTCATGGCTTTGCTGCGCACAATCAAACGGTCGAGCGAGCGCCCAACACCCGTGAAACGCAGAACAAAACACGCGACAAGGCGGATCACGGTCGCGATCACCGCTAAGCGCGTGACATCATGCGACACCAGCGGCTTTCAGTGGTGCGCCGGGCGGGTTATTCAGCGCGGATACCGCGCTCCTTGACGACGCGGCTCCACTTCTCGATTTCGCGCTTGAGGTGCGCAGACGTCTCCTCGGGCGAGGCGCCGATGACGTCGATACCCTTTTGTAACAACTGCTGGTTTTGCTCGGGCGTGTTGAGGATCTTGCGCAAACGCTCGTTGAGCAGTGTGACCACGGGCCGTGGCGTACCCTTGGGCGCCATGATGACGTGCCAGGTCAGGAACTCATATCCAGGCACACCGCTTTCACTGACGGTCGGCAGTTCCGGCAGATTGGCGCGCCGCTTCAGGCTGCTGATCGCGAGCCCACGCAAACGCTTGGCGTCGACGTAAGGCATGGTTTCGGGGGTATTGGCGAACGTTACCGTAACCTCGCCGCTGATCGCCGCAATCAGACTGGGACCGCCGCCCTTGTAATGCACGGCGACGATGTTGGTCTTGCCGAGGTAATTGAACAACTCGCCGGCAATATGCGGATTGGTGCCGATACCCGCCGTGCCGTAGTTAAGCGTGCCGCGTTTCGAACGCGCCAGCTCCAGCAGCTCTTTGGTGTTGCGCACCGGCAACGACGGGTGCACACCGAGTATGGCCGACGAAGATGAGAGCAGGCAGACCGGCTCGAAATCGTTTTGCAGATCGTAGGGCACGCGACTCATGATGAAAATATTTGTCACCAGAGGCAGCGTGTTGATCAGCAGCGTATAGCCATCGGCCGGAGAGCGCGCGATCAATTCGGTACCGATATTTCCCGAGGCACCCGTGCGGTTGTCGACCACTACCGGCTTACCCAGCGATTCGGACAACTTTGGTGCGATCAGGCGTGCGATCACATCCACACTGCCACCAGGGGGAAACGGTGTGACTAGTCGTACCGACTTGGTTGGATAATTATCCGACTGGGCGGCCGCGATAGCGGGCAAAAAAAACGTGCCGCAAACGATCGCGGCGATTCGAATTCTGAACATGATGACCTCCGTGGACGAGACTATACCGCATCGTCAAGGCGTTACGATTACGCAGGCTTAGCGTTCAAGTTCCGTTACCGGGCCTGCTCATGACAGCGATGGGCGCATCCATGTCCCATCGTAGAAAACGCGGTGCTGTTTCGACGCGCGACGTAACCAAGCGTTCAGCGGTAGGCAACAAGACCCGGCACGGTAAACGCACAGTTTAGAGCGCATCGCAAACACCAACCGGTAAAAGCCGTTTAGTGAATATATCCGTCCATCATCGGTCTGGCTAAAATTAATATAACTTTAACCATGATAATATTCGCCAAGGTTATATTTGGTTAGCTTTAGGATTCGATCGAAATCCGCCTCTTGTCGGCTAGAAAAGCCGCGATGCATGGTCAAAAACGCGATTGCCATCGTGGAGTTTTTGCTAACGCGACAGACAAATCCACCAAGCATGCTCTGGCAAGTTCGCCACCGGGAAAAACAGTTTGCAGGCACCAAGTGGGTCCATGCGCAAACAAATAGCCGGAATTCGATGTAGAAATTACCCGGGGGAATTGTCTTGATTATCCATCCTTGCCATTGCAGATTCATCGTCGGTCTGCTTTTATCGCTCTGTGTGCTGCCCCAGTCGAATGCGGCAGAGTCGGAAACGAAATCGACGGCTTCTGGCACGACCAAACCAGCCGTTTTTAAGGACTGCGACGTATGCCCGGAGATGATCACGCTGGAGGGATCCAGTTTCCAAATGGGAACGCCGGCAAAGCCAGCCGAAAGTGCGCTAACGGTTACATCTGAGCATCCCCAGCACACCGTTCAGATCAAATCATTTGCAATCGGTCGATTCGAAATTACCCAGGCCCAGTGGGCCGCTGTTGTCGGAACGAATATCAGCTCATTTGCCGGACCGGGATTACCGGTCGAATCGGTTGCTTTTGAGGATGTTCAGGAATTTCTAAATAAACTCAGTCGCAAGACCGGGCACCACTACCGTTTGCCGACCGAAGCGGAGTGGGAATTCGCCGCGCGTTGCGGCAGCAATACGAATTACGGTTTCGGCGACAAAGTGGAAGACCTGGCCAAACATGGCTGGTTTGCGGCCAATGCCGAAGAAAAAACCCACAAGGTGGGCGAGAAGCTGCCCAATGCCTGCGGTTTGTATGACATGCATGGAAATGTTCAGGAGTGGACCGCTGATTGCTGGAAGGATAACTATTCGGAAGTCCCCGGCGATGGCCGCGCCATCACCAGCGGATTGTGTTCGCTGCGAACGGTAAGAGGCGGCACCTGGTATGACCCGGCCAATAAACTGCGATCAGCGAGCCGTCAGCCCCACACGAATGCAACCCGCAGTCGCTTTACCGGCTTTCGCGTGGTGCGGGATCAATGATCTCCTGCCCCCGACAGGTTCACGCAAAGACAACTCTCGTCTGGGAATGACGCAGGCGTAAATAAAAACCCGGCGACGCGCCAGCCCGCTGGAACTATCGGCCGACTACCATCGGCTGCCCGCTCTGCATCGACTGCACAATGGCTTCAAACGCTGCCACCGTTTCGATCATCTGCGCGGGCGTGATCGGATACGGAACGCCACCGCCGGCTGCGATCGCAAAGGCTTCGAGCTCACCGCGCAACGCATCGGCAGGGTCGAAATTCATGCGCACAGGCGCCGCACCACCGGTCTTGCGCAGCACGACTTCTGTAGGACCAATCGCCTCGGCTGACCCGAGATTACCGAACACGTGTGCACGCCAATAAAGCGGTGTGGCGCGGATGCTGCTCATGGTGCCCGACACGCCGTTGGCGAATTCAAACAATACCGACACGGTATCGAGCACATCGGGCGGTGGACGCCGGCTCATCAACAGGGACTGCACGCGTTTCACCGGTCCGATTAAACCGACGAAAGCGTCGACCATGTGGATGCCGGTGCCCGTCATGCCGCCACCGGGCGACTCTTCCGGCGAGGCGCGCCACGAGGCAAACGCGGTGCGCGAAGTTTCGTTGCTGTTATGTCCCTCGATATGCAGGATTTCACCCAGCTCACCGCTTTGCACAATACGCGTCAACGCCTGCATCGAAGGCCAGAAACGTTTGTCGTGACCAACCGCCAGCAACACCCCCGCTTTTGCACAAGCCTCAACCGCTCTGATGGCGTCAGCGCGTTTCAGTGTCAGCGGCTTTTCGCAATAAACAGGCTTGCCCGCAGCCGCCACCGCGATGATCTGCTCGGCGTGCAGCGTATGCGGTGTCGCCAGCACAATGGCCTGGATCGCCGGATCCGCCAGCGTTGCCGCGAAATCAGTGGTCAGTTCGATGCCTGTTTTCGCGGCGTATTCATGCAGCGGTTCGGGATTGCGCACGACAGCGCGCACGAAACGTATGCGCTCGCTAATACCCTGCACTGAGGTAACAAGTTTGCGCCCCCAGTTACCGAGCCCGACGATCGCAACGTTCAACATTACGCTCATTCCGGCTTGATGCCGGCGTCCTTGATCACTTTGGCAAAACGCGTGTTCTCACTGCGGATAAAGGCGGCAAATTGTTCTGGCGTGCTATGCATCGGCTCAATACCAGCCGAGGTCAGGCGCTCTTTGAGTTCTGCCGATGTGAGGGCTTTGACCAGTTCAGAATGCAGACGTGCGACGATGTCTTTAGGTGTGCCGGTCGTCGTGAGTATCCCATACCAGATCGGCACTTCAAGACCCTCGAAACCGGCTTCTTTGGTCGTCGGCACGTTGGGCAGCGCAGTGGCACGTTTGTCAGAGAGCACCGCCAGCGCCCTCACCTTGCCGCTTTGCACCTGTGGCGCCGAGGCCGGCACCGCCATGATCAACACATCCACGTCGCCACCCATTAAACCGATCAGCGCGAGGCCCGACCCCTTATAAGGCACGTGCACAATATTGGTTTTGGTCAGGCTCTTCATCAGTTCGGGTGCAAGATGCGTGGTGGTGCCCACGCCGCCCGAACCGTAGCTCAATTTCCCGGGGCTCTTGCTGGCAATCTGGACCAAATCTTTCAACGTCTTTGCCGGCACACTGGGATGCACCAGTAATACGTTTTGAATCGTCGCCACCAACGATAGCGGCTGTAAATCCTTGAACGGATCGTAATTGAGTTTTGAATAGAGCAACGGGCCGAGTGCAATCAACGGTGAAGTCAGCACGATGGTGTAGCCATCAGCCGGCGATTTAGCCGCCAACTCAAGACCGAGGTTGCCGCCGGCACCGGGACGGTTATCAGCCACTACCTGCTGCCCCATTTGATCCGACATCTTCTGCGCAATGGCGCGCCCGAGCAGATCAGTCGGCCCGCCGGGCGGAAACGGAAAGATCATGCGGATTGATTTGGCCGGATAGGTTTGCGCCTGCGCAAATCCGGCGCAAGCTGCCGCCATCGCCACCGCAGCCAGGCCGCCGCGCATTATTCCAAGCTTGGTCATTTTCATAGATACCTCCGTTGAACAACGCCACATTGCAAGAGTGAAATTATAACCGCCGACCGTATTGCGGTTTAGGGCAAAGGCAACAACGGCGTCTGATCGGGCGCGACCTGCTGATCAAGGGCGGCAAAAATCACCGCCGTCATCGTGTAATTCGACATCAGCGCAACCATGTGCACGAGCCGCTGCTGGCCGAGCACCTGCAAGGCCTGCGCATACGTCGCAGCACTCACCTTTTTATCGTGAAACAATTCCCGACCGAAGGTGATGATGGCCGCTTCAGTTTCCGCCACACCGTCGGTCGGCTTGCGGTAGCGGATGATATCGATGAGCGCCGGATCAAGGCCGGCATCGAGCGCGTGCATTTCATGCGCCGTCCATTCCTTCTGACAATCGTGGGCGCGCGCGGTGACGAGTATCGTCAGTTCACGCAGCGGACGCGAAAGACCATTTTCGCGGTTACGCAGACTCCAGTTCAGTTCACGTACGTGGCTGATAACTTCAGGCATATGCAACCAGAAACCGGTCGGGCCGCGCAGGCTTGCGCGCAGCTTGCTGCCTTCCCCGGTCATTGCGTCGTAGGCGCGCTGCCCCGCCTCATCGAGATCTTCGCGCTGCACTGGCGGCAGGCGCGACGACGAATCACGATGGACGTCAGGCGGATAGCCACGCGTGGTCTGCGTGTCCGGTGTCGGTTCATTACCCCAAACGCGCGGCTTCATAGCAGTTCTCCAGATTGCAAACGCGGCGAGTGTAGCATCGCGCGTTGCGCATCATGCCTATCGCATGCTTCAATCGCAGCCTTTCCACGCGGCGCCCCCTGCGCAAAAATTTACATGTACAAGCTGATCCAACGGCCGTTCGTCATCGCCCTCGTGTTAACGGCCGCCTCTACCGCGCAGGCACAAAGCTTTCCGGCCAAACCGATTCGCATCATCACCTCGGGGGTGGGCGGCGCAGGCGATGTCGCCTCGCGCCTGGTGGCGCAAGGCATCGCCCCCGCCCTCGGCCAGCAGGTCATCGTTGACAACCGCGCCAGCGGGCCGATCCCGGTCGAAGTTACGCTCAAATCACCGGCCGACGGTTACACGCTGATGCTCTATGGCAGCACCGTGTGGCTGGGGCCTTATCTGCGTGCCAACGCGCCGGATCCGCTGCGCGATTTCGCGCCGATCTCGCTGGCCGCCACGGCGCCCAACATTCTGGTTGTGCATCCCTCGTTACCCGTGAAGAACGTAAAAGAATTCGTGGCATTGGCCAAAGCCAGACCGGGCGCATTAAATTACGGCACCACTGGTATCGGTTCGTCACCGCATCTCGCTGCCGAGTTGTTCCAGGCAATGGCCGGCGTGCAATTCGTGCGCATCAGCTACAAAGGGGCGGGGGCGGCACTCACCGATCTCATCGGCGGACAGATCCAGCTCAGCTTCGCCACCGCGAGCTCGGTGAGCCCGCATCTGAAAACCGGCCGCCTGCGCGCACTCGGCGTCTCCAGTGCACGTGAATCGATCTTGCTACCGGGCCTTACTACCATCGCGGCTGCGGGCCTGCCCGGTTACGAATCGAGCTCGCTGCAGGGCGTGTTCGCACCAGCCGGCGTGCCGGCGCCGATTCTGCAAAAGCTCAGTCAGGAAATCATGCGTTATCTGCACAGCAGCGACGCCCGCGAAAAATTTCTCGCCGTCGGCGTTGAAGTGGTCGGCAGCACGCCTGAACAATTCACGGCGGCGATGAAAACGGAAATGTCGCGGATGGGAAAGGTCATCCGCGACGCCGGTATCCGCGAAGATTAACGCCAGCTTAAAACTTGCCGACAAACGCCTTCGTTAACTCCTTCACCGAACGCACGCCACACTGCATCATGGCGGCGCGCGTCTCAATGCGCATCAACTCCAGCACCCGCTCAACGCCGGGCTGACCGAAGGCGCCCAGACCCCACAGGTACGGACGACCGATACCTGCCGCAGTAGCCCCCATCGCCAGCGCCTTGACAACGTCGGTGCCGCGGCGGAAGCCACTGTCAACGATCACCGGCATGCGACCGTTCACGGCCTCGATCACTTCGGGCAACGAATCGATGGCACCGCGGCCGTTGTCTTCGCCACGACCGCCATGATTGGAAACGAGTATCCCATCGGCGCCGTATTCAACGGCGAGTTTGGCATCTTCGTGGGTGAGGATGCCTTTGAGCACAATTTTCATCCTGGTCTTGTCGCGCAACTGACGGATGAAATCCCAGGTCAGGTTATCCGACTGCATGCTGCGCGCCTTCGACAGATCGATGCCGGCGTAATTCGGCCGGCGGTCGCGATCACCTGCCGAACCGCCACCGCCGTCGGCGGAAGAGTGACACTGCTTGCAGTCACGCGTGTCGGTCGGTCGCAAACGGAACAACGCTTCCTGGTTGCGGCCACCAACGCGATCAACCGTCACCACCACCGCCTGTGAGCCGGCATTCTCCGCGCGTTTGGTCAGGGCATAGGCGACATCACGATCCGAAGTTGCATAGAGCTGGAACCACACCGGTGCACCGCGTGCGGCGACGATATCGTTGATCGACACGGTCGAGGCGGTGGAAAGCATCTCCAGATGATTGCCTGCCTTCGCTGCACGTGCCACCGCAAGCTCACCATCCGGGTGATAGGCTTTATTACCACCAGTCGGAGAAATAAAGATCGGATTGTCGTATTTGATACCAAAGATCTCGACGCTCGTATCGACTTTCGACACATCGACGAGACGGCGCGGGCGCAAATAGTATTTCTGAAACGCCTCCCGATTAGCGCGCAGCGTTGCGTCATCGTCAATGCCGGCGGCCATGTAACCAAAGTGTGCGGGTGGCACCTTGGCGCGCGCAGCGATCTCAAAATCAAAGACGTTGATCGCCTCTTTCGGATTGCCGATCACACGATCAAACGTGCGCGGCGACCACAGCACCGGATCAGGCAGGCGGTTGGGGGCAAAAACCCCGGTCTCCGCAGCAAGGCTACTGACGCCAGGCACGGCAAGCAGCGGGCTTGCCGACATCCATTTCAGTAATTGACGGCGGCGGGCGATGATTTCGTCTTCGGTTGCCATGATGTTCTCCTCCTTGATGTTATTTTTCGCATCATAACGCGATGCGTCTATCGTTACTGCTTGGCTGCTTATTGTTTTGGAATGTTCGCAGCACGAGCGACTTTTTCATAGCGCTCGATTTCGGCGCGCAAAAACTCGTTGAATTGCTCGCTGTTCTCGCCGCCGGGCTCCTGCCCCTGGCCAGTAAACAGCTCGCGGTTTTCCTTGATCGCGGTGGCCAGCACACCGTAAATGCGCGCCACGATCGCCGGCGGCGTTTTCGCCGGCAGCAGCACGCCGTTCCAGTTGTAGTTCTCGAATTTCACACCCTGCTCGTTGAAGGTGGCCAGCTCCGGCATCGCCGCCGAGCGCTCGCGCGAGGTGATACCGAGGGCGCGCAGCTTGCCCTGCTTAACCATCGGCGCGACGTTAAAGAGTTGCAGCGAGGCAAAATCAATGTAACCGGAAATCAGCTCTATCGTGTATTGGCTCACACCGCCCTTGTAAGGCACATGCATGACATTGATGCCGGCGAGATGGGCGAAAGCCTCGGTCGAAAGATGGCCGACGGTGCCCACCCCCGGCGTGCCGTAGTTGAGTTTTCCCGGACGCGCTTTGGCGAGCGCGACGAACTCCCTGACGTTTTTTGCCGGCAGCGCCGGATGCACGATCAGCACGCTGGGGCTTTTCGCCACCAGCGTCACCGGCGTGAAATCGCGCAGCGTGTCATAGGGTACGTTCAACGAAATTGCTGGCGCCACCGTCAGTGGGCCCGGATTGCCGGCAAGCAGCGTGTAGCCGTCCGCCGCCGCCTTCGCCACCGCTGCAGTGCCCGGCACGCCGCCGGCCGCCGGACGGTTATCGACAATCACCGTCTGGCCGAAGGCTGCATTGAGTTTTTGCGCGACCCAGCGCGCTTGCGTGTCGGTCGGTCCGCCGGCACCAAAGGGCACGATGTAGCGAATCGGTTTGGTCGGATATTCCTGCGCAATGGCAGGGCCGTAAATCACCGTCACTGTCCAAAGCGCGGCGCAAATAATTTTTTTATGCATGCCCCCTCCCGTGGTTTGCAGCGACGACTATAACCCGAACGCCAGCCCGCGCGGGGGGCGTGTTCAGAAACCGTAGAGCCTGGCCGGATTATCGACGAGGATTTTCTGGCGCGTCACCGCATCCGGTATCCACTCGGGCAGCAAATCCACGAGGTCGCCATCATTGGGCATCGCACAGGTCAACGTGGTGTGCGGCCAGTCACTCGCCCACACCATACGCTCGGGCGCGGCGGCGACCAGCGCATGCACCATGGGGGTGACATCGCGATACGGCGCGTCGAGTGCACTCATACGCATCGGGGCGGAGAGTTTGACCCAGCAGCGGCCACTCTGCGTAAGGTCAAGAATGGCGCGAAAGGCTACGCCGTTAACACCCTCGGCGATCGGCACCTGCCCCATATGATCGATGATGTAATCAACCGGCAGCGTGCGCAGCATCGGCCCGATGGCGGTGAAATCCTCGGCGTTGATACGAAACTGCAAATGCCAGCCCATGGGCGCGATGCGCGCGGCCAGCCGCGGCGCGAGGTCACCGGGGGCACCGTTGCTGTTACGCAGATTCAAGCGCAAGCCACGCACACCGAGCTTGTGCATGCGTGCGAGCTCGGCATCACTGACTTCATCATTGACCACGGCTACGGCACGAAAGGGAAACTTGTTTTCCGCCAGCGCATCGAGAATCACCGTGTTATCTGTCATGTAAACGCTGGGCTGCACCAGTACCGCGCGGTCGACTCCAATCGAACGCAACATTTCGATGTAGTCATCAGCCGTCGCATCGGGCGGCGTATAGCGACGGTTAGCCGCGTAGGAATATTTCGCCTGCGGGCCAAACAGATGCGCGTGGCAATCGCAGGCGCCGCGCGGCATGACGAACTTGGGCTTGCGCGTGTCGGCGATCGGGCCGGGAATGGTCGGTGCAACAATAGCGTTCGGCATAATGGATTCCTATTCGTTTTTGACACCCGCAGCCGCCACCACCTTCGCCCACTTGGCGAGTTCGCTGACGATCAGTGCGGAAAACTCTTCCGGCGTATACGATGCCGGTTCGAGGCCCTGCGAAACCAGTTTGTCTTTGAGATCCGCTGTACGCAATACCGTCATTAACTCCGTATGCAGGCGTGTGACGATGGCGGCCGGCGTGCCGGCGGGGGCGAGCACGCCATACCACGCACTGCCGTCATAGCCCGTCACTGTTTCAGCAATCGCCGGAATCTCCGGCAGCGCGCCGACCCGTTTCGCACTGGTCACACCCATGGCGCGCAGCTTGCCCGTTTGCACATGCGGCAAGGCCGACGGGATGGTCGGAAATGACAAAGCAATCTGCCCGGCGATCAGATCGGTCATCGCCTGCGCATTGCCTTTGTAGGGCACATGCGCGATCTGCGTGACAGTCATCAGCTTAAAGAGTTCAGCAGCCAGATGCGGCGGCGTGCCGTTGCCCGCAGAAGCATAGAGCAGGCCACCACGGTGACTACGCGCCAGCGTAATCAACTCGCGCACATTGCGTGCCGGCAGCGACGGATGTACGACCAGCAGACCGGGGCCGGTCACCAGCATCGCCACTGGCGCGAAATCGCGCACACTGTCGAACGGTAGCTTCTTGTAGAGCGCCGGATTGATCGTGTGGCTACCGCTGACCACCACGATCGTATAACCATCGGGCGCG
>CAIWNB010000048.1 GCA_903913965.1 uncultured beta proteobacterium
CCCCGCTACGATTTCGGCGCAGCACCAAGCGGTCGATACCGAAGTGCCTGCGAATATCATAGAACTGGTCAAGGCCGCCGCGCGTCGCGCAGGCTTAACACTGGGGGCGCGCGAAATCTCGCTGATGCTGGAGGCAGCGCCATACGCACTCGAAATGGCGGCACGCATACAGCGGCAACATGCTTACACCGTAGAACCGGCCTCGGTGTTTCGGGCGTAGCGTTTACTCTCCTTAACAAACACGCGACAAAATACCGCCATGCCAGAAATTATTGCTGCACACTAATGTTGGCATCTTTGATAACACGCCCCCATTTCTCATATTCAGCTCTGACAAATTTTCCAAACTCAGCCGGCGTATTAGTTGTCGCAGTCAACTCGACCTGGGCAAGCTTGCTTTTTGATTCAGGTGAGTTAACCACCCTGGAGATCTCGGCATTCAGGTAGTCAATGATTTCCGCCTTGACCCCCGCAGGCGCGAAAAGACCATACCAAGTGATCACAACCAACGCGGGGATACCGGCCTCCGCTGTGGTCATCACGTTCGGCAGTCCCGCAAGGCGCTCCGGCGCCATCACCGCCAGCGCCCTAACACGGCCGGACTTCACCAAAGGAATAACCAAAGGAGATACGGTTGCAGTCACCATATCCACTTCACCACCCAACATCGCCGTCACGGCGATATCAGCCCCTTTATAAGGAACATGCAGGATGTTTACCTTGTTTAGCGACTTAAAGAGTTCACTGCCCAACTGCCCTCCCGAACCCAGACCACCGGAACCATAATTCAGTTTTCCTGGCTGCGCCCTCGCCAGCTTCACCAGCTCCGACACGGTTTTTGCCGGCACCGAAGGATGCACAACCAGCACATTAGGCACTGTTGCAAGCAAGGTAATAGGCGCCAAATCACGAAAAGTATCGTAGCCAAGTTTAGGGAAAAGACTGGGGCTAAGCGCGACCGTTGGGCTGGTTAACAACAGGGTATATCCATCAGCAGGGGCCTTGGCGACATACTCAGAAGCCACGTTCCCTCCCGCCCCCGCCCTAAAGTCGGGAACGATCGACTGACCGCTTGACTCCCTCAACTTTTCCGCCAGATGCAAAGCGAGGAAATACGGCGGGCCAGTCGGAAAGGCGACCACCAGTCGCACACTTTTGTCCGGGTAGCGTTGAGCGAGACCATAGGGAGAAAAACCCAATAATAAAAGCAACAAAATCCAACAAGGTGACGTCTTAAACATTGCTCGCTCCCCAGCGTTACGACGGAATCAAAGCGGATTCGCTACTAGTGGTCTCCCGCTTACCGCATCAATCGATTTTCCCAATCCGCCGCACAACATCACCAACGCGGCGCGCATCCTCACGCCAAAACTTCTCAAAATCCGGTCCATCCAGATAAGCCGTTTCAATCTGCAATTTCGCCAGCGCTTGCACCAGCTCGGGAGAATGCGCAGCCTGCCTTACCGCATCGCGCAACGTTGCCATAACGTTAGACGGCGTCCCTGCGGGGGCAAACATGCCTACCCACAGGTAATACTCAACATCCAAACCAAGCTCACGAAAGGTAGGAACATCCGGCAACAGCGCACTTCGTTTGGCACCGCCGTTCGCCAGAATACGAATTTTTCCCGCCTGCACATGTGGCATCGCTTGGGCAGGCGTGACCGGCGCCAAGGCAACCTCACCGCCAAGCAGGGCAATTAAAGCCGGCCCGCCACCACTGTAAGCAACGTGACTCAACTTCACGCCGGCGGCACTCGCAAACATCTCGGTCATGAAGTGCGAAGGCGAATAATTACCACCGGTTCCATAATTTATCCGGCCCGCGTTAAGACGCGCATCGGCAATCAGATCTGGAATCCCCCGCCACGGTGCACTAACCCGGGTGCCGAGTAAATTGGGATCAGCAGAAATGAGGGCTAAGGACGAAAACTGTTCCATGCTGAACGACGGTTTACGGCCTGACAATTGATCCGCAACCGGAATAGCCGATGCCGTCGGCAACGGCATCAAAAGAGTGTAGCCATCCGGTTTGGCATTGGCGACAAATGCAGTCCCAACGGCACCTCCAGCGCCTGGCTTGTTTACGACGATCACCGACTGCCCCAGCAATCTTGTCAGGACCTGGGCGAGTGGTCGCGCATTAATATCGACCGTACCTCCCGGCGCGGCCGGAACTACGATGGAAATGGTTCGCGCAGGAAAATCTTGTGCACAGGGCCCCATAGAAGAGAGTGCTAAGAACGCACCGCATGCGATACCCCACGCTGTTCTTTTCAGGCTAATCATGATGTTCAATCCATTGTTGAGTCGCAATTTAGAAATACATTTACCAGCTTCTTATTGATCAGTAATCGTCGAATATTTTTTGTATCACTTCCGGATCGTCGGTACGAGTCAATCCCAAGGAAAGCAAAATTGCCGCTTTTTGTGGCGACAGGTTGTCCGAAGCCACCATCCGGGGTTCCTGATAGGCGCTGTCACGCACCACCCGCCCTGCCCCGACCCTAGAACTTCGCACGACAACCGCACGTCCGGACTGCGCGATTACCGCGCATTCCTGTGTCAGATTACCCGGAGACCCAGCGCCAACACTGGCGATCACCAAGCCTTTGGCACCGAGCTTACAGGCCGCCTCCGCCAAGCCTGACTGAGCCCCTGAGTACACGTAAAGAATATCAACGCGCGGCAATTGCAGAATTTTTTGCCCGGCAAATTCACTATCGACCGTATGACGGCGTGTTGGTGAACGATAGTAACTGACCTTGTCGGCATCGGCGTAACCCATCACACCGACATCGCGACTGCGAAAGGTATGCACATGGTAAGTATTTGTTTTCGTAACGTCACGCGCCGAATTGATTTCGTTGTTTGTGACCACGACAACCCCCTTGCCGGGCGTCTTTGGATCTACCGCAACTCTGAAAGCATCAAGTAAATTAAGCGGCGCATCCGTACTCAGTGCCGTAAACGGACGTTGCGCCCCCGTCACAACCACAGGTTTTTTACTGTTAACCGTCAGCGTCAGGAAATAAGCAGTCTCTTCAAGGACGTTGGTGCCTTGAACAAAAACGATACCGTCCACTTCTGGCGATTGCAACAATACGTTAACCCGGGCGCTGAGTAGGCTTATATCCTCAAGCGTCGAGACTAGATGAGGGTTATTTTCATCAACCACAACATCGGCAACAGAAGCGATTTCAGGCACCCCTGCCAGTAACTCCTGACCAGTCATAAAGGGAAGCCCACTGCGCCGATAGTTATAAAAATCCATTCTATCTTTGCCTTGACTATGAAGTGTACCGGGTCCGATCAGCAGAAGAATACGCGGCAATTTTTTCATTTATTTTGTAGCACCTATAAATTTATGGATGCGCAACCTCGCGCAGCTCATCAAAAAACGTTTTTTAAACCCTACAAACGCTCACACCGCATAAAAAACCACGCTCAAAGACGAAGGAAGAAGTATTGCAGATCCTCCTCGCCACGCAGCACACCTCACTGCGCAATATCCAGATTGGCGTCACGGATCAAGCGTCCCCATTTGTCATGTTCGGCACGCACAAAAGTACCAAACTGCTCGGGTGTGCTGCCCACGATTTCCATCGCCTGCTCGGTCAGCTTGGACTTGATATCAGGTTCTCGCAAAATGCCCGCAGTCTTTGCCGACAGCTTTGAGACGATTTCACGTGACGTTGCCGCAGGCGCGAGGAAGCCGACCCACGAGCCCGTATCGAGTTGCGGGTAGCCCGCTTCGGCCGCTGAGGGCACGTTGGGTAATGCCGATGAACGCTGGCTACCGCTGACGACGATTGCCTTCAAGCGATTGGCACGCACATACGGCACGGTGACGCTGGTGGCGATAAATGAAAGCTGTACCTGCCCACCCAGCAAATCGGCGATGGCCGGCGCACCACCTTTGTAGGGCACGTGCACGATATCAATACCGGCGAGCAATTTTAGTTGTTCGGCGGCCAGATGCCCGGCGGTGCCTGCGCCGCCAGCCGATGCGTACGTCAACGTACCGGGTTTGCTTTTAGCCAGCGCGATGAGATCTTTCAGCGTCTCGGCCGGCACTGAAGGATGGGCCACCACCACCAGCGGGATTTTCACCATCAACGAGATGGGGGCGAGATCGCTGAAAATGTTGTAGCGAAGCTTCTTGTAAATATGCGGATTCACCGCATGCGCATCGACCACCATCAATAACGTATAACCATCGTGCGCTGCCTTCGTCACCATATCGGTCCCCAGTGTTCCACTGGCACCACTTCGGTTATCAATCACCACCGCAAGCTGCGGCTGCCCGAGCGCATCGGCCAGTCTCGACGCCACCTGCCGCGCCACTGTGTCGACCAGGCCGCCGGCCGGAAACGGTACGATGATACGGATCGGCCGCGCTGGATAGACCTCGGCGGCCACGGCACTCACGGCCGGAAGCGACCATAAAGGCAGCCCAAGTAACAATACCCTGCCGCAATAATCAAACAGTCGTTTAGACATCGCACCTGCTCCAATCATGTTGACGCTCGGCAAACCGCCCACCGGCAACGCCGCAAGATTACGCCTATCCGGGATGAATTCCCAAACCGAACAATCCACCCAGGACGTAGATGGAAAACTTACTAAGTCGTTTTAAAATTTTTGCAGCATTGTCCTGGGATGTGTAGAACAACCCCTTACAGACCCCACGGCGTAGTCGCGGAGCCGCCTCCAGTGTTCAAGAATGTCATACCCGAACCAGTTTCTGATAATGCGGATATCATAGTCGAACCCTGACAGGTGCACGGTAAGCCCGGCCGTGTCAGCATCTATTCGGGCCAGGGATCAGGGCTTCCTAACCGGAGTGGCAAAAATGACCAGAGAACGCACGGCGGCTCTTCGAATTTTGTTTACCATTTGTATCGGCGCAGCCACGCTGCAGGGCTACGCGCAAACCTACCCGACCAAACCGATACGCGCCATCGTGCCGTTTGCCGCCGGCGGCTTTTCGGACATCACCTCGCGGATGCTCGGAGCCGCCATGTCGCGTGCGCTGGGCCAGCCCCTGGTGATCGAACCCAAGCCCGGCGGCGGCGGACGCATCGGTGCGGACATGATTGCGAAGGCTGCAGCCGACGGCTACCAGATCCTGCTCACCAATAACGGCACCCATACCTATATGCAGATCACCGAGAAAGCACTCTCGTATGATCCGATCAAAGACTTCACGCCGATCGCCCTGGTGGGCAACTACGGACTATTGACCGTAATCAACCCGACGGTGCCGGTACGCAGCGTGGCGGAATTCGTCGCCTACGCGAAGAAGAATCCAGGCAAACTGAATTACGCCAGCTCCGGTCTCGGCAGCGGCATCCACTTTGCCGGCGAACTGCTGAAAGATCTCGCTGGCATCAACCTCATGCATGTTCCCTACAAAGGCTCGGGCCCGGCGCTGCAGGACGTGATGGCCGGCACCTGTCAGATCACCTTCGACGGCGCAGCGAAACCCTTCATCGATGCGGGCAAGGTGCGGTTCCTCGGCACCACCAGCGCGCAGCGTGATCCCCGCTTCCCCGACACCCCAACCTTGCAGGAAGCCGGCGTTGCCGGCTATGACCTGACCTATTGGCTAGCGGTATTTGCACCGCCCGGGCTTAGCACCGAGATGCAAACTAAACTAAATGCCGCGGTGAACGCCGCCCTGGCCGACGAACGATTCCGCAGCCAGTTCGCCGAGATGGGCATCGTGCCGATGGGGGGCAGCCCCGAGGTACTCGCACCGTTGATCCGTACCGAAACCGCGAAGCTACGTAAAATCGCCACCGATGCGAAATTACAATTTGAATAATCTCAGGGCGTTCCAAGCCCTCACCCTGCTCGCTGCGTTGATCCCTGCTGCGGGCACCGTGGCGGCAGAGGTGGGTTTCCCCAATCGCCCGATCCGTCTGCTGGTGGTATCAGCACCCGGCGGTCCGAGCGATAACGTGGCGCGTCTGGTGGCGCCGCGCCTCTCCGATAGCCTCGCACGCAATGTGGTGGTGGATAACCGCCCCAGTGTCACCGGCGTGGTGGCCTGTGAACTGGCGGCCAAGGCAACAGCCGACGGCTCGACCCTGCTGATCGGCAACTCCGGCACGCATGCGGTCAATGCAAGTCTGTATAAAAATCTGCCCTACGATCCGGTGCGCGATTTTGCGCCGGTCTCCCAGCTCGTATTGTTCGGCTCGGTACTGCTGGCCAATCCAAAACTGACCCCGCGTAATTTTCAGGAACTCGTCGCTGCTGCGCGCAAGGAACCAAAACGTTTCAACATCGGAGTTCCCGGCGCCACGGGAGCCGTCACCGTGGAATTGCTCAAATCGATAACCGGTATGGGTCTGACCGCCGTGCCTTACAAAGGCAGCGCGCCGGCGGAAATCGCGGCAATCTCCGGCGAGATCGACATCCTGTTTATTTCATCGTCGAATGCGGTACCGCATATTCAGTCCGGGCGTTTGCGCGGCTACGGCATCTCTACGAACGCACGATCACCACTGATGCCGGATGTGCCAACCTTCGGTGAATTGGGCGTTCGCGACTTCCGTGTCGGCGTCTGGCACGGCCTGTTTGCGCCAG
>CAIWNB010000049.1 GCA_903913965.1 uncultured beta proteobacterium
CACCGGCACTGCGCAAACGACTCGCGAGATGATCAAGATGCGCCATCTGCGCAAGAATTCTTTCGCCCGGATGCACCAGACTGCGCGCCAGCCCGTCGAGCTGCTGCATGCGCCTTTCGAGTGAACGCTCGGCAACGCGGCGCAAACGCTGAGCATAATGATGACAGTCCTGGATCAACTCTTCGCGGTTCGGGCTCGCCAGTTGCGCCGCGGCAGTCGGCGTTGGTGCGCGTAGATCGGCGACAAAATCGGCGATGGTGAAATCCGTTTCATGACCGACCCCACTGATGACGGGCAGCGAACAGGCGTGCATGGCACGCGCCACCACTTCTTCGTTAAACGCCCACAGATCTTCGATACTGCCGCCGCCACGGCAAACAATCAGCACCTCGCAATCGGCACGCGCATCCGCCGTTGCAATCGCCGCGGCAATTTCGCGCCCCGCGCCCTCACCCTGCACCGCCGTCGGATAAATCACCACCGGGATCGCCGGCATGCGCCGCCGCAATGTCGTCAGCACGTCGCGCAAAGCTGCAGCTTTGAGGGAGGTTACGATGCCAATGGCACGCGGAAAGTGCGGCAGCGGTAGCCGTGCGTCCTCATCGAACAATCCTTCATCCTGTAATTTCAGTTTGAGTTTTTCAAACGCCGCATATAGCGCACCGGTGCCAGACCGGCGCATCGCCTCAACCACCAGCTGAAACTCGCCACGCGCCTCGTAGAACGAAGGGCTGGCACGCACTTCGACCTGCAATCCATTGTCAGGCTTCCAATCCTGTAACTGCATTTTGTGGCGAAACATCACGCACCGTACCTGCGCCTGCGCATCCTTCAGGGAAAAATAGCAATGCCCCGAAGCAGCCCGTACGAAATTGGAAATTTCACCCGAAATCCACATTAAGGGCAGACTGGTTTCCACCAACTGCTTGGTGATCCGGTTAAGTTCGGCGACGCCGATCACACGCTGCGCCAGCGCTGCATCAAAATGATTTTTCATAACTTGATTGTATCTGCCTCAGCTCGCTCAAACGTCGCCGCCTGAGTAAGTCAAAATTCCCTAATGATTCAACACACCTCAACGGCCTTGACAGCACCGCGCGTGGCTACATCATCCACAACCGTCATGCAAGTGTCACATCGACATCATGCGGCCGCCACCCTCCAGAGGGAAAAACTTTCAAGCCATTGTTTTTAATTGATAATTTGTTAAGTTTAAAAAATGAGCAGATCAGAAAAATCCCTTACAGGGGGCTTACTTAGGTGACTTGTTTACAAACTCTTCACATACTTATCCACAGCAATTGTGGATAAAAAATAACGCGCGATTTCGCCCCAATTACAAGGCGCCATCCGGGTTGCAGCGCAATATTTTCGCGCTTCGTTCAACACGCATCGTCAGCGCAAACATCAAATGCTGATATTTTTTTCATATCAGCTCTGCGCGCTTGCTGAAAAGCGACTGCCCATATACAGTTACGCCGTTCAATTCTGGACGAATCGGAGAAACATGTGTTTGCATTGATTGAAGCTGCTGGATGGCCAATCTGGCCGCTGTTGCTGGCCTCAGTGATTTCGCTCGCCATCATCGGTGAGCGCGCATGGTCGCTGCGCAGCAGCATTGTCTCCCCTAAAAACCTGTTAAACGAAGTCGCACAGGAATTCCAGCAGCATGGCGTTTCGCAACAGCTGGTTGCGCGCCTCGGCGGTGGATCCCCGTTAGGGCAGATTCTCGCCGCCGGCATCAAAAATGCGAAAAGCTCTCCGCAAATCATGAAAGAGGCCCTCGATGATGCCGGACGCAGCGTCGCCCATGAACTCGAGCGGTTCCTGAACACACTGGGCACCATTGCCTCCATCAGCCCGCTGCTGGGCTTGCTGGGTACGGTAATCGGCATGATTGAGATTTTCGGTTCGCAAGCACCGTCGGGCAGCAACCCGATTGTCCTCGCACATGGCATTTCCGTCGCGCTCTACAATACGGCGATGGGTCTGGTCGTCGCCATTCCGAGCATGATTTTCTACCGCTACTTCCGCGGCCGCGTTGATTCCCTGATCGTCGAGATGGAAAGCCAGGCTGTGCGGCTGGTCGAAATCCTGCACGGCGACCGTCAGAGCTGAGCGGAAGTAGACCTTGAATTTTCGCCTCGGTAGCCGCAAGGAAGAACCGGAGATCAACCTGATACCGTTGATCGACGTCTTACTGGTCATCCTGATCTTTCTGATGGTGACTACCACCTACTCGCGCTTTGCCGAACTGCAAATCAATCTGCCCACGGCAGACGCGAACAAGCCCGAAGAGAGACCCAGTCAAATCAATGTCGCGGTAGATGGTCAAAGCCAGTATGTGGTCAATCGATCGGCGGTGCCATTTCGCAGCACTGATAGCTTTGCCCAGGAGCTCAAGCGAGCAGCCGGCGGCGTGCCCGATCCGGTCATCATTATCAATGCCGATGCGGCGGCAACTCATCAGTCGGTGATCAACATCATGGAAGCCGCACGCATTGCCGGCTTCAGCCGCATTACATTCACCACGCAGGCGGGCAAGAAGTAGTGCCAGTCCCCCGCCGCGCACCCGTGCGGCTTGTCTGTTTTATTTTTCTTTCTCGGCATCCTGCCTGATCCCAAATGCACCCGCTGGAACAAAGTTGGTACCGCACCGACCTCACCAGCCGGCTGCTCTGCCTGATACTCTGGCCGCTGAGTGTGCTGTTTGGCGCTCTGGCGGGGTTGCGCCGCACCGGCTTCCGACTCGGCTTGTTACGCAAAACGCGTTTGCCGGTGCCGGTCGTCGTCATTGGTAACATCACCGCCGGCGGAACCGGCAAGACACCGCTCACCATTGCCTTGGGGCGCAGCCTTAAACAGCGGCATAAACGACCTGGCATAGTTTGTAGGGGTTATGGCGGCACAGCCAAACAACCGCAGGCCGTATTGGCGGATAGCAATCCTCAGGTCACGGGTGACGAAGCCGTTCTTCTTGCGCGGCACAGCGGCTGCCCGGTGTGGATCGGCGCCGACCGCGTGGCTGCCGCGGAAGGACTGCTTGCCGCAAACCCCGATTGCGACTTGTTACTCAGCGACGATGGTCTGCAACATTATGCATTGGAACGAAATTTCGAAATCGCCGTCATCGACGCCGCACGCGGCTTCGGCAACCGGCGCCTGCTGCCTTCGGGGCCGCTGCGAGAACCCTTGGCCAGGCTGGCATCCGTTGACGCTGTAGTCTTGAACGGCGTGGGTTCCGCCCCCCAGCTTTCCTGCGCGGTTTACCGTATGAATTTGCGCGGCGAGCGCTTTCGCAATCTGGCGACGCCGCAACATTCCGTCAACGCGTCTTATTTTGCCGGTCGCAATACCACCGCTGTTGCTGCGATCGGCAACCCACAACGTTTTTTCGATCACCTCGGTACACTGGGTATCGATGCCAAGACCAAAGCATTTCCCGATCATCATGCCTATACACCAGCCGACCTCGCCTTCAGCGCCGCTACCGAAGTCATCATGACAGACAAGGACGCGGTAAAATGCGAACGCTTCGCCGGACCCACCCATTGGGCACTCGAAGTCGAAGCGGAACTGGACGGCGATCTGTCGGAACATATAATGCGCCAACTCGGAGTATCTCAATAAATGGATGCAAAACTACTGGATATTCTGGTCTGCCCGATCTGCAAAGGGCCGCTGATATTTGTAAAACCAGGTCAGGAGCTCGTCTGTAAAGCAGACCGCCTGGCGTTCCCTGTGCGTGAAGGCATACCGGTCATGATTGAAGATGAAGCGCGCAAACTGACGGCGGAAGAAACCGTTTGAGCCTACGTGCCATCGTGACGCCAGCCCGGCGACCGTCCAACAGATGAAATTCACCGTGGTCATACCGGCACGCTTTGCCTCGACAAGGCTGCCTGGCAAACCATTGCTCGACATTGGTGGCAAGCCCATGGTGGTACGCGTCGCCGAGCGGGCACGCTTAAGCGGCGCGACAGCCATCATCGTCGCCACCGATCACGCCGATATATTGCATACGGTGGAAGCACACGGCTTTACGGCCATGCTGACCCGCCAAGATCATCCCTCAGGGACCGACCGTATTGCCGAAGTCGTGTCAAGACTGGGCCTGGGCAGCGGAGAAATCGTCGTCAACGTGCAGGGTGACGAGCCTTTGATCGAACCCGACCTGATCAGTGCCGTGGCCGCACAGCTCGCCGCGCATGATGATGCGGCAATCGCCACGGCTTGCTGCCCCCTGATTGACGGCGCGCAGATGGCGAACGCCAATGTCGTTAAGGTGGTCACCGACAAGCATGGCTATGCGCTGTATTTCAGCCGCGCACCGATTCCGTACGCGCGCGATGCCTTTGCCGGCGGTATCAAGAACCTGCCCGCCACCCTTCCCGCCTACCGGCATATCGGCATCTATGCCTACCGGACGGAGTTTCTCGCGTGTTATGCGCAACTCGCGCCAGCCGCCATCGAACAAGCCGAAGCGCTAGAGCAATTGCGCGCGCTATGGCATGGCTACCGCATCAGCGTGGCGGTCACCGACCAATCGCCGCACGCTGGCGTCGATACGGCAGCAGACCTCGAATACGTCAGAGCGCTGTTGGCGCGGCAATAAATAGCCCTTCCGATAACACGGTATAATCTCACCATCTCCACGCGCCGCGATAACACGATCATGATGAGAATAATTTTGTTGGGAATGCCGGGCGCCGGTAAAGGTACGCAAGCGAGATTCCTGACCGAGCGTTTTAACGTACCGCAGATCTCAACTGGAGATATGCTGCGGGCGGAAGTCAAAGCGGGCACGCCTCTCGGGCTGGAAGCAAAATCGTTCATGGATGCTGGCGCCTTGGTACCTGACGCTGTAGTGATCAAAATGGCCGAAGTGCGCGTCAAACAGCCGGATTGCGCCAACGGCTTTATCGTCGATGGATTCCCGCGCACGATTGCCCAGGCCGAGGCCTTGCGCGCCGCCGGTGTCGATATTGATTACGTCATCGACATCGAAACCGCGGATGAGGAAATCCTGCGCCGCATGAGCGGCCGCCGCGTACATCCGGCGTCAGGCCGCAGTTACCATCTCGAATTCAACCCGCCCAAGGTTACCGGCCAGGATGACATCACTGGCGAACCGCTGGTGCAACGCCCGGACGACCAGGAAGATACGGTACGCAAGCGGATTGAAACCTATCACGTACAAACCAAGCCTTTGGTTGATTTCTACCGCAACCAAACCGGCGTCAACGCGCCGCGCTACGCGAAGATCAACGGCGTGGGTGCCGTTGAAACTATCCGTGACAACATTTTTGCTGCATTGAAGTAACCCGCAGGGCCTTGGTGCAGGCCCTTTGCACCAAATCCGCATGCGAAAAGTGCCGCTTCTGCGGTAAAATGCGGCGTTTTCCAAACACCCCACAACGAACGGTCATCCAGCATGCCTGTTAAAAATGCCTTTTATGCGCAATCCGGTGGCGTCACCGCGGTTATCAACGCCACCGCCTGCGGCCTCATTGAGACTGCGCGCAAACACAAAAACCGCATTGGCAAGGTCTATGCCGGTCGTGATGGCATTATCGGCGCGCTGACCGAAGACTTGATCGACACTTCCAAGGAATCCGCCGCCGCCATCAAGGCGTTGCGTTACACGCCTTCTGGCGCCTTCGGCTCCTGCCGCTACAAACTCAAGGGCCTCGAAGAAAACCGCGCCCAATATGAACGACTGATTGCCGTATTCAAAGCACACAATATCGGTTACTTCTTCTACAACGGCGGCAATGACTCGGCAGACACCGCCTACAAGGTGTCGCAGATTTCCGAAAAGCTCGGCTACCCCGTGACCTGCGTTGGTGTGCCAAAGACCGTCGATAATGATCTGGCCGTGACAGACTGCTGTCCCGGCTTTGGCTCGGTCGCCAAGTATGTCGCTACCAGTATCCGGGAAGCGGGCTTTGATGTTGCCTCCATGGCGCGCACCTCAACCAAGGTGTTTGTCCTTGAAGTGATGGGACGTCACGCCGGCTGGATCACCGCCGCCTGCGGCCTTGCCGCAGAAAAAGCCGGTGATGCCCCGCAGATTCTGTTGTTCCCCGAGATGACGTTCAATCAGGAAAAATTCCTCGCCCGCGTCGATGCCGTGGTAAAAAAATACGGCTATTGCGCGATCGGCGTTTCGGAAGGCATACGCGGCGCCGATGGCAAGTTTCTCTCCGAGTCAGGACTCAAAGATGCCTTCGGCCACGCCCAGTTGGGCGGTGTGGCGCCGCAAATTGCCAATCTGGTCAAAGACAAGCTTGGCTATAAATATCATTGGGCGGTGGCCGATTATCTGCAGCGCGCGGCACGGCACATTGCGTCAAAAACCGATGTCGAACAAGCGTACGCTGTCGGCAAGGCAGCGGTTGAGCTTGCGATCAAGGGCCGGAATGCCGTGATGCCGGTAATCGTGCGCAAATCGAACAAACCCTACAAGTGGACGATCGAGTGCGCCGACCTGAAGGACATCGCGAACAAGGAAAAAATGATGCCGCGCGATTTCATCACCGCCGACGGCTTCCATATCACCGAAAAATGCCGGCGCTACCTTTCACCATTGATTGCCGGCGAAGACTATCCGCCTTACAAAAACGGATTGCCGTCGTATATCAAATTAAAAAACGTTGCAGTAAAGAAAAAGCTCGCGGCGAGCTTTAAGGTTTAGCAGGCTAACAAGGCCTGTGGCAACGGGCCGATAACCACTACGGGAGAGAGCAGTAATGAATGCATCAAACGGATTGATCCTAGCGCTGGCTTGCGCGGCGATCGGCATTTTGTTCGGTATCGTCTGGGCGCTGTGGATTAACAAACAGCCCACGGGCAACGACCGTATGCGTGAAATCGCGGCCGCCATTCAACAAGGCGCAACTGCTTACCTCAACCGCCAATACACGACCATCGCCGTCGTGGGCGCGATTCTTTTCGTGCTCATTGGCATCGTGTTGCATTGGCCGACCGCGATCGGCTTCGCCATCGGCGCCGTGCTCTCCGGGCTGGCCGGCTATGTCGGCATGAACGTATCGGTGCGTGCCAACGTGCGTACCGCCGAAGCCGCACGCACTGGCTTGAACGAAGCCCTTGCTGTGGCGTTCCGTGGCGGCGCCATCACCGGCCTGCTGGTCGTCGGTCTGGGTCTGCTTGGCGTCGCCGGTTTCTTCTGGTGGCTCATCAACAACGCCGCCCCCGGGGCGACCATCAGCCAGATCGCACATCCGCTGGTCGGCCTTGCCTTCGGCGGTTCGCTGATCTCGATTTTCGCGCGTCTGGGCGGAGGTATATTTACCAAGGGTGCTGACGTTGGCGCCGACCTCGTCGGTAAGGTTGAGGCCGGTATTCCTGAGGATGACCCGCGTAACCCCGCCGTGATTGCCGACAACGTTGGCGACAACGTCGGCGACTGCGCAGGCATGGCCGCCGACCTGTTCGAAACCTATGCGGTAACGATCGTTGCGACCATCATTCTCGGCGCCCTCCTGCTGTCCAAGGTCGAGATCGCTGCGAACGCAGCTATTTATCCGCTGGTTCTGGGTGGCGTATCGATCATCGCCTCGATCATCGGTTGTTACTTCGTGAAAGCGCGTGAAGGCGGCAAGATCATGAACGCGCTCTACCGCGGCCTCGCTGTCGCCGGTAGTCTAGCGCTGGTGGCCTTCTGGTTCGTCACTGACAGCCTGATGGGCAACATCAACCAGTTCTACCCGGAACTGTCATCGGCCAAACTGTTTGGCACGTCGGTCATTGGCCTGGTACTCACGGCGCTGATGGTTGTCATTACCGAGTACTACACCGCCACCGAATACGCACCGGTCCGCCACATCGCTGCTGCGTCAACGACCGGTCACGGCACTAACATCATCGCGGGTCTTGGCGTTTCGATGCGTTCTACCGCATGGCCGGTACTCGCAGTGTGCGCGGCCATCTACTCGGCGTTTGCACTGGCCGGCCTGTACGGGATTGCAATTGCCGCGACCTCCATGCTGTCCATGACCGGCATCATCGTCGCGCTCGACGCCTACGGTCCGATTACCGATAACGCGGGCGGCATTGCCGAAATGTCCGGCCTGCCGGATTCGGTTCGTGCCATCACCGATCCGCTCGACGCCGTGGGTAATACCACCAAGGCCGTGACCAAAGGTTACGCCATAGGTTCGGCTGGTCTGGCAGCGCTGGTGCTTTTTGCCGACTACACTCATGCACTCGAAGCTGCTGGCAAAGTTGTGACCTTCGACCTGTCGAACCACTACGTCATCATCGGCCTGTTCATCGGCGGCATGGTGCCCTACCTGTTTGGTGCAATGGCGATGGAAGCCGTCGGTCGCGCCGCCGGTTCAGTGGTGGTTGAAGTGCGCCGTCAGTTTGCCGAGATCAAAGGCATTATGGAAGGCACTGCCAAGCCGGATTATTCGCGCGCGGTTGATATGCTGACCAAAGCGGCGATCAAGGAAATGATGATCCCGTCTCTGCTGCCGGTGCTGATTCCGATTGTTGTCGGCGTCGGCTTCTCCTGGCTGGCAGGCGGTGTGGCAGGTGCACAGGCACTCGGTGGTGTACTGATGGGCACCATCGTGACCGGTCTGTTTGTCGCGATCTCCATGACCACCGGTGGTGGTGCCTGGGATAACGCGAAGAAATATATCGAAGACGGACACCACGGCGGCAAAGGCTCCGAAGCTCACAAGGCGGCGGTAACCGGCGACACCGTTGGCGATCCCTACAAAGATACCGCAGGCCCAGCAGTTAATCCGCTGATCAAAATCATCAACATCGTTGCGTTGCTGATTGTGCCCCTGCTGTAATAAAAAGCAGGCGCATTTGATCAAAAAACGGGGGCGCAAGCCCCCGTTTGCATTTCCAGGCTCTGACAATTCATCCTCGCGACCGCAGCTATAATCAACGTTTTCATTGTTTTAAACAGGCCATCATGAAATATGCTCTCGGTGAATTAAAAGTTGTTGCAAAAGGTGACCACTGGATCGCCCCCAATGCCAGCGTGATCGGCAATGTCATCATGGAAAACAATACCAGCGTCTGGTTCAACGCCGTGATCCGTGGCGACAACGAGCACATCACTCTCGGTGAAAACTCCCAGGTTCAGGATGGCGCCGTGTTGCACGCAGACCCCGGCTTTCCATGCACCCTCGGCAAGAATGTCAGCATCGGCCACCTGGCCATGGTGCATGGTTGCACCATCGGCGACGGCACTCTGGTCGGTATCAAAAGCGTCATCCTGAACGGTGCCGTCATCGGCAAGAACTGCCTGATTGGCGCCAACTCACTCATCGGCGAAGGCAAGATCATCCCCGACGGATCGTTGGTCATCGGCTCACCCGGCCGTGTGGCGCGGCAACTCACCGGGGAAGAAATTGCACGCATCAACGGCACTGCAGCCAACTACGTGACGCGCTTCAAACGTTACAAGGCGCAACTCGGCCCGCAGGATTGACGGCCTGCCAGGAGCGACGCACGAACGGGAATACCGTCAAACCCTCTGTATTCAGCCTATCCAGGTCATCCCGCCCGTATCGATAACCTAATCGACCTCAACGTCCGGCGCGCAACTTCTCCCACTGTACATAATTGCGCGTTCCGTACTGCGCGGGGAACTGCGGCGTTTGGGTTTCCAGCCACTGAAAAGGTACCTCGCCGGTATGCCGGAATGCATGACTGGTTCCGACACCAGTCCACGCCACATCGCCGGGCCCCAGCTTAAAACTCTGATCTTCAATCTCCATGATGACCTCGCCGCTCAAGCCCATATAGAACTCTTCAATCGGATGATCATGGCGGGTACGGAACGCCCCAACGCCCATCTCACCGCGCATCATGAAAAAACACTGCGCACCAAACTGGCGTTCCATAAAACGATAAACGGTCAGCCCCTGCTGCAAGCCGCCCCCCATCGCTGGAATCGAATTCTCCGCCTTGAACAGACCGATGCGTGTGGGCGCGTTTTCCCCCACCGCCATCACCGGATCGACAGGCCACGAATCATCACCGGTAAAAAATGTGTCCCTCAGTGACTGCGAGGGCTTTGGTTGCGGCGCAAGTATCTCAAACCAGCGCGCCGTGGCCTTGCCTACATTTCTGATCGCATGCGCCGCAGCATAAGGAATCAGCGCAAAACCTTGGGCCGGCAGACGGATAAACTCCCCGGTACGCAATACTTCAATCTCG
>CAIWNB010000050.1 GCA_903913965.1 uncultured beta proteobacterium
ACAAACTGCTGGCCGAGTGCGTTCGCCAAACGCCCGCCCATCAAACGCGCCAGCGGATCAACCGATCCACCCGGCGGAAACGGCACGATAAAACGCACCGGCTTGTCGGGCCATTTGGCGTCCTGCGCGAGGGCGGGGGCGGCGATAAACACCCATGAAAAGGCAAGGCATGCAACAACGCGAAGAGATCTACTCATGGAGCCTCCTTCGTTAAAAACATGTGCAAGTGCCTGCCTCCACCCCCGCACGTGCTCTCACACAGCGCCGGGGCCGCGACAACACCGTTAGGGATACATCGCCCAACCAACGCGATTGGTTTTTACCTTGAAGAAATGGCCCTGCGTAGTGGTGACGAACAGTGTCGTCATATCAGCGCCACCAAAGCAACAATTGGTCGGCATTTTCGCCGGCACCGGATGGGTTTCGAGCACGCGACCGCTGGGCGCAAAGACGGTGATCAGCGGCCCGGGACCGGCGGTGTCCCAGCCATTGGTGGCAACGATGTTGCCGTCGCGATCAAGGCACATGCCGTCGATGCCGCGGTGGATGCCGCGCGCGTCCTCCCCCCAGGTGAAGAGCGTGGTGAAACTGCCGAGGCTGCCGTCGTCCTTGATCGGATAGGCGCGCAGCTCGCGCGGCACACCCTTGGCGTAATTGCTCTCGGCGACGTAGAGCGTATGGTTGTCCTGCGAGACGAGAATACCGTTGGGCATCACGGTGTCAAAGGTGACGCGCGTGATGGTGTATTGGCCGTCGGGCTGCGGGTCGAGACGAAACACCGATTGATGATCGACCTCCATCTGCGAGCCCTTGTCCCAGTTACCGCCGTTGACCGGGTTGGTAAACCAGATGCGGCCCTTGCGATCGATGGCGAGATCGTTCGGCGTGTTCAAACGCTTGCCTTCGAATTTGTCGCATAGCGTGGTGATTGTGTCCTGATCAAAGCGCACCACCGAGCGGCCGCCCGAGCAACAACCGTAGAGGCGGCCCTGTTCGTCATGCGCGAGGCCATTGGTGCGGTTGGTGCCTTCGCGCGCCACCGTGATCGCGCCCGACTTCGGGTCGTAGCACATGATGCGGCTGGCCTGAATATGCGTGAAAAACAAAAACTCACCATCCCATACGGGGCCTTCGGTGAGTGGCACTGCAGCCGGCTTAACCAGCAGTTCAAAATTCCATTGAGCGGTCATTGCGAATACCTGAGTGGGATGTCAATCGAGCGGCTAGTTTACTGCTTCGCTCTGCATGAAGTGTGGCAGCCCGGGGCGTGGGGGCGTCACACGCGTAGCGGCAGCCATCAGTGGATGTTTCGAAGGCGGGGCATCCGCGGAAAGTGGCTTTGCTTTAACAGGCGAGGCGACGGCCGAATGCATCGACCGCCGCCCGCTCTGCACTTGCTATTTACACACCGGAACCAACGGCATCATTATGTTCTTGGCCGCCTCCCCGTTCCGGGTACCCCCTCCTTCGAGCGCGTCCATTCTACGACTAAACCACAGCAATGCAAGCATCATAAGAGGCTTTGCGGCGGCCGGTTTTATTGACACTGGATTTAGCGTCGGTCAGGATACGCCGGCGCTGCGGCCCGCATTTTTACCCCCGCTCGCCTCTGGAGGAACCGATGAAAATGCGCACCGTACTCGCCATCGTCTTTGCTTTGATTGCTGGCATCGCAGGCGCTAGCGAATATCCGGCAAAACAGATTCGCATAATTGTCCAATTTACCCCGGGCACTTCGACCGACATACTGGCCCGTCTGATCGCGGCAAAAATGGGGGAACGCTGGAACCAGCAAGTGGTGGTCGATAACAAGCCGGGCGCGGGCGCGGTGCTGGGCACCGATCTGGGCGCCAAAGCCGCGCCCGATGGTTATACGCTGACGATGGCGGTATCGAGCGCCTTCGGCATCAACCCCTCGCTGTATTCGAAACTGCCCTACGATGCGATCAACGATTTCGCGCCGATTGCGAATCTCGGCTTGACGCCGCAGACACTGGTGGTGAATCCAGCTGAAAGTTACAAGACGCTGAAAGACTTCGTCGCCGCAGCGAAAGCCAAACCGGGCAGTATTAATTTCGCCTCGCTTGGCAGCGGCTCAACCAGCCATCTGACCACGGAAATGTTTGCCGCCACCGCTGGCATCAAACTCAATCACGTGCCGTTCAAAGGCAGCGCCGACGCCCACACCCAAATCATCGGCGGCCAGGTACCGATGATGTTCGACGCGATTCCGGCCACCCTGCCACATATCAAATCAGGGCGCCTGCGCGGGCTCGGCATTGCCACGCTGAAGCGTTCGCCGTTTCTGCCTGATCTACCGACCATTGCCGAAGGCGGCTATGCCGGCTTTGAAGCGGTGGGCTGGATCGGCATCGCCGCACCGGCCAAAACACCGGTGGCCATCCTGAACACACTCAACGCCGAGATGGTGCGTATCCTCGGCGAAGCCGATGTCAAGGAAAAGCTCAACACGCTGGCCTTTACACCGGTGGGTGACACGCGCGAGCAATTCGCTGCCTATATCAAGTCGGAGATTGCGAAGTGGGGTAAAGCGGTGAAGGATTCCGGCGCCAAGGCTGAATGATGCGTGCGACGATCCTGCTGGGGTTGTTACTGGCCACCGGTCAGGCCGGTGCGCAAGCCTATCCCGCACGGCCAATTCGTTTTATCGTTCCCTCGCCGACCGGTGCGACGACCGACGTGCTGGCGCGCATCACAGCGCAGAAAGTCGCCGAACAGTTCGGCCGCCAGTTAATCCTCGACAACCGCCCGGGCGCGGGCAGCGTCATTGGCACCGACATGGTGGCGAAGGCCGCTGCCGACGGCTATACCATCGGCATGGTCTACACCACACACACGGCCAATGCGAGCCTGCAAAAACTGCCCTACGACCCGATTGGCGACTTCACCCACGTGACGATGCTGACTTCGGCGCCATTGTTGCTGGTGGTCGCACCTTCACTCGGCGTGAACTCGGTGCGTGAGTTGATCGCGCTGGCAAAAACCAAACCGCTCAACTACGGCTCGGCCGGTGTGGGCAGCGGCGGCCACATGTCGGGCGAACTGTTTCGCATGATGGCGGGCATCAACATCATGCACGTGCCGCACCGTGGCGCAGCAGCGGCGTCGATCGATGTCGCGGCCGGTAATCTGGCGTTTCAGTTCGCCTCGCAAATCACCACACAGGCGCTCTTAAAAGGCGGCCGCCTGCGCGCCCTCGCGGTAACCAGCGCGCGGCGCGCCAGCTCGCTGCCTGACGCGCCGACGGTGGCCGAATCGGGACTACCGGGTTTTGAAGTATTGAACTGGTTTGGCGTCACCGCGCCAGCCAAACTCCCGGTGCCGCTGCTGGCAACGCTCAACAGCGCCTTCGCCCGCGCGCTGCAGCATGCAGACACGCGCGAGAAATTAACCGCCGAAGGCTCTGAGCTGGTCGGCAATTCGAGCGCCGAGTTCACAGCGTTTCTTAAAAGCGATTTGGCGAAGTGGGCGAAGGTGGTGAAAGAAGCGGGGATCCGCGTTGATTAGCGGCGTTGCAACGTTGGCTGCTTGCCCCCACCCCAACCCTCCCCCGCTGCGCAGGGGAGGGAGCAAAAACCATATCCACCTTGCGCACTTTTTCAGCCCTGTGTAGTGGCCTAATTGCAACGGACACCTCGATGGGTGGATTATCCACCCGTAGAGGAGGCATTGATGAAACAGAAACGTAAGAATTTTGACTGGGATTTTAAGTTGCAAGCTGTTCGGATGATCAAAGACCAGGGTTTAAGTGTTAGTCAGGTCTGTCGCGATTTGGGCATCGGTGAGACAGCGCTCCGGCGCTGGATTGCGCAGGTCGATGCTACGCGCGGCGACCAGGGCGGAATCGGC
>CAIWNB010000051.1 GCA_903913965.1 uncultured beta proteobacterium
AACTTTTGAAGCTATGAACAAAGACAAAAAAAACCTAGAAATCATTCGTCGGTATCGCAGGTTACGCGCTCGGGCTTGCGAACATCTTCGCGCTAATGGCTATACGCCAACATCTGCGCGTATAGACGCCGAAATTCAGCGGCACTGGTACCGAATTTCGGAAGGCGTTTATCGCCACTTTTTAAAAAACTCCCTGCGGCGGCGCGAAATTCGCTCGCCGCTCTTGCGTTAAGAGGATCACCATGACATCAATAGAACGTAAAGCGCCCCCGCTTGTTGAGGTTCGTTTATACGGACATTTGCGGCGGCGCTTTGGGAAAACTCACCGTTATGCGGTCGCCAGCTCTGGTGAAGCGGTTCGTGCGCTCTGCGCTACCGTTCCGGGGTTCTGTAATTACATGCGGCAGCAATCCGCGCCTGGTTACCGCGTGTGGTCGGGCCGTGGTGTCTTGACTGATACCAATCAGCTGTTCGAACCTTCTGGCACTATAGTCCGCATCGTGCCTGTTACCGTCGGCGCAAAAAGTGGTGGTATTGGTGCGGTAATTATGGGGGCTGCGTTGATCTACCTTTCCTATCAGACGGGTGGACTTGGAATGGCATTGAAGGCGGCGTATGCGGAAGGCGGGCTGGCGCTTGCTGGAAGCGCCATTGCAGGCAGTATTGGTATTGGTCTAGTGCTGGCGGGCGTGTCTCAAATGCTCGTTGGTAATCCGGCCTCTGACGCGCCCAGTGAGCGCCCCGAAAACCTGCCTTCCTACGCGTTCAACGGTGCTGTGAATACCACTGCTCAGGGGAACCCGGTGCCGGTGCTATACGGCCGCCTGCGCGTTGGATCACAAGTGATCAGTTCCGGCCTATCGACCGCGAGACTCGCATAGATAGAGGCTCGCTAGTTGAGCCATTCCGAATGCACGCTTGCAGCACGGACTTTTATCGCCTTGTTCCGGTATAAATGACGCCGTAATCTTCTATCGTGGCGAATTCATTGCCGGAGAATGGCACGAGCTCCGAAGATATTGCCGAAGAGTTGCGTTATTTTTAGGCGCTATCAATTGCTGCGACTAAATAAAAAAATGTCATTGTAATAAGTAAATTTTCTGGATGACCGATTTTTTACGGTTGACCGTGCTTGTTATCTGTTGTAACTTTGCGGCTAATGGAGTCCGTGGTGGGTCTCTTAATCCGTAGGTCGAGTGTTCGAGCCACTCACGCCCCACCAAACACCAAGCCCCAGCCTTTCCACGCTGGGGCTTTTTGTTTTTAAGACTTTTAATCCCGCGGCCTTCGATCCTGCAGATTGAAGTTTACCGCCATCAATTCCCACGCTTTTCCCACGATTGAGCTTCACTGTGGCCGGTATAATTGACTCAAGGCAAGTCGTTTTCTTGGCCTGTAACGTTGCGTTACTTTTTCTGGTGATCCAGTCTTGGCAAAAATTGTAACGGGCGACCTGCGTCTGAACGACGCGAAAATGTTGCTGCGGCAGGCGGGTTATGCAGTTGCCGACCATGATGCGGAGGCGGATGCTGCCCATCTGCAGGCCATCATCGATGGCTTGTGTGAGATTTCCTCCAGTGATGCGCTGACCGGGCTTGCCAATTTGCGTCAGTTTCGCGCGCTGCTTGAGCAGGAGCTCGATCGCGTCGCACGTACCGGCGCACCGATGTCGCTGTTGCTGATTGATTGCGACCATTTTAAGTCAGTCAACGATACCTACGGGCATCCGGTCGGTGATCTGGTGCTGCAGTCGATCGCGCACCGGCTGCGTGAAGATATGCGGCCGATGGATACGCCCTGCCGTTATGGTGGTGAGGAATTTTCCCTGATCCTGCCCAATTGCACGCCGGTGCATGCGGAGCGAGTGGCGGGGCGCATACGCGGGAGCATTGAACAGAACCCGCTCACCCTGACAGACGGTCGTAGTTTGCGTGTCACGGTCAGCATCGGCGTGGCTTGTGTCGCCCCCTGGCAGAAACTCGAGCGTGATGTTCTGATGGAAACCGCTGATCGCCAGTTGTACCGGGCGAAAACCGGCGGGCGTAACCGCGTGGCGATCGACGCGCCTGCTGAACAGGGTGTTTCAGCGCCGGAACGTTCAGCGCTTTTTATTGAAGAATGACGGATCAACGATGAGCAACGAAACCACTTCGTCGGTCGCCGCTGCGGGCGCCAAGATACTGGCAATCACCAGCGGCAAGGGGGGCGTGGGGAAAACCTTCGTCGCTGCCAATCTGGCGGCCGCACTCGTGCGCCGCGGCAAAAAAGTGTTGCTGCTCGATGCCGATCTCGGCCTGGCGAATCTCGACATCATTTTTAATCTGCGCCCGACGGTCACGCTACATGACGTGCTGACCGGACGCGCCACGCTCGACGAAGCGGTGTTGATGGCGCCCTGCGGGATCGCCTTGCTGCCGGCGGCCTCGGGATTGGTCGAGTATTCGCGCCTCACCGGTGAAGTGCAGGACGAGCTGCGTGCAGTCATTGCCGATCTTGGCCGGCGCTACGACTACGTGCTGCTCGACACGGGGGCCGGTATCTCTGACCTCGTGTTGTTTACCGCTTCTCTGGCGCAGGATGTGCTCGTCGTGGTGACGCCCGAGCCGACCTCGATCGCCGACGCCTATGGCACGGTGAAAATCCTGGCGATGTTGCAAAAGCGCCAGGATTTCCGCATCGTCATCAATCAGGTGAAGAACACCACCGAGGGCGGGCGTATCGCCCGGCAGCTGCAAACGGTGGCAAACCGTTTTCTGACGACGCAACTCGGGATGGAACTTAAGTTGCAGCACATGGGCGACATCCCGCACGATCCTGCAGTCCCGGATGCGGTGCGTAAACGCAAGCTGCTGCTAGAGGTGCTGCCCGGCGCACCGGCGGCGAGGGCGGTCACCGCGTTGGCGGCGGCACTCGAAGCGGCTTCATAGTCGTGGTGATCAATGCACTGCACCGCGTGCACACGGTATGACCAGCCTGCATCCTAAAAAACTGCTGTTGACGAAATGGACCGCTGTCCAGCCGCTCGACAAGCAGAAGCATTTTGTCGTGACCAAGGTGGTATTGCCGGAGCCACCTGTGGAAAAGATCGAGTGGATCGAAATTGAAGCGGTCTATACCAAGCACACGCGCACCATACGCTGGCGTGATTTGCGCGACGTAACGGTCTGGCGTCAGGGCTGGCTCTGAGCTTGGGGATGACAAACAAACTGCCGATGGTGGTGGCGCCGCCGGTTGCAGGCGCGTGATAATGCGCGCGATGAAAACACTCTTGATCACAGCCGCGATGGTTCTGCTGCTGGGGGCGCCGGTTGCCCACGCTGAATGGCTGAAGGCGGGTGTTTCCAATAACGCCGGCGACGCCTTCACTTTGTATCTCGATCCGGCCACTCTGCAACGTACTGGCAAGCTCGCCAAAATGTGGAGCCTGCATGATTTCAAAGAGCTGCAAAGCATCGACGGCCAGCTCTACCTCGCGGAAAAAACCCAACTTGAATTCGATTGCGAGGCGAAGAAGGTGCGTATCCTGGCCACCATCGATTGCGCCTTGAAGATGTGTGCAGGTGAAATTGTTTATTCCGATGCAGATGCCACCGAATGGTCTGCGGTGGCGACGAATACGCTGGGCGAGACCGCCTGGAAGCTTGCTTGCGCCGGTAAATAGCCGCGCCGCGCGGGTCGTGCCATTTGTGGGCGCACCATGACGGCACTATAATCAGCATCATAATTTGCTGTTTATTCTCTCCGGCGGAGCGCCGTTTTAACGCGCCGCACGTCCCGCCAATCGCAGTGTAAAACGTGTCAGGCGCCCGCCGCCAGGCCCGTTTTTATTGAACGGTCCCGATGTCGATTTATTTTGCCTTTGCCCTCGTGCTGTTTACTTTTTTGCCGGTGAATGGCGCGCGCGTACTGTTGTCGCTCTACGCGCTGGATCTCGGTGCTGCGCCGCTCGCGGTGGGTTTTTTGACGGCGACTTTCTCGGTGTTTCCGATGTTGCTGGCCGTATTGTCGGGCAAGATCACCGACCGTGTTGGTGCTCGCTGGCCGGTGTTGTGCGGCACCGTGATCGTCCTCTGCGGCATGCTGGTGCCGTATTTCCTGCGCGGTGTGCCGCTGCTGTTTGTGGCGGCGGCGCTCAACGGTTTTGCCTTTGCCTTCTTCAGTGTGTCACTGCAAAACCTGATTGGCATGATGAGTCCGGCGCAGGATCGCACCCACAATTTCAGTATCTTCAGTCTGATGGTGGCCAGTGCGAATTTCGCCGGCCCGCTGTTCGCCGGCTTTGCCATTGACCACTATGGTCATGCCACCGCCTGTCTATTCGCAGCCCTGCTGGCACTGATCCCGATGATCATGCTGGCCGGCTGGGGCGGCGGCCTCCCCGGCGGAACGTCCGGCCCGCGGCCTGCGGGTGGCGTGCGTGAAACGCTCGCTGATCCGGCGGTGCGCAAAACGCTCGCCACCGGCGGCTTGCTGATGGCCGGGCAGGATTTGTTTCAAACCTATATGCCGGTCTATGGTCACGGCATCGGGCTGTCGGCCTCGGCGATCGGTGTGGTGGTCGGCATGTTTGCCGCGGCCGCTTTTGTCGTGCAATTGGTGATCAAGCGTTTGATCAACCGCTACTCGATGGAACGGTTGCTGACTTACACGTTGTATCTGGCGGCGGGGACCTTTTTGCTGATGCCGTTTTTCAAGAGCGCAACCGCGCTCGCCATCCTGGCTTTTATTTTTGGTCTGGCAATCTGCCTCGGTCAGCCCATCATTACGATGTTGATGTTCAGTCACTCCACCGAGGGGCGCTCGGGCGAGGCCCTGGGCTTGCGCATTACCGTCAACCATCTGACACGCGTAGTCAGTCCAGTGGTGTTCGGTTCTATCGCCTCGGCGCTCGGTGTGCAGCCCTTATTCTGGATTAGCGCGATATTGTTGGGTTCCGGCGGCGCGATGACGCGACCCAAGACCTGAGCGGTTAACGTTTGCCGCGAGGGCTGTTGTGGCACCCTGGCTGTTGTCAGACTGCCAGCAGATCCATGAATTCGTTTACCGGGGTCGCCTGCAAACCCTTGGCATTGGTCAGCAGTTGCGAGACGGCAGCGCATTGCTTCGCGCTGTAACGGCCGGCGAGGTTGTTCCGGAATTTGCGTTCGAGCAGCGGCATCGCCTCTGTGCGCCGGCGTGCGTCGCCGATTAAAAATTCAACGTCGACCTTTGGTGTTTTGCCGCCATCCTTGAAGAAGACCTGCACGGCGTTGTGGTTCGCCTGCCGCGGACCGTGATAATCGCGGGTGTAGTTTTTGTCTTCGCGCACGATCATTTTTTCGCGTAGCCGGTCGATGCGCGGATCGGCGGCGAAGGCGTCTTCATAGCTCGCAGTGGTGATATCGCCAAAGATCAGGCCGATGGCCGTCACGTATTGCAGGCAATGATCGCGTGCAGCGAAGTTGGGCAGCGGGCCGTCGACGGCGATTTTCAGCAGCGCCGGTTTGTGTGTGGTCAGTTCTACACGCTCGATATCGTCGAGGCGGTCGCGCACCAGCGGATGCAGTCGCACCGCGCATTCGGCGGCGGTTTGTGAATGGCGCTGCGCCGGGTAAGCGATTTTGAACTGCACGTTTTCAATCACGTGCGAGCCGTAGGCGCGTGTCACCTTCAACGGCTGGCCGTTGTAGTGAACGTCACAAAAGCCCCAGGTCGGTGCACTCAAGGCGGTCGGATAGCCCATCTCGCCGCGCATCGTTAGCATCGCCAGTTGCACCGCGCGTGCGGTGGCGTCGCCCGATGCCCATGATTTACGTGGGCCGGCATTCGGCATCACCCGATAGGTGTTCAGCGGGTGGCCGTCGACAAAGGCGTTCGATAACGCATCGGTCACCTCGGCGACACCGCCGCCGAGCAGCTGGGTGATCACTGCCGTTGAGGCGATTTTTAGCAGAATGACCAGATCAAGACCGGTCTCCGGGCTATTGAAGATATTGCCCTCGGCCAGCACGCCGTGTATCTCGTAGGCCTTGATGGCCGCGGTCAGCACGTCGCGCATCAGCAGCGGTTTCTTGCCGACGGCCACGCGTGTGCGGCTGAGGTAATCGGCGACCGCGAGGATGCCGGCAAAATTATCCGACGGGTGACCGCCCGCCCACCAGGTATCGTTGAAATCGAGCCAGCGGATCAGGCAGCCCGTGCTGAACGCCGCATCGACCGGATCGAGCTGGTATGCGGTGCCAGGCACGCGCGCGCCGTTGGGCACAATGGTACCCGGCACCACCGGGCCAACCAGCTTCATGCATTCCGGATTGGCGAAGGCCTGCATCGCGCAGCCCAGTGCGTCGAGCAGGCACAGACGCGCGTTGTCATAGGCTTTATCGCTGTTGATCTTTTTTTCGACGACGTAGCGCGCGATGTCGACGAGTTGGCGATCGGGGGCAGGGCGCAGTGAGGACACTTTCATTTGGCCAGTCCGAGTTCGCCAAGCGTGCGCCGGGCGACGGCAAATTCGCTTTCAAAAAATTTTCGCGTCGCCTCTGATTTCATGAAATTGGGGTCCCAGGCATTTTCCTCGATCTCGTTCTTCCATTCCTCCGAACCGACCACACGAGACAGCACTTCCTCCCAGTAGGTCACCTGGGTTTTGGTCAGGCCGCGCGGCCCGATCACACAGCGCCAGTTGGCAAACACACCGTCGACGCCGAAATCCTTCCAGATGGGGACGGCGGCAAAATCACCGACCTGCCGGCGCGGGGCGGCGATGGCGAGGATGCGCACCTGTTTTGATTCGAGTGGTTGCGCGAGATTGCCGGGGGTGGTGGCCATTACATCGACATGGCCGCCGAGCAGGGCTGCGAGCGAGTCGCTACCGGTTTTGAAAAATACGATTTTTTGTTTGCGCACATCGGCGCGAGCCGCTTTGGCCACGAGTGCGACACCGATGTGATTCGGCCCGCCCGGCGCGGTGCCGATAGCGATTGAGAGTGAGCCCGGCGCGGAAGCCATGCGTTCGAGCAGATCGCGCCCGCTCTTCAATGGTGAGTCCGGTCTGACCGCAAAGGCGAGGTATTCATTGACGAGTTGCGCGATCGGCGTGAAGTCGGTGTAAGCGATGCTATTGCTGCCGGTGATCTGGTTGGTGAGCAAGGTCGGCGAGCAGAGTCCGATGTGATGGGCATCGCCGGCAAATTGATTCAGGTAGGCCCAGCCGATCGCACCGCCGCCACCGGTTTTGTTCATGATGGACGAGGTGACCTCGAGCAGCTTGCGCGTTTGCGCCACCTTCTGGATTGTGCGGCCGGTACGATCGAAGCCGCCGCCGGCTGCCGATGGCACCATGATCTCGACGTTACGTTCGGGTTTCCAGGCGGTCTGTGCAGCGGCAGTCGTGGCGCAAACGAGTGCTGCCAGTAACAAGGTTGCAGCCGACGCCCGACGGCCAGGCAGGGTGTCGATCAAAGGGGCATTGCTTTTTTTGTCGTTCATTTGGTGAGTCCGAGTTCGCCAAGGATGGTGCTAAGTTCGCTGTATTGGGCCGCCATATAACGGCGCGTGTCGCGGCTGTTCAGGTAGGTATCTTCTTCGAGCTTGGCTTGCAGTTCCTGCTTCCATTCGGGTAGTTGCGCGAGTCTGGCGAAGACCTGGTCCCAGTAACGCAGTTGCTCCTCGCTGATGCCCTTGGGCGCGAGCACATTGCGCCAGTTCGCAGAGACGACCGAGAACCCCAGTTCTTTCCATGTGGGCACCGCTGAAAACGCACCCCCCAGGCGCTGCTCGGCGGCCACCGCTAGCACGCGGGCGCGGCCGCTTTGCACATGCGTGAGTATGCTGCCGGCGGGCGTGGCGGCGACATCGAGGTGACCGCCCAGCATGGCGGTGATGCCCTCGGTCGAGCCGTTGAATGGAATGACCTTGAGACGCCGCACGTTGGCGCCGACGGCTTTGGCCAGCAGGGCCACTGCAATGTGGTTATGGCTGCCTACCGAGTTGCCGATGGCGAAGCTGAGACTCGCGGCGTCAGCGCGGATACGCTCGGCAATATCGCGCGGCATTTTCAGTGGCGATTCATTGCGCACCGCAAACACCACGGATTCGCTACCCAGCTGTGCCAGCGGCATGGTGTCGGTGTAGTTCAGCGCAACCTTGCCGGTGATGTGATTGGTCAGGATGGTTGGCGAGGTCACCATCAGATAGTGGCCGTCGCCGGGGTGCTGGGTCAGGTAGTTCAGCCCGATGGCGCCGCCACCACCGATTTTATTGACCACGGTCGCCGGCACGTCGATCAATTTTTTCTCGGTCAACATACGCAGTATCAGGCGGCCGGTGGCATCGCTGCCGGTGCCTGGCGACGTATTGACGATGATTTCCACCGCACGCTCGGGTTTCCAGACCGCTGCCGCTGCATTGCAAGCGAGCGGAGCGGCGAGCAGCGTCGCACCGATGATGCTTAGGGCGTGTTTAAACATGGCGCGTCTCATGCCGGGATAAACGCGTCGACAAAACGGTCGGCAGGCGTGGCGTCGAGTGCTGCGGCATCAGCGCACATCGTAGTGATGCGCTCACACTGCGCCGCCGTGTAGCGGCGCTTCAGGCTGGCGGCGAATTTGGCCTGCAACACCGGCATCACCTCCGTGCGTCGGCGTTGGTGGCCGATCGGATATTCGATTTCGATTTTCGGCGTGCTGCTGCCATCTTTAAAGAACACCTGCACGGCATTGGCACTCGAGCGTTTGGCCGGATCGACGAAGTCACGGCTGTAACGCGGTTCTTCGCTCACCACGGTCAGTTCGCGCAGCTGATCAATACGCGGATCGGCGGCGAATTCATTTTCAAAATCCTGCGGCTTGAGTTCGCCGTGGATCAATCCGACGGCGACGATGTATTGCACGCAATGATCGCGGTCGGCCGGGTTATGCAGTGGCCCGGTCTTGTACATGATGCCCATCAATGCGGCCTGGCTGTGGATTTCGATGCGTGCGATATCGGCGATGCGGTCTTTGACCAATGCATGCAGCCGAAATGCGCATTCCACTGACGATTGACTGTGCATGCCGGCGGCGACAAATTTGAACATCGAGTTCGGCAACACATAGTCGCCGTAAGGGCGCTGGAATTTGAACGGTTTGCCGCCAGTGTGGGCGGCATAAAAACCGTATTTCGGCGCGGTAAGAACCGAGGGATAACCCATCTCGCCCTTGACCGCCATCAGCGCCAGTTTGAGGGCCTGATGTGTGGCGTCAGCGGCGGCCCAACTCTTGCGCCAGCCGGTGTTGGGCGCATGGCGTATCGCCGCCAGACCGCTGTCCACCCAGGCGTTGGATACGGCGTTGACGACCTGGGCATGGGTGCCGCCCAGCATGCGTGTCAACACCGCGCTCGATGCCACGCGCGTGAGTAGCGGGTGGTCGATCGCAATGGCCTTGAAATCATTTTCGATGGCGATGCAGCCTTGTATTTCGTAGGCCATCACCAGTGCTTCGAGGACGTCGGCGATGGTGAAAGATTTGCGGCCGCTGCGCGTCAGATGATCGGCCAGCATGAGAATGCCGGCCAGATTGTCCGAGGGATGACTGCCTTGCGCGGCGGTGAACGTATCGTTCATGTCGAGCCAGCGGATCATCGCGCCAAAGCCGAAGGTTGCGCTCACCGGGTCGAGTACGTGCTGTGTGCCTGGAACCCGCGAGCCGTGCGGTACTACGGTGCCTTCAACCACCGGGCCGATCAGCTTGGTGCAATCAGGGAAGTCGAGCGCGTCGAGTGCGCAGGCCATGGTGTCGGTCAGGCACAGTCGCGCCGCGTCGATGGCCGGGCGGCTGATTTTGAAATTCATCACATAGTCTGCGATGTCGGTGAGTTCGCGATCGAACGGCGGACGTGCGTTTGCTGCCATGGGTGGTTTTCCCGGTTTGTTGGGTGTAGGGCCGAGATTAACAGCAAGTGTTGCTGAATTCATCCGCACTGTATTTGTGAGGGTGAGTGCGAGTTGTTAATATCGCCCCTCTTTTATCACGATGCGGAGATGCCATGACTCAACAGCAGACATTCGGCAATGTGAGTGTGTTGCTGCCCAACGGCACGGCTGATATCGCCGCCCTGGTACTTGCACCGCGTTTGCAGAGCCTCGAAGGCGCGCGCATCGGCATCCTCGATAACTGCAAGGAATTTGCCGATCTGGTGCTCGGTGGTGTGGCCGGGGTGTTGCGGCGTGATTACAAGCTCGCTGAAGTGCGCTTCTGGCGCAAGAGTTACCTTGGCATACCCGCACCGTTTATCGCCGAGATGGCCGCCGGTTGCGACGCTGTCATCAACGGCGTCGGGCATTGAGGTTCTTCAACCCCCTGGACCGCGCGTGACGCGGCCGCGCTTGAAGACCTTGGCATTCCCACGGTGACCGTTATTAGTACCGCGTTCGCGCCGCTCGCTCGCGTCACCGCAGAAGGGGTTGGCCGCGTGGCGCTGCCGATCGTGGTGGTGCCGCATCCGGTGGGTGATCGTGACGAATCGGTGGTGCACGGGCGTGGCGCGGAAATCGCCGCCTTGTGCGCGCAATTGCTGACCACTCCGGCCGCTCAATTGGAGCGCGAATTCCGCAGCAAACAGTTTCCGCTACCTGATGCGTTGATGCCGCGATGACCGCACTACAAATGCCAATCCTGGACGATGGCGACGACGCGCTCGATCGCATCAACGATTATTTTTATGAGCAGGGCTGGACTGACGGCCTGCCCATCGTGCCACCGACTCCGGAGCGAGTCGAACGCATGCTCGCCGGCATGCCTGCCCACGATGCCGATGAATTAATCGGTGCGGTACCGCCGAAATTCGGCCATGCGACGCTGCGTCAGGTTGCGGTGAATGCGGTGATGGCGGGTTGCAAGCCAGAATATCTGCCAGTGGTGGTGGCGGCATTGCGCGCGGTGATGGAGCCTGCCTACGGGCTCGAACACCGCCAGACCACCACGCACGCCGGTGCGCCCTTGATCATCGTCAACGGTCCGATCGTGCAGCGCCTGCGCATCAATTGCGGCACCGGCGTGTTCGGGCCCGGCTGGCGTGCCAATGCGACGATCGGTCGCGCTCTGCGTCTGGTGCTGGTGAACATCGGCGGTGCGGGGCCCGGTGTCGATGCCTCGCAGACCGGGCATCCGGGCAAATACACCTATTGCATCGCTGAATACGAGGCGGCGAACCCCTGGCAGCCGCTGCATGTCGAGCGCGGTTTTTGTCCTGAGCAGGACGTGGTCACCGTGGTCAATGCAGAAGCGCCACACAGCATGACCGAGAACGTCCAGACCGAGCCGCTGGAAATTATGCGCACCTTTGCTTCGTCGATGGCCACCCTCGGCGTCAACAATCTGTATTCGCAGGGCCATCCGGTGCTCGCCTTGGGGCTGGAACACGTGCAATATCTGGCTGACGGCGGATTGAGCAAGCGTGATGTGCAGACCGCCTTGTTTGAAATGGCGCGCCAGCCGTGGGGACTGATGAAGAACCGCGGCAAATCGAAGGGACCGCGGTTCCCGGAATTTGTCGATCGATCTGATGACCGCTCGATGGTGCCCATTATCAATGCGCCCGCAGACCTGATCGTGATCGTGGCCGGCGGTGCCGGTGGTAAATCGATGTTCATGCCCACTGCCGGTGGCCAGAGTTTGAGTGTTTCAAAATTGATTGAGCCTTGATGAATGCTTGGCGATCCGGGCGCTTCTTGCCCCTGCCCCAGTCCTCCCCCGCTCCGCAGCGGAGGGGGTAATGCCACCGCGCGCATTGAGCCGGTCCCTTTCCCTGCGCAAGCTTGGGAAGGACAGGATGGGGGCGTACAGTGGCTCTTTTGAAATTCGAGGAAATGCATACGATGAAAACTTTTAAAACCGTTGCAAGAGATTGCTGCGCGGTCGGGTTGATGGGCATTTGCGCGGTTGCCAGCGCGCAGAACTACCCCGCCAAACCGGTGCGTGTGATCGTGCCGTTTCCACCGGCAGGCGCGGCCGACATCGTTGCGCGTCACGCCGCGAACGGTTTGAGCGAGGGCTTCAGCGTGCAGTTCGTGGTGGAAAACCGCGGCGGTGCTGCGGGTGCGATCGGTGCCGAGGCGGCGGCACGGGCCACGCCCGACGGCTATACGCTGATGATCACCTCGTCGAGCACCATGTCGATCAATCCGCATTTATCCGCACGTCTAAGCTTTGATCCGATCAGCAGTTTTACACCGGTTGGTCTGGTCGGCTTTGCGACCAATGTGGTGGCGGTGCATCCGTCGGTGCCAGCGCGCACGGTCAAGGAACTGATTGCGCTGGCCAAAGCGAAACCCGAGGGCATCAGCTTTGCCTCCAACGGCAACGGCACCATCAGCCATTTGACCGGCGAGCTGTTCATGCAACAGGCGGGGGTGAAAATGCTACACGTGCCCTACAAGGGCGCCTCGGGGGCGGTGATCGATGTGTTGGCCGGCCAGGTGACGTTACTGTTTGCCGCCTATCCCAGCATTGCCGTACAGGCGCGCGCCGGCAAACTGCGCGCGCTGGCGGTGACCAGTCTCAAACGCATGACGCTCGCGCCGCAACTGCCGACGATCGCCGAAGCGGCCTTGCCCGGCTTCGAATCGAACCAGTGGTGGGGATTGTATGGGCCGGTCGGGCTGCCGGCCAACGTCGTTACGCGCCTTAATACCGAACTCAACAAGGTGTTGCGCAGCGAAGACCTGCGCAAGAAATATGCGGTTGATGGCATTGAAGCCGCAGGCGGTACGCCGGCCGATCTGGCGGTCTATTTGAAAACCGACTTCGACCGCTGGGCCAAAGTCGTCAAGGCCGCCGGCATCAAGCCGGAGTAGGGTTCAGCCTTTGAGTGTTTCCGGCCAGTAAAGCCGCGTCGGATTGTCGACGAGTATGCGTATACGCATCGCCTCGTCGGTGATGGTTTGCGCAAACAAATCGACCTGTTCGCCGTCGTTGGGCATTTCTTTCACATTCGGATGCGGGTAATCGGTACCCCACAACACGCGGTCGGGCGCGGCTTCGACCAGCGCCCGCGCGTAGGGCATGGCGTCGTGAAAGGGTTTGCCGGCCGATGACACGCGCTCGAAGCCGCTGACCTTGGTCCACACGCGCTCTTCGCGCATGAGGTCAAGCATCAGTTTGAAGGGCCGTTGGTCGAGGCCGTTTTTGGCAACCACGCGCCCCATGTGATCAATGATGAAGGGCATTTCAAGGCCAAGCAGAAAGTCGCGATAAGTGAGGATATCCTCGGCGTCGAGATGTACTTGCAGGTGCCAGCCCAGCGGTGCAATGCGCGCCACCACCGCTTCGATCACCTTGAGGTCAGGCGCACCACCCAGATGGGCGACAAAATTAAAGCGCGCACCGCGCACCCCGGCCACATGCAGCGTTTCGAGTTCCGCCTCGCTGACCGTATCGTCGATCATGCAGACGCCGCGCCACGCACCCTTCGACCAGGTCAGCGCATCGACCAAGGCAGCGTTGTCGAGGCCGTGGCAACTCGCCTGCACCAGGACCGCACGCGAGAAGCCCAGATGTTTATGCAGCGCGGCGAGTTGTTCTTTCGGCGCATCCGGCGGCGTGTAGCTGCGGTTGGCCGAGTACGCAAATGTCGCGCCGGGGCCGAAGACGTGACAGTGTGCGTCGCAGGCAGCCGGCGGCGGCGTGTATTGCGGTTTGATCGGATTCGGATCGGGGGCGAGGATGGTTTTGGGTTCGGTCATGATTAGAGTCTCTGAATTTTCGTTTTGTCGATGAGGGCGTTCCACTTGGCGATTTCTTCCACCATCAGTTTACGCATGCCTTCGGGCGTGCTGAGATTCTGGCTGACCCCGAGCTCCTGAAAGCGCTGTGCGATCAGCGGTGAATTCACCGCGGCGTGGATTTCCTTGTTCAAGCGCGCGACGATGGCCTTGGGGGTTTTGGCCGCCACCGCGATGCCGTTCCACGAGTTGACTTCATAGTCGGCGAGGCCACTTTCGTGGAGCGTCGGCACATTCGGCAGCATCGGTGAGCGTGTCATCGAGGACACCGCCACGGCGCGCAGGGTGTTGGCGCGTATCTGCCCCAGCACTGGCGGCAGAAATTCCATCGCCACCTGCACACTGCCGCCGCGCAGCGCGGTCAGCACGCCGGCGGTGTTGTTAAACGGCACGCTGGTGATGTCGAGCCCGCCGATTGATTTGAATAATTCCGCCGACAGATGCTGGGTGGTGCCGATGTTGATCGAGCCGATGTTGAACTTGCCGCTACTGGCCTTCGCCAGGCTGATCAGTTCCTTGATGGTTTTCGCCGGTGAATCGGGGCTCACCAGCACGACGATGCTGAAGCCGCCGATGGTCGACACGGTTTCGAAATCCTTCACCGTGTCGTAGGGCAGTTTCTTGAACATCGCCGCACTCACCGCGTTGGTGTTGTTCATCAGGTAGAGCGTGTAACCGTCGGGTTCCGACTTGGCGACCGTTTCGGTGGCGACGATGCCGCCGGCACTCGGCCGGTTATCAATGATGATCTGCTGGCCGATCGATTCGCTCATTTTCTGCATGACGGCGCGCGAGGTGATGTCGCCGACGCCGCCGGGCCCGAAGGGCACCAGCAGGCGGACCGGTTTCGACGGGTAGGGCTGGGCAAGCAATGTCGTTGCGAACAGCGACGGTAAAAGTATCGATACCAAAAATTTGGCAATTCTCATTTTTATTCTCCGCGTGTTTCCAGGGAACTGCTAATCAATTTATCCGATCGTCTGTAGGGGGCGCACCGCGCACCTTCCGCTGTCGTCCGGCGTGCGCAGTGCGCACCCTACAGACCTTGGACCATTAGTGTTTTTTCGCCGGGTCTTTGAGGCTGCGCACTTCGGTATTCATCTTCACGTCGCGGCGCCGCCGCCTGGCGATCAGTTCACCGGTCTTGAAGTATTCGCTCTTCACCGCAAGTTCCGCTGCGCGATCGAATTCCTCCGACCATTCACCCAGCGAATAGCCGAACCAGGGCGCCTGCGGTTTCAATGTCGGCAGACCGAGTTCTTCCCAGATCTTCTTAGCGTTTTCCATGAACTCGCGTTTGGGTAGAGAGATCGGCGGGAAGTCTTCTTTTAACGTCGCATCGATCAACACCGAGGCGTCCTGACCGCCGTTACGATTGCTGCGCGGGCCGTGGCCCTGATCGCGGTGATTGAGGATCTGCAGATCAATCGCCGGATTGGCGCGATACGACATCGCCCACAGCAGTGCGTCGGCATTGTCGGGATCGATATCCTCGTTGACCGCAATCACATACTTGCCGCCGGCGCGCAGAAAGGCTGCCGCGCCATAGAGCGCACGCCACACCTCGGTGGGCGGCGTTTTGCGATCCATGATCAGCACCAGCACCTTGCGCAGATTGGTCAGCGGTTCGTGCATCGAGACTTTCTTCACGCCCTGGATGCCGAGTTTGTTGCGCAGGTGGTCGTAGAACAGGGGTTCCATCGCCACGCGCTTGATCAGGCTCGATTCGCTGGGCGTGACCTGCGAGATGATGGAAGTCAGGATCGCATTCTTCCTGCGCGTAATGCAGGTCACTTCCATATAGGCGTTGTATTCCTGCAGATTGACGTGGCCGTGCGATTCGCCAAACGGCGCCTCGGGTTCGAGGAATTCGGTGTTGATGTAACCCTCGATGACGATCTCGGCTTCGGCCGGCACCATGAGGTCGACGGTCTTGGCTTTGACCACGTTGATCGGACAGCCGACCAGTCCGCCGGCGACGTGGAGTTCGTCCATCGTTTCTGGCAGCTTCTGCGCAGAGGTAAAGGCCACGCACGGCGGGCAACCAAGAATGACGGCGGCGGGCAGTTTCTTGTTGCCGCGCGCCTTCATCTTTTCCCAGTGCACAAAAATGCCGGGCCGTAATTCGAGCGATGGATTCATGCCAAGACGGCGCTGCGCCTTCACCTGGCCGCGGTAGATGCCCATGTTCTGCACGCCGGTGTCCGGGTCCTTGGTGATGTATTGCGACAGCGTGGTGTAGGGTGCGTTGTCCCAGCCCGGCGTTGAGATCGGCACCGGAATGCCGTCGAGGCCCTTGCCCGGTTTATCGAGCTCCTTGCCCTGGATCACGATCTCCTGACAGGGCGCGTCGGTGACCACCCTCGGCGGAATCGGGTTGGCCATCGCCTTGATCCAGGTCTCGTTGATCTTGTCGAGATCGCAGTTCATGCCGAGTCGGTAGATCTCGCGGTTGGCGGCGAGCACGCCGACCACCACCGGAATATCGAACTTGCGCTTTTTGCTGTCGGTGACGTTGGTGAACAAAAAGGCTTTGCGATCCTTTTCTTCGATGCCGCCGCGGAACTGCCAGCGCACCAGCGGATGCATCTCGGTATCTTTATTGATCTTGCGCGTGACGGTGATCAGCAGCCCTTCTTTTTCCAGCGTCTTTAGATGGTCATGCAGATCGGGGTAACCGCGTTTGGGCGCCGCCTTGGCTTTGGTGGCTGACGCTGTCTTCGGCTTTTTCCTGGCGGGCGCTGCGGCGCGCGACGTTTTTTTCGGCGGGGTTTTTTTCTGGAGGGCCACGTTGTTCACCTTTTGCGTTATGTCGGGGACGGCTGCGTGCTAGTACGTGTGCTGATACTGAGGCGGCGGGGCTATTCGCCCTTGATGCCGGCGGCTTTTACCACCTGCATCCAGCGCGCCACTTCGCGCTTCATGATGAGGTCGAATTCGTCGGGCGTGGTGCCGACGGCTTCCGAGGCTTCGATCGCGAGTATCGATTTGACCTCGGCGGTGTGCACCGCTTTGTTGGCTTCGCTATTCAGGCGCGTGATGATGGCGGCCGGCGTTTTGGCTGGTGCCAGCAGGCCGATCCACGATGAGTAGTCATAACCCGCCACACCCGCTTCGGCGATGGTCGGCACCTCGGGCGCAGCGGCGGCACGCTTGGCGGTGGATACCGCCAGCGCGCGCAGTCGTCCGCTCTTGACGTGCTGCAACGCGGTTGAGATGGTGGAGAAATTCACCTGGGTTTCGCCGGCGATCAATGCGTTGACGTTGAGCGAGCCGCCCTTGTACGGGATGTGCACCATCTTCAAATCCGTCATGTGCATGAGCAATTCCATCGACAAATGCGTACCGGTGGCCACGCCGCTGGAGCCAAAATTCAACTGGCCTGGGCGCGCCTTGACGAAGGCGAGCAGTTCTTTCACTGATTTCACCGGCAGCGACGGATGCACGACGAGAATGTTGGGCAGCGACGTGAGCTGGCTGATCGGGGCCAGATCGCGCACCGGATCGAAGGGCAGTTTGTAAAGACTGGGGCTCATGGTCACTGACGCTGCCACCACCAGCAGCGTGTAGCCGTCGGGCGGTGCCTTGGCGACGAGATCGGTGCCGATCACGCTGCCCGCGCCCGGGCGGTTCTCCACCACCACCGATTGACCGAGCAGTTGCGTCAGTTGCGCCGCCAGCGGGCGCGCGACGAGATCACTCGAACCGCCGGCGCTCTGCGGCACGATGATGCGGATCGCTTTTGCCGGATAGTTTTGCGCGTGTGCGCCCACCGCCGCGCCCAGCGCGATGGTGGCGAATAACAGCACTTGCCGGTTGCCTGTATGCATCTTGCATCCTCCTCCGAGGTCCTGCGTGTGGGTGGCGCGGCTAATTGGCGGTGACGCCGGCGGCCTTGACCAATGCTGCATTCGAGCTGATTTCCCGGCGAATGTGCGCGTCAAATTCGGTCGGCGTCATCAGCATGGGTTCGGCACCGAGCTTATCCAGACGCTCTTTGGTTTCGGCTGCCTGCAACGTTCTAGCGACGTTTTGATATAGCGTATCGACCACCGCGCGCGGTGTTTTTGCCGGCAGCATCATGCCGACATAAAAGTTGTAATCGGAATTCGGTACACCGGCTTCCAGCGTGGTCGGCACCTCGGGCAGGGCCGAGGAGCGTTTGCTGCTGCCGGCGGCCAGCGCCAGCAGCTTGCCTTCCTTGATGAACTGCAACACCGAGATCACCGGGCAGAAATAATAATCGACGCGACCGGTGAGTATCTCCGTCAGCGCTTCCGGGGTGCCCTTGAACGGCACGTGCACACCTTCAAAGCCGGCACCGAGGCGGAAGCGTTCGGCGTTGAGTTGTGTCGCGCTGCCCGCGCCCGCCGATGCGTAGGTGAGGGCGCCGGGTTTGGCTTTCGCCGCAGCCACCAGCTCTTTCACCGAGCGGATGTTCCTCGACGGCGCGATCACCAGCACATTGGGCAGGTTGCCCAGTGGCGTCACGCCTGAAAAATCACGCAGCGTGTCGTAGGGTGTGTTCGGATAGGTGGTCGGTGTGACGGTGAACGACGACGAATGCACGAGCAGTGTGTAGCCGTCGGCCTCGGCACGCGCGACAGTACCGACGCCGATGGTGCCGCCGGCACCCGGACGATTCTCCACCACCAGCGTTTGTCCGAGCTGGCTGCCCAGGCGTTCGGCGACGATGCGGGCGATGGTGTCGGTGGCGCTCGCCGCGGTAAACGGGACCACCACGCGCAACGGCTTTGACGGCCAGGTCTGCGCGAAGGACTCGTTTGCCCCGACGGATACCAGTAAAACAAGACTGCTACCGAGCACACAGAACACACAGAGATTGCCAAGTCGGCTTGTTGTGCGCGAGAGTTGAACGGAAGGATTCATGCTTTTCCTCGGTGAACTCTGTGTGCTTGATGGCTGATGGTTGATCAGCCGCGCGTCCAGGCGTCGGCGCGCACCTTGAACACCGCCTGTGCGGTGGCCGACAGGATGGTGTGCTTTTGCGCGTCGGTCAGTTTGGCGTCGTTGAACACCTTGAGCGGTTCCGGATCGCCGATCGGAAAGGGCGCGTCCGAACCGAGCATGACATGCTCAACACCAGCTTTTTGCACCAGATAGTCGAGCGAATCCGAATCGAACACGCAGGAATCAAAATACATGGCGGCAAAGCCGCGGCGCGGATCGGCGACCTTGCCAGCCTGCACCACGTGGCTGCGCGCGAGACGGCCCAGACCATAGGGCAGTGCGGCGCCGCCGTGCGAGAGCATGAATTTCATGCCGCTGTATTTGAGGATGTGGCCGGAGAACAACAGGCGCGACACCGCGATCGACGAATCGACGAGGCGGCCGATGCCATTGACCAGGTCGTAATCGGCGAGCCGCGGTTCGCCGCAGACGAACATCGGATGCATGACCACGGCGGCCTTGAGTTTCGAGGCGGTTTCCCAGAACGGATCGAGTGAGGCGTCGTCGAGGTTGCCGCCATGCTCGCCGTGCGGCAGGGTGCCGACCATGACGCCGGCAAAACCTTTGGCCATCGATTCTTCGAGCACTTCGGCGGCGAGTTTGCCGTCCTGCAGCGGCACGGTGGCCAGCGGCGAAAAGCGGCGCTCGTCGCGGAACTGTTCCCACATGCAATCGTTGAGATAACGCGACCACGCCGCACCCTGCGCCGCCGGCAGTTCGTAACCGAAGCTGTCGAGCCAGCCGCCGATCACCTGGTGATCGATGCCGTTTTTGTCCATCCACGACTGACGTTCAGCGAGGTCGGAGAGTTTCGGCATGATGGGCCGCGTCGGCGCGATGCCGGGGAATTGGATGGCCACCCCCTTGTCGCTTTTTAATAACTTGACGTCGGGGAATTGCGACGATGCAGCGTCGAATTTTTCGGCGATCAGTTTCGGGGTGAAGTGCGCGTGTACGTCGATAACGATGGATTTCATATTGGGGTCTTATCGGAGGATGAATGAATAATGAAGGGGGTGAGAATGTTAACGGTGGCCACTGCCGGCAGCGCCGCTGGCGGAAATCACGCGGAACAAGGCCTCCTGGCTCATCGGCAGCGTTTCGATGCTGGCGTTGAGCGGTGCCAGTGCGTCGTTGATGGCGTTGGCAATCGCCGCCGGTGCGCCGAGATAACCCGCTTCGCCCGAGCCTTTTTGGCCGAAGGTGGTCAGCGGCGACGGCGTGCAGTGGTCAACGATGTCAACCGACGGAATTTCCATCGCGCTCGGCAACAGGTAATCCATGAAGGTGCCGCTCTCAAGCTGGCCGTCTTCGGTGTAAGAAAACTTCTCGTAGAGTGCCGCACCGATGCCGTGGGCGATGCCGCCGTAGGTCATGCCGTGCACGATGTCCGGGTTGATCATGACGCCGCAGTCGTGACCGCAGACGTAGCGTTGCAGAGAGGGTTTGGCGGTGGCCGGATCGATCTCGGCGTAAATAATGTGCGTCTCGAACGAATAGCAGGGATAGATTTGCGCCACGCCTTCGGGCGTGGGCAGCACGCCGCCGGTGGGCACCTCCCAGACGAACTGCGTCTGCAGGCCCGGTTCGAAGCCCGGCGGCATCAGATGATATTTGCGGTGCGCGACGGCGATCAGTTCGTCCCAGGACATTTTTTTGGCTGGATCGGCGCGCAGGCTGATGTTGCCGTCCTTGTAATCAAGTGCGGCGGCATCGCAGCCCAGATTGTGCGCGGCGATGGCAAGCAGCGTGGCCTTGATTTTGCGCGCCGCACCGGCGGCTGCCCCACCGAGCATGATCGCCATGCGGCTGCCGACCGGACTGTTCGACGGCAGCGCATTGAGCGAATCGGCACGCACCACACGGATCGACGCCGGATCGCGTTCGAGCACTTCACCGATTACCGTTGAAACCAGCGTTTCATGTCCCTGGCCCGAGGACGAGGTACCCATCACACCGGTGATCGCGCCTGACAGATCGACGCGGACGAGGCAGGAATCCATCCACGTCGTGGTGTCGTTCTTCGGGTTGAACAGCGGTTCGAAAGCCGAATTACCGCCTGACGGTTCGAGGCAGGTCGAGATACCGATGCCGGCGAGTTTGCCGGCTTTGCGCGCGGCGTCGCGTTGCGCCACCAGCGCCGGGTAATCGATGGCTTTCATCGCCTTGTCGAGCACCGTGTGGTAATCGCCCGAGTCGTAGGTCGAGCCGCTCGGAATCAGGTACGGGAACTCTTCTTTTTTCAGCAGGTTTTTCTTGCGCAACTCGATGCGGTCCATGTCGAGATGGCGCGCAATGTGATCGATGGTGCGTTCGATGGCGAAATTCGTTGGCGACTGGCCGAAGCCGCGCACCGCTTCCTGCGGCGTCTTGTTGGTCATCACCGAAGTGGGTTCGTATTCGACCGCCTTGATGCGGTAGGGGCCGCAGATTGCCGACACCGGTTTGCCGAGTTGCAGTGGCGAGCGGCCGGCGTAGGCGCCGACATCATCCAATGCGCGGATCTTCAGTGCGCGTATGGTGCCGTCGTTATCGAAGGCGGCCTGCATGTCGAATAAGCGGTCGGGGCCGTGCATATCGCCGCCGCGCATGTTTTCGAGGCGGTCTTCGAGAAAGCGCACCGGCATGCCGAGTTTGCGCGCGAGATAGCTGACCAGTGCGGTGTGCTTGATGCCGCGCTTGACGCCGTAGCTGCCGCCAACGTCAACGTCGTAGTGCACACGCACGGCGTTACCAGGCAGGCGCAAGGCGCGGGCGAGCTGGTCGGGAAACTTGGGCATTTGGATGGATGCCCAGACGTCGAGGATTTCGCGGCCGGCATCCCATTGCGCGGCGACCCCGAAGGTTTCAATTGGCACCGTTGAACTGCGTCCCCAGCGCACCCGCAGTTTCACCGTGTTTTGCGCGTTGGCAAACGCCTCATCAACGGCGCCCCAGACAAAGCGGCGGTGGAACAGCACATTCGAGCCGTGAGCCGGATGCACTTGCGGACTGTCGGCCAGCACGGCAATTTCCGGGTCGACGACGTGCGGTGTCGTTTCGTATTCGACTTCGATCAGTTCGGCGGCGTCTTCGGCGAGTGCGCGCGTATCGGCAACGACTGCGGCCACCCATTCGCCGGCGTAACGCACAACACCGTTGGCCAGCGCATAGCGCGTGACCTTGGGCGTGTCGACGCCGATCGCCAGCGCGTCAGTGGCGGCGCAGAACTCTGCACCCGTTAATACATAGTGCACGCCGGGGGCGGCGAGTGCGGCTGCGCTGTCGATCGAAACAATGCGCGCGCTGGCGTGTGGCGAGGCGATGATGGCGACATGCTTCATGCCGGGCAGCGCGATGTCGGCGACATAACGGCCGCGACCGGTGACGAAGCGCGGGTGTTCCTTGGTGCGGCGCTTGGCGCCGATGTAGCGGAAACCGTAGGGGCTTTTGGCGTCGGCCATGATTACTTTTTCTCCGCAGCGAGACGGCTGGCGGCCAGTTGCACCGCATCGACGATCTGGCGGTAGCCGGTGCAGCGGCAAAGATTGCCGCCGATCGCATCGCGGATCTGCGCTTCGCTTGGATTGGGCGTTTCGTTGAGCAGCGCTTGTGATGCGATCAGCATGCCCGGCGTGCAGTAGCCGCATTGCAGGCCATGGGCTTCGCAGAAACTGTCCTGCAATATGCTGAGGCTGCCATCGGCTTGTGCTAGGCCTTCGACCGTGGTGAGGTGGTGGCCGTCGGCCTGCACGGCAAACATCAGGCAGGAGCGCACCGGTTCGCCGTCGAGCATGACTGAGCAGGCGCCGCAGATACCGTGTTCGCAACCGACGTGGGTGCCGGTCAGGCGCAATTCTTCGCGCAGAAAATCCACCAGCGACAGCCGTGCCGGCACCTGTGCGCTACGCGCTTTGCCATTGACTTCAATCGAGACCGGATAGAGTTTCTCGCTCATGATGCTTTCCTTGCGTCGTCGTAGGCGGCACGCAGCATGCGCGCCGCCAGCACGACGGCGAGATGACGGCGGTATTCGGGGCTGGCGTGCAGGTCGCCGCCAGGATCGAATTCGGTTGCGGCGTCATTGACCACGCTTTGCACCGCCTCGTCGTCGAGTGTGCTGCCGACCAAGCGCGCGGCCAGTTGCGGAAACGCCATTGGAATATAACCACCGCCGGCCAACCCGAAGCTGACGCGAGTGCAAACCCCGTTTTCATCAACAGCGATTTGCGCGGCGGCGGCGACCAAGGCGAAGTCGCCGTGACGGCGGCTGATTTCGGTGAATGCTGAACCGGTGCGTTGTTCCACCCAAACCGGCCAGTGGATTTCTTCCAGACATTCGTCAGGGCGCGTCGCGGTGGCGAGCGGGCCTTCGAAAAATTCAGCCGCACCCACGGTGCGTGTGCCTGCATGCGAACGCAATACCATTTGTGCGCCGAGGATCTGTGCGACGAGCGGCATTTCCGCTGCGGGGTCGGCGTGCACGAGGCTGCCGCCGACAGTACCGCGGTTGCGGGTTTGCACGTGGCCCACCCATTCGAGCGCCTGTTTGAGCAAGGGTAGCGCAGCGCCCAGTGCGGCGTCGCGCGCGATCACGCATTGCCGCGTACAGGCGCCAGTACGCACGAAGTTGTGATCGACGGCGATCAATTTCAGCGCGTCGATTTCATTGATGTTGATCAAGCGCGCCGGACGCGTCAGGCGCATCGCCATCATCGGCACCAGACTCTGGCCGCCAGCGATCAGCTTGGTTTCGTCACCGCTGTCGTGCAAGGCGGCACAGACTTCGGCGAGCGAGGAAGCGCGCACGTATTCGAATGCAGCTGACTTCATTGGAGTTCGTCGATCATGTGTTTGGTGACCGGTGCGGGCCTCTTCTGTATGGCTTAAAATCAGCGACCGCTGAATGCCTGCCTCGCCGGCGGATCTCGTGATTATCTCACACGTTGCTGCAGCCTCATTTATGAAAAGCGCGCCATGAAAAACATCCCCCGCGGCTACCCGGATCTGCACGAACACCTCGAAACCCTCAAGGCCCAGGGTTTGCTGCTGACCATCGACGAGCCGATCGACAAGGACGCCGAAATGCACGCGCTGGTGCGTTGGCAGTTTGTCGGCGGCATGGAGGAAAAGGATCGCAAGGCTTTCCTCTTTACCAATATCGTTGACGGTCGCGGTCGCAAATATGACATTCCGGTAGTGGTCGGCGCGATCGCCGCCAACCGCGCCATCTACAGTGTCGGCATGGGCGCGCCGGTTGAGCAAATTCAGGCCAAGTGGGATCGTGCGATTGCGCATCCGATTAAGCCCGTTGTTGTTGAGCAGGCGGCCTGTCATGACGTCGTGCACGAGGGCGCGGCCTTGCAGGGCGAGGGGCATGGCCTCGACATGCTGCCGATACCGATTTCAACACCGGGCTTTGATTCGGCGCCGACGCTGACTGCCACCAACGTGGTGACGCGCGACCCGGAAACCGGTGTGCAGAACATGGGCACTTACCGCGCCGCGTTGAAAGCGCCGGATCGTTTGGTGGTGCGCATGGCTACCCGCGTTGGTGGTGCGGGCGGTTACCAGCATTATCTGAAGCATCAAAAGCGCGGCGACAAATGGATGCCTTGCGCGGTGGTGCTCGGTTGCCCGCCTTATGTCGCTTTCATGGGGCCGCAGAAATTGCCGATGGGCGTTGACGAACTTGATGTCGCCGGCGGTCTGGCCGGTGCGCCCATTAATATCGTCAAAGCAAAGACGGTGGATTTAATGGTGCCGGCGGAATCCGAGATTGTGATCGAAGGTTTTATCGACACCGAATACGTCGAGCCCGAGGCGCCGTTCGGTGAATCGCATGGCCACGTGGCGCTCGAAGAATTCAATATGCCGATGCGCATCACGGCGATCACGCACCGCGCCAAGCCGGTGATTCCGTCGTATATCAGCCAGGTCGCGCCGTCGGAATCGAGTGTGATCAAGCGCGTCGCTTATGAGCCGCTGTTCCTCGCGCATTTGCGCGATGCGCTCGGTATCCGCGGCGTCAAACGCGTGCAGTTGCACGAACCGCTGACCGGTTTGTTGCGTGTCACTATCATCACCATCGAGAAAGGCACGCCGCCGACCGAGATCTGGCGCGCGCTCTACGGTGCCGCCTATTTCAAGGGCGATTGCAGCAAGATTTGTATCGCCGTCAACGATGATATCGACGCCGACAACGCCGACACCCTGTTGTGGGCGATGGCCTACCGCATGAATCCGGTGGCCGACGTGCAGGTGCTCGCCCACCGCGGCCAGGGCCACGGGCCGAAACGCGAATCCGACCACGAAGAGGATTCGACGCTGTTGATGGATGCCACGATGAAAGGCGGCATGCCGCCGCTGGCGTTGCCGAAAAAAGAATACATGGAGCGCGCCCGCGTGATCTGGGAAAAGCTCGGTTTGCCCGCAGTGCGCCCGCAATCACCGTGGTTCGGCTATTCGCTCGGCGACTGGCTGCCGCAATGGGATGAGGCGGCCAAACGCGCAGTCGAGGGCAATTATCTGGAAAACGGCCGCATCAGCGAGAAGCAGCAACAGAAGGGTTTGAAGCCGGAAACCAAATTCCGGCCGGAGTGATACGGTTCGAAGGCCCCGCCGTTATTGCGCCTGTATGGCGTTGATATAGGCGTGCACCAGCTCGATTTCACGGCAGAGCGTGTCGACGCCGTGTTTGATGGCGGCACTGTCTTCGCCGGCGGCGAGATCCTCGAGCAGGCGCGCGCTGTCCACGATGCCGGTGGCCCCCATCAACTGCGCGGCGCCACCGATGCGGTGGGCCAGTTCGCCGATTTCCTGCGTGCGGGTTTGCAGCAACGCGCTTTTGAGCGCGAGCATGTCCTTGGTGTTGGTTTTGGCGTATTCAACCAGCAAAGGACAGCTCTCGTAGGGCTCTGAACCCCAGGTTGCACGGAAAGTGGCGTGATCAATCGGCGTATGCAATGTATTTATCCTGCGACGGCGCGATGCGAGAGCGAACGGGTTGAAGTTGTCATTGAATCGGGTAAACCGCGATTATTGGTGGGCGTACTCAAAAATTGCAAGGTTTATCCCCTGCTGCGCTGCGTGTTCCAGCCATCGGCTCTGCCCCTTCTGCGTTGCGCGGGGTGCGCCTTAAGAAGTCATGCACCGACTTGAGGCGGCGCGGGTGAGTGATGCACCCGGAACAGGCGTAAACGCAGGGCGTAAGTCGCTGATAATCAGTAAATACATGAATTAAAAATAAATTTTCCTTGGCACGTCGGTTGCTAACAACAGTGCATGCGACAAACAAAGTCCACCTGTTGTTATTGCGGCGTTGGCTGCGGCGTGCTCATTGAAAGCGATGACACGCGGATTACCGGTGTGAGCGGAGACCCTGATCATCCGGCCAATTTCGGCCGCTTGTGCACCAAGGGCTCGACCTTGCATCTGGCCGATTCGAACGCCGCACGCGCGCAGTTTCCGCAGTTGCGCGCCACCCGCGCGGCGGCACGTCAGCGTGTCGGCTGGGATGCTGCACTTGATCATGCGGCGGCGCGGTTTGCCGAAACGATTCGGGAGCACGGGCCGGACAGTGTTGCGTTTTATATTTCCGGCCAGTTGCTGACCGAGGATTATTACGTCTTCAACAAACTGGCCAAGGGCTTGATTGGCACCAACAACGTCGACACCAACTCGCGCCTGTGCATGTCGTCGGCGGTGGCTGGTTACAAAACGACCCTGGGTGCAGATGCACCGCCGGCTTGTTACGCCGATATTGATCAAGCCAATTGTTTGTTTATTGCCGGTTCCAATACCGCCTACGCCCATCCGGTTCTATTTCGTCGGATCGAGGCGGCCAAGCAGGCGCGGCCGGACCTGAAAATCATCGTTGTTGATCCGCGGCGTACTGACACCGCTGAAGCTGCCGATTTGTTTTTGCCCATACTGCCCGGCACCGATATCGCGCTCTTTAACGCCATGTTGCATGTGATGTTGTGGGAGCAGCTGACCGACGAGGCCTACATCGCCGCACACACCGAGGGCTTCGACGCACTCAAACAGGCGGTGCGTGAATATACGCCGCAGGCTGCAGCGGCGATTTGTGGTGTCGCAGCCGATGACATCACACAGGCGGCGCGCTGGTTTGCAGGGTCGGCGGCGACGCTCTCGCTGTATTGCCAGGGGCTGAATCAATCGTCACACGGCACCGACAACAATGCGGCGTTGATCAATCTGCATCTGGCCGCCGGGCAGATCGGTCGTCCGGGGGCGGGGCCGCTGTCGCTGACTGGTCAGCCCAACGCCATGGGCGGGCGCGAGGTCGGCGGCATGGCTAATTTGTTGTCGGCGCATCGTGACCTCGCCAACCCGGCTCATCGCGCTGAGGTGGCGCGTCTGTGGGGTATTGACGATGTTCCATCGGTGCCTGGCAAGACGGCGGTGGAACTGTTCGAGGCGCTCGAACGCGGCGAGATTAAGGCGGTATGGATCGCCTGTACCAATCCGGCGCAATCCATGCCTGATGTGTCGCGAGTGCGGGCGGCGCTCGAACGTGCCGAGTTTGTGGTGGTGCAGGAAGCCTATCGCGACACCGATACCGCTGATTATGCCGATTTGTTATTGCCGGCCACGACCTGGGGCGAGAAGGAGGGCACGGTTACCAATTCCGAGCGTCGCATCACGCGTGTGCGCGCGGCGGTCGCAGGCCCCGGTGAGGCGCGTGCCGATTGGGCGATTGCGGTGGATTTTGCCAGGCGCCTTGGCTCTGCACTGGGCGATCAACGCGCACTTCGTTTGTTTCCCTACAGCACGCCCGAGCAGGTTTTTAACGAGCATCGTGAAAGCACACGCGGTCGCGATCTCGATATCACCGGCTTGAGTTATGCCCTGTTGGAGACTGCCGGCCCGCAGCAATGGCCACTGCCCGAGGGGGCGACGCAGGGCCGCGAACGTCTTTATACCGATGGACGTTTTCCGACCGCCAGCGGTCGTGCCTCTTTCGCCGTGGTTAAACATGCAGCGACCGCTGAAAAAACCGATGCTCGCTTTCCGCTCGCCTTGAATACCGGCCGCTTGCGCGATCAGTGGCACGGCATGAGCCGCACTGGCACGATCGCGCGTTTGTTCAATCACGCCAGCGAACCGCGGCTGGCCATGCATGAACGCGACCTGTCGCGGCGTCGGCTGAAGGACGGTGATCTCGCGCGTCTAAAGAGCCGGCGCGGTGAACTGATCGTGCGCGTCGAAGTGTCGGCGCAGATGCGTGCAGGGCAGGTCTTCATGCCGATGCACTGGGGTGGACGTTTCATGCGCGGCGCCGGCATCAACGCGCTGACCACGCCGGCGTTTGATGCACGCTCCAAACAACCCGAACTCAAGCATGCTGCGATCGAGGTGGAAGCGGTCGAGCTGCCCTATCGCGTGGTGGCGATGCGGCGGATTGACGCCGCCGCTGGCGCGGCGATACAGAGCCTGCGCGACGCCTTGCAGCCGCTGTTGGCGGCCTTTGCATACGCTACCCTCACGCTGGGCGGGCGTGACAATCCTGTGCTCATGTTGCATGGCTACGCCGCCGCGCCGATTGCTGACACCGTGCTCGATCGGCTGGATGAACTGTTTGAGCTGGGCGACGCTGCGCGCACCATGCGCTATATCGACGCGCGCCGCCGCGTTGAGAAAGCGGCGCTGGTGGAAGACGGCATCGTGCAAAGCGTCTGTCTGTCGGGTGAAACGGTGGCGCAGGAGTGGTTGAAGAACATGATGATTGAGGGCGCTCCTGCCGAAGCGGTGCGGGCGTGGATACTGGCGCCGGTGGCCTCCCCGCCGCGTGGCAGTTTCAACCGTGGACGCATCGTCTGTAATTGCCTCGATGTCGCTGAAACCGAGATTCGCGGCGTGCTTGCCGGTGGCGCGGACCTTGCGCAATTGCAGCAGCGTCTCAAATGCGGCACCGAATGCGGGTCCTGTATGCCCGAACTCAAGCGCCTGTGCGGGGAATCGTTGGCAACACCGACCGATGCTGCAGAAACAACGCTGGCGACGCAGATCGCCGCATGAAAACCATGAATGCGCAGGCGGGTTTACTCGTACCTGTGATTACTATGACTGAAAGATAAGTGCCTACATCATGTCCTATGCCCAATTTCTGAAAACCATCTGTTGCGGCGGCGAGCTTGAGAGCGACCTTGCCGAGCGCGATGCCGCTTTGTTGTTCGGCGCGATGCTCGACGGAGGTGTACCCGAACTCGAACTCGGTGCACTACTGGTGGCGCTGCAGATGAAACCGACCGCGCTGACCGAGCTGGCCGGTTATGCCAATGCCGTCAACGAACGCATGTTCCGTCTCGTGCCGCCGCCGGCCAAGGCGCAACCGGTGGTGCTGGCCAGCTATGGCGGCGTGCGTGATCAACCTAATCTGCTGCCGTTGCTGGCCTTGTTATTGCAGCGTTTTGGCGTGCCAGTGTTGGTGCACGGCATGCTCAATGGCGAGGGCGGCATTGCCAGCGCCTATGTGTTTCGCGAACTGGGCGTGATGCCGTGCGCAACCCTGACCCAGGCTGGCGAGGTGCTGCGTAAAACCGGTGTGGCTTTTGTGCCGACGGCGGTGCTGGCGCCGGGACTCGCCGAGTTGATCGCGCTGCGCGGGCGGTTGGGGGTGCGTTCGGTGGCGCATGCCGTAGCGCGTTTGTTGGATCCGTTTGACGGGGACAGCCTGCGCGTGGTGGCGGTGGCGCAGGAATCGGCGCTGGCCTTAAACCGCGACTATTTACTCGCCACCGGGGCGCACGCGATGTTGCTGCAGGGGGCGGCGGGCGAACCCTATGCCGACCCGCTACACCGGCCGCGGATCGAGTATTTGTATGAAGGCGGTGTGGAGACCCTGTTCGGCGCCGAGGTGCCGGCGATGAAGAAAATAACGACCCTGCCCGAGGGTATGAACGCCGCCGCCAGTGCGGCCTGGATACGCCGTGCACTGGCGGGCGAGACCCCGGTGCCGTTGCCCATCGTCAATCAACTCGCGGCCTGTTTATTTGCCGCCGGCTATACTACAGACATGAATCAGGCCAAGGCGATCGTAGCTGTGGAGACCGGTAGCCTCGCCGCGGCCTGAAGCCCTTTTGAAGGCTTGGCAATGACGCTGAAGGTGATGATCGTTGACGATGTGATGGAACGCGCCGAGGTGCTGCAGCAGGCCTTGCTGCGCGCCGGGCACGCAGTCGTCGCCTATCTGCCGTCGACCTTCGATTTGCACCGCCAGGTGGCTGCGCTCAAACCCGATATTGTCATCATCGATACCGACTCGCCTGATCGCGATACGCTGGAAAATCTCATCGTGCTGACGCGTGATGATCCGCGTCCGATCGTCATGTTCACCCATGATGGCGAAGGCGAAAAAATTCGTGCGGCAACCCAGGCCGGCGTCAGTGCCTATGTGGTCGATGGCATGGATGGTGCGCGCATCGGGCCGATCATCGATGCTGCAGTAGCGCGTTTTGAGCAGTATCACGCGCTCAAACGCGAGTTCGAAGAAATCGAAGAGAAGTATGCAGATCGAAAAGTGATCGAGCGCGCCAAGGGCCTGCTCATGAAGAGCCGCGGTTACTCCGAAGACGAGGCCTATCGCGCCTTGCGCAAGCGCGCGATGGAAAACAATTCGCGGCTGGTCGAAGTGGCGCGCCAGTTACTCGCAGTGGCTGATCTGATCGCCTGACCGGCAGTTGCTTGCGCGCGTCGTGCGCGCACCCCATTTCAAGGCACAAGCGGCGATTGGTGCACTGCAGCAGTGCATAAGCGCAGGCTTACTTATATAACGTTAGTCTCATTTAACGCTATGTAAATCAGATACCTATACTTAAATCCCGTTGCTGGCACAGCGCTTGCTAAACATCTGTCATAGCGCACTGCGTCCAATGGCGGGCCGGTGCTGGTAACGGACAACGGCGTCCTGTTCCTGCGGCAATTTTGCTGCTGGAGCGGACGCCGTTTTATTTTGGGTTGCTGTTTGACCTGACGTTGCAGAACGTATTTTTTTACAGGAGTGAATCATGAGCGACGGAGCAAACCATGAAATCAAAACCGGCATATCAACCGACGTTGCAGTCAATGCGGATAGCGAGCGGCGCGAATTTCTGCGTCGTGGCAGCCTGCTGACAGGGGCGGCCATCATGAGTCTTGTGCCTGATGCAATCCGCAGTGGAGCCTGGGCTGCGGGTTCCGACGCGCCGGAGAAAACCGAGGTGAAGATCGGTTTCATCCCGCTCACCGATTGTTCGAGCGTGGTGATGGCCTCGGTCATGGAATTCGACAAAAAATACGGCATCAAGATCGTGCCGACCAAAGAAGCGTCATGGGCCTCGGTGCGCGACAAGCTGGTCAATGGCGAACTCGATGCGGCGCATGTGCTCTACGGCCTCATTTACGGCGTGCAGATGGGTATCGGCGGACCGAAGAGAGATATGGCCGTGCTGATGAACCTCAATCACAACGGTCAGGCGATCACGCTCTCGAAGAAACTCAATGAGAAAGGTGTCAAGGACGGCGCTACGCTGAAGGCGCTGATGGACAAGGAAAAGCGCGAATACACCTTTGCGCAAACCTTCCCGACTGGCACCCACGCGATGTGGCTGTACTACTGGCTCGCGGCCAACGGGATCAACCCGTTCACCGACACGAAAACAATCACGGTGCCGCCACCGCAAATGGTCGCCAATATGCGCGTCGGCAACATGGACGGCTATTGCGTGGGCGAACCCTGGAACAACCGCGCCATCGTCGACGGCATTGGTTTCACCGCCGAAACCACACAGGCGATCTGGAAGGATCATCCGGAAAAAACGCTGGGCACCACCGATGAATGGGTGAAGAAATACCCAAACACGGCGCGCGCCATGACCGCCGCGATACTCGAAGCCGGACGCTGGATTGATTCATCGTTGTCGAATCGGCAGAAGACTGCGCAAACAGTCGCTGACAAGTCCTATGTGAACACGGATTCCGACGTGATCCTCGCACGCATGCTGGGGCGTTACGACAACGGCATCGGCAAGAAGTGGGACGAGCCCGATTACATGAAGTTCTACAACGAGGGCACGGTCAACTATCCGTATCTTTCCGACGGCATGTGGTTCCTCACCCAGCATCGTCGCTGGGGCCTGTTGAAAGAAGATCCGGATTATCTGGCCGTCGCGAAAAAGGTCAACCGCATCGATATTTACAAACAGGCGGCGGCTGCGGCGCAGGTACCATTGCCGAAATCGGATTTGCGTACCTCCAAGTTGATCGACGGCGTGGTGTGGGACGGCAAGGATCCGAAGAAATACGCGAGCAGTTTCAAAATCAAGGCGGGCTGAAATGACGGCAACGATATTGAAACACGAGAAGTTCGGCGCGACGCCACCGGCTGCCGCTACCGCGGTGGCGGTGGCGCCGGCGGCGCCCGCGGCGAGTGACGATGCGCCGCCGGTACGCCGGCACGTGCCGCTGGTGGAAAAATACGGCGACGAAATCGCCGGCTTTTTCCGCGCGGCCATTCCGGTGTTCTTCGGTCTGGCGATGTTCGTTGCCATCTGGGCGATGTTGTCGGCGCACAGCACGCTGCCCGGCCCGCTGAAAACCCTGCATTCGGCAATCGCCATCTTTAGCGATCCGTTTTATCGCAAGGGGCCCAATGATCAGGGTATCGGTTGGAACATCCTGATGTCGCTTGGCCGCGTTGGTATTGGCTTCGGCATGGCGGCGCTGATCGGCATACCGCTGGGTTTCATGATCGGGCGTTTTCGTTTTCTCGCGCGCATGACCTCGCCCATCATCAGCCTGCTGCGTCCGGTGTCACCGCTGGCGTGGCTGCCGATCGGTTTGCTGGTGTTCAAGGCGGCGAATCCGGCGGCGATCTGGGTGATCTTCATCTCCAGCATCTGGCCGATGATCGTTAACACGGCAGTCGGCGTGCGCGAGGTGCCGCAGGATTATCTGAACGTCGCCAAGGTGCTGAATCTCTCGGAGTGGAAGGTCTTCACGCGCATCCTGTTTCCTGCCGCGCTGCCTTTCGTCTTGACCGGGATACGCCTGTCGATCGGTGTGGCCTGGCTGGTGATTGTCGCCGCAGAAATGCTGACTGGTGGGGTGGGCATCGGCTTCTGGGTGTGGGACGAGTGGAACAACCTGAACGTCGAACACATCATCATCGCGATCTTCGTGGTTGGCATTGTTGGCTTGCTGCTCGAACAGATGCTGATGTTGATCGCGCGTCGCTTCGAATACCGCTAACCGGGGGCTGCCATGGAAAAATTCGTATTGGTCGAGAATATCGGCATGAGCTTCAAAACGCCGCGTGGTACTTTTGTCGCACTCAAGGATATCAACCTCTCCATCAGCGAGGGCGAGTTTGTCACCTTGATCGGTCACTCGGGTTGCGGCAAATCCACATTGCTCAATCTGGTTGCCGGACTGACGGAGCCGACCGCCGGCGTGTTGATCTGCGCCGGACGCGAAATCGCCGGCCCCGGCCCGGATCGCGGGGTGGTGTTTCAGAACCACTCGCTGCTGCCGTGGCTGACCTGCGCGGAGAACATCTATCTGGCGGTGGAGCGCGTCTTCGGTGCCAGCGAGAACCGCGCCCAGTTGAAGGCGCGCACCCTGAAGGCGCTTGATCTGGTACAGCTCGGACATGCCGCTGACAAACGGCCGAATGAAATTTCCGGCGGCATGAAGCAGCGGGTTGGTATCGCCCGCGCGTTGTCGATCGAGCCCAAGGTCTTGCTGCTCGACGAACCCTTCGGCGCGCTCGACGCCTTGACCCGCGCCCATCTGCAGGACGAATTGCTGAAGATCGTCGCCAAGACCAGGAGCACGGTGTTGATGGTCACGCATGACGTCGATGAGGCGGTGTTGTTGTCGGATCGCATCGTCATGATGACTAACGGTCCGGCGGCGACCATCGGCGATATCGTCAGCGTTGATCTCGCGCGTCCGCGCGACCGCCTGGCGCTGGTCAAGGACGCCGGCTATCACCAGTTACGCGGCCGTGTGCTGGAGTTCCTGTATCAGAAACAACTGCGCCCGGCGGCGTGATGCAAAGGTGAATACGATGAAACGTCTGGCGGGCAGGGTATGTTTGATCGGTGCCGGACCGGGGGACCCGGAGCTGCTGACCTTGAAGGCGGTGCGTGCGCTGGCGGCGGCTGATGTCGTCTTGATCGATGATCTGGTCGACCGTCGTGTGCTGGAGCATGCCCCGCAGGCGCGCGTCATCGCCGTTGGCAAGCGCGGCGGCTGCAAATCAACGCCGCAAGCATTCATTGAAAAACTGATGGTGCGACTGGCGCGCCGCGGTGCGGTGGTGGCGCGCGTCAAGGGCGGTGACCCCTTCGTTTTTGGACGCGGCGGCGAAGAAGTGCTGGCGCTGGCGGCGGCCGGTATCGAGTGCAGCGTGATCCCCGGGATTACCGCTGGCGTCGGCGTGCCGGCCTCACTCGGCATTCCGGTTACGCATCGTGATCTGGCGCGCGGCGTGACCTTTGTTACCGCACATGCGCGTGACGGCGGCGCCCCTGATTGGGCGGCGCTGGCGCGCACCGGCACCACGCTGGTGATTTACATGGGCATGCAGCGCATTGCCGCGATTACTGCCGCGCTGGTCGAGGCGGGAATGGCGGCGACGCCGGCGGCGGTGATTGAACACGGGACCACGGCACGCGAGCGCAGCGTGACGGGATGTGTCGAAAACATCGCGGCAAAGGCTGCAGCTGCCGGCCTGGGCAGCCCGGCATTGATCGTGATTGGCGCGGTGGTGGATCTGGCCGCGCAACAGGCGCAGACCTTGCCATTGCGGCAGTCGGCTTAGTAACGAGGGAGAAAGCACAATGAAAAAATTAAAACTGGTGATGGTCGGCAATGGCATGGCGGGCGTGCGCGCCCTTGAGGAACTGTTGAAGATCGCCCCCGACCTCTACGACATCACGGTGTTCGGTGCCGAGCCGCATGCCAATTACAACCGTATCCTGCTCTCACCGGTCCTGGCCGGCGAGATGACGTTGCAGGACATCATGTTGAACGATGTCGACTGGTATGCGACCAACCACATCACGCTGCATCTGAACAAGAAGATTGAGAAGATCGACCGCGTGGCACGCAAGGTGGTCGCCGCCGATGGTACCGAGGCGCCATACGACCGCCTGTTGCTGGCCACCGGTTCGAATCCTTTCATCCTGCCGGTGCCCGGCGCAACACTCGACGGTGTGATCAGTTATCGCGATATCCAGGACACCAACGCGATGATCGAGGCCGCGGCAAAATATCAGAATGCGGTGGTGATCGGCGGCGGCTTGTTGGGTCTTGAAGCGGCCAACGGTCTCAAGCTGCGCGGCATGAATGTCACGGTGGTGCACCTGATGGATTGGTTGATGGAGCGCCAGCTCGATCGCACGGCGGCCGGCATGTTGCAGAAAACACTCGAAGCCAAGGGGCTCGCTTTCAAACTCAAAACGCAGACGGCGGAAATCGTCGGCAGCGAAGAC
>CAIWNB010000052.1 GCA_903913965.1 uncultured beta proteobacterium
GCGCTGATCATCGATGACACCCATCGCGACAATCATCTGACCACCATGAAGACCGGCATCGTGCATCCAATGTCGACCATGCCCGGCGAATGGGTGGAACATACGTTTGCCGGTGCCATGGCCCCGGAAACCGTGCACTTCATCGAGGCCTGCGCCTGCGACCGCGACGTCATGGTCAAACCCGAAGAAGCGCGCCAGGTGATGGAGGTCTACATTGCCGCTGACTTGTCGGCGGAACGCAATGAACCGGTCTCGCTGCCGCTGCCCGAATCGCGCGGAGGCGCACGGTGAGAAAGCAGTCACAAAAAATCGGTCTGGCCATCGTTGGCGCGGGGCGCGTCGGCCTGATCCGCGGTGAACTGGCGGCGCGCCATCCGGCGGTCGAATGGATCGGTATCGCCGAAAAAAATCCGGAGCGCGCCAGGTTTGTCGCTGACAAAGTCGGCGCCGAATTTGTTACCGCGGATTATCGCGAGTTGATCTCACGCCCTGAAGTCAATGCCCTGATCGTCTGCACCGACGAACATTTGCATGTCGACCCCATTCTCGCCGCCTGCGAACGCGGGCTGCCGATGCTGATCGAGAAGCCGCTGGCCACCGATCTGGGCGAGTCACAGATGGTGATGGATGCACTCGAACACGCCGGCATTGATGCGGTGATCGGCTACACGCAACGGTTTCGCCGGCGCTGGCTGGTCGCCAAGGAGAAGGTACGTACCGGCTCCCTGGGTGAAGTCACCATGGTGACCTCGCGCGCCTTCATGAACCGTCTGGTCGCCATCGATAATTACAAGCGTTCGGATAACCCGGCAGAAATTTCGCCGATGGTGATTTCCGGCACGCACGCCCTCGATATCGTGATGTGGCTGATGGAAGCCAAGACACCCGTCGAAGTCTATGCACGCTCGGTCAACAAGGCGCTCGGCGCCGATTGGCAGGGCATCGACGGCACCGCTTACACCATCACGTTTGACGACGGCGCGATTTACCACGGCGTGATTTCCTGGGCCCTGCCCGAAGTCTGGCCGGGTGCAGTGTATAGCCTCGAAGTGGGCGCTGTCGGCACCGAAGGCGTGCTGACCATCGATGACACGCATCGCGACATCGTGCTGGCAACCAATCTGGTACAGGGCGAAGGTTATGCGCCAGACAAACGCCGCCACGTCGATTTTCTGACCAGCTATCCGGTCGGCGATATGGCGCTGGGCGAATTGCGCGGCCCCATGCGCGAGGAAACCAATTCGTGGCTGAACCGCGTGGCACTTGGCGCAACAACGCAACACGCCACCGCACGCGAAGGTCATAATCGTTTGATGCTGACCAAGGCGATCGATCTCTCGGCACGGCTGAAAAAGCCGGTCGCGCTACCGATCACCCCCGAGCAGGAAAAACTCGGCCGCTAAGTAAAGGTCCGGCGGCTACGTGCAACGGCTTCATCTCATCAAGGAGATTCCATGATGCAGTTTCGAACCTTCCGCGCGGCGCTGCTGGCCGTTACAACCCTCTTCATCTCCACCGCCGCTCAGGCCGCGGAAAAATTTCCGACGCGTCCGGTGCGCATGATCGTGCCCTACGCGCCCGGCGGTGCCACTGATATCGTGGCCCGGCAACTGGCGACCAAACTGTCTGAATACTGGGGTTACCAGGTCGTGGTCGACAACCGCGCCGGCGGCTCGGGTGCGATTGCACTCGAAACCGTGGCGCGCGCACTGCCCGACGGCTATACATTGATGGTCGGCAACGTGTCGACCAATGCGATCTCCGAACCGGCGTTTGCCAAAACACTCTCGATCAAACCGTCGCGCGATCTGGCCCCGGTGACTAATCTGATCGAGATTCCGCACATGTTCATGATCAACCCGGCGGTGCCGGTGAGTACGCTGCGCCAGTTGGCCGACTATGCCAAAACCAACCGGTTGGCTTATGCATCTGCCGGCATCGCGTCGTACCCGCACCTCGACGCCGCCCGACTGGTGAAGGCAATGGGCGTTGACATGACACATATTCCGTACAAGGGCGGCGCCGGACAGATCATCCCCGCCATCATCGGCAATGAAGTCCAGCTGACCATGCTCAACCTTGCCTCTTCGCTGCCGCACCTGAAAGCCGGCCGGATCAAACCACTCGCCACCACGTGGCCGACGCGACGCGCCGAGTTTCCCGACATCCAGACGATGGCCGAGGCTGGCTATCCGGGCATCGGCACCAACGCCTGGAACGGTTTGTTCGGACCGGCCAAGTTGCCGCCGGCGCTGCTTGCCTATTTACATGCCTCCGCCTTAAAGGTGCTGGAGTCTCCAGACATGAAAGAGGCGCTCGGCAAACAGTTGATCTCCGTGGTCACCAGCAAGTCGCCGGCCGAATACGCCAAATTCGTCAACGAAGATATCGCCAAATGGGCCGCGGTCATCCGCGACAACAATATTTCCCTCGACTGAGCCGCCGGATGAAAAACACCCCGGATGTGAGCGAGGCGCAACATCGCCTGCAGGTTGAGAAAGACCTCGATATCCCGTTGCGCGATGGCATGCGTCTGAAAGCCGATGTGTTCCGCCCCCGGGGCAAGGGGAAGTTTCCGGCCATCGTCAGCCTCGCCAGCTATCAAAAAGACAAGCACTGGACACCGCCGGCCGACCTCGAGGAAAAAGACAATCCCTATATGAATTGGGAAACGGTCAACCCGCTCTGGTGGGTGCCGCGTGGCTATGTCTCAGTGCGGGTTGATGGTCGCGGCTCCGGCAAGTCGCCGGGACAAACCGATCCCTTTTCAATTCAAGAGGCACTCGACTTCTACGACGCCATCGAATGGGCGGCGCGCCAGCCCTGGTGTAACGGCAAGGTCGGACTGCTGGGCATTTCTTATTTCGCGATGACGCAATGGTTTGTCGCCAACCTCAAGCCACCCTCGCTGAAGGCGATCATTCCGTGGGAAGGCGCCGCCGACATGTATCGCGATTTCGCCTTCCACGGCGGGATCTTCTGTTTTGGCTTTGTCAGCAACTGGTATATGAACCATATGGCCCACCATGTTCTTGGCAAGCCCTATGAAAACAATCCAGACACTTTTTCCAAAAATTGGGTCTGGGAGTACATGCGAAACAGCCTCGACCGCGGCCAGTATTACGGCCGGCAGGCGGTGTGGGACAAGATGGATATCCCCTTCCTGTCGGTCGGCAACTGGAGCGGCATGGCCCTGCACCTGCGCGGCAATACCGAGGCTTTTGTACAGGCCAAATCAAAGAATAAAAAATTGCGCATACATGCCGGGACGCACTACCACCCGTTTTATGCCGAAGAAGCGCGCCACGACCAAATCCGCTTTCTTGATCACTGGCTGAAAGGCAAACAAAACGGCGTCATGGAAGAACCACCGGTCAAATTACTGATCCGTACCGGCGGCGGCAAGGGCTATCAATTCCGCCATGAAAACGAATGGCCACTCAAACGCACACGCTGGACGCCGTTTTATCTGCGTCCGGCACAGTATGAGCCACGCCCTGGCGAACCGGCTGAAGGCCAGCTCAGCAGCACCGCTCCCGCCAAACGCGCGGCCATCAGCTACTCGGCCACCGGCATGAGCAAGGCCGGTGTGGCGTCGGCATCCTGGACCTCGACCGTGCTGCCAGGCAGCATGCCGCGCCTGGGCATCTCGTTTGAAACCGCTCCCATGCCAGCGGCGACGGAAATTACCGGGCCGGTCAATCTGGTGCTGTGGGTCTCCAGCACTTCCGAAGACATGGACATCTTCGCGACCATCCGCAATATTGACCCGGAAGGTCAGGACGTATGGGAACTCGGTCAGCAACAACAACCGGTGCCGGTGGCAAAAGGCTGGCTACGGGTTTCGCACCGTAAGCTCGATCCGGAAAAATCGTTGCCCTACCGGCCCTGGCACACGCACGATGAGCGCCAACCGCTGACACCGGGTGAAATCGTACGGGTTGAGGTTGAAATCTGGCCGACCTGCATGGTGTTTGGCAAAGGACATCGCCTTCGGCTCGACATCCAGCCGCGCGATGGTGTCGGCTCGGCGCCCTACACACATTACAGCGCAGACTACAACTCGGGCACCAATACGATTTACACAGGCGGCAAAATGGCCTCTCACTTGCTACTGCCGGTCATACCGGAGAAATCGGCCGCCAAAACCAGGCGCGCGAAACGCGCCGATTGATCACCGAAAGTTATGACGCCTGTTTGATTGGAATCAATCGACTGCGCTAGAACTGCCTGCGAAAGGCGTGCTAAACTTAGCGCGTTTTTGGTCACCTCGGGTGCGCCGGCATTGATCTTCCAGCCGCCCCTGATGGCGACACGGTTGGTCAAGGAATTCCGCGCTGAAATCCAGAGCAGAATTACCGTCGTAAAGTGGACTTTGTTCCCTTACGGGGATGACCTGCTCGTTTTCACGTTTCAAAACTGAAGTAATTTGTCGATCAACAAGTGAACTGGAGGAAATTATGGCCAATGTAGGCATGGTGGGTTTGGACTGGCAAGAGCGCATTAACTGGGGCCGGATGCGCACGTACCGGCTCGAGCGTGCCCGCGAGCGCATGAAGGCGCACGGCTTGGGCGCGATGTTGCTGATGTATGACGAAAACGTCCGTTACGTCACCAGCACCCTGACCCCGGGCTGGAACAAGCTGAAGCCGGGCCTGCGCTATTGCCTGCTGTGTGGCGACGACGCGCCGGTTCTGTTCGAACAGGGCGACATCGGTCTGCACATCGAAAAGCATTCGCCGTGGATTCCGAAAGAAAACATCCGTTATTCGTACGCGTGGATCAAGGGCGCAGCCGGCCCGGCTTCGACCCAGCAGGTGACGAAGTTCACCAACGCGATCAAGCAGGAAATGAAAAAGCGCGGCGTCGAAGGCATGAAGCTCGGCGTCGACTTTGTCGACATCAACATGATCCAGATCTTCAAAGAGTCGAAGATCGACTGGGCTGACGGCATGACGCCGATGATGGAAGCGCGTGCGGTCAAGAACCAGGACGAGCAGGAATGCTTCCGTCAGGTCGGTGCGATCGGCGACGCCGCTCACTGGGAATTCATGAAGTTCCTGAAGCCGGGCCTGACCGAGAATCAGTTGACCGCGCACATCATGGAATTCCTCTACAACGTGCCCGGCATGGAAGACGTCGAGGACGTGATCGTGTCCTCAGGCCTCAACACCTGGCCGAACTGGCGTAACTTCTCCGACCGCATCATCAAGCCGGGCGACATGGTGTTTATGGATCTGGCCGCGTTGACGTGGAACGGTTACAAGTCGTGCTACTACCGCACGTACATGGTCGGCCGCGAGCCGAATCAAGAGCAAAAAGACTACTACGCGACCGCGTTGAAGTGGCTCTATGACTCGATCAAAGTGGTCAAGCCGGGCGTCACCACCCGCGACATCGCCTTGAAGTGGCCGTCGGCGAAAGAAGCCTGGGGCTACGAAGAGGAAGATCAGGCCGCCGCCAACCTGTGGGGCCACGGTCTCGGCCTCGCGCAATACGACCAGCCGGTTATTTCGCGCATCTGGTCGCTCGATCACCCGATCGAAATCAAGGAAGGCATGACGTTCGCGCTGGAAACCCAGCACGGTAAAAACCACCAGTGGGGCGTGCGTATCGAAGAGATGCTTATCGTCACCAAAGACGGTTGCGAAATCGTCTCGAACTTCCCGGTCGAGCAAATTACGGTTGTCGACCCGATGCCCGGGTATTCGGACTACGGCAAGCTGGCAGGCCACTAAGCTGTAAAGCAATACGGAAACAAGGGGGCGATGCCCCCTTGTTTTTTTCTCCAATTCTCAGGGATTCCCGGCACATCATTCATAGGCCGCGGTCTCCAAAGGCAGAGCATGAAACAATCCACACGCGCCGCGGTGCTTGCCGCCCCCCGGCATTTTGATCTTGTTGACCGCCCCGCCCCGGTTGCCGCAGCCGGCGAAGCGATCGTGCGAATTTCCTCCACCGCGGTCTGCCATACCGATCTTTCGATTTTCACCGGCGATCATCCGGGTGTTCGTTACCCCGTGGTGCTGGGTCACGAATCGACCGGTATCGTCGAGAGTGTTGGTGAGGGTGCTAGCGGCGTCAAAGCCGGCCAGCACGTCATCATCAATCCGATCATCTCCTGCGGCCACTGTGATTCGTGCAAACGCGGCGAGCAGCAACTCTGCCGCAACGCCGGACTCTTTGGTCGCGAGGTCGAGGGCTCGATGTGCGAATACGTTCATCTGCCAACCCGCTATCTGCACACCCTGCCAGACAGCATGTCGCTGGCAGATGCAACATTGATCGAAACCCTTGCCACCGTGCGCCATGCCCAAAACCGCCTCGGTATCAAGGCGGGTGAATCGGTCGTCGTCTTGGGTCAAGGCACCACAGGATTGCTGCATACCCGGCTGGCGGTCATCGCGGGCGCCACGGTAATCGCCATCTCTCGCACCAAATGGAAACTCGACATGGCCACGCGCATGGGCGCGCAACATGCGCTCGATATCAGTGCAGAAAAGGCGGTGGATGAAGTCCTGCGTTTGACCGGAGGTTCGGGGGCCGACATCGTTATCGACACGGCCGGTGGTGCTGCCACCTTGATGGCCTCAATCGAAATGTTGCGCCCTGGCGGCAGGCTGTCGCCGTATGCAGTCAGCCACGAATGCTGCTCGCAATTCACCACCTTCCCGCTCTACTTTAAAGAAATCAGCATCATCGGCTCACGTGCACTGAACCCCACCGACATGGCGCCAGCGATTGAACTCGTTGCCAATGGCCAGATTGATGTGGCCGGTTTTGTCAGTGCCACCTACCCTTTGTCACGCGCCGCCGACGCTTTCGACGAATACGAACGCAACCCCGGCAAGGTCCTGCGCATCGTCATCGACTCAACAGCAAACTAACAATGACCCAATACATCTTCCCAATCACCGATCACGTGGCCACCGACGCTTCACGCGTCGGCCCGAAAGCGGCCAATTTGGCGCGCATGGCCAACGCCGGCCTGCCAACACCGCCGGGCTTCTGTATCGACGCCGCCGGCTATCGCGCGCAGATTCATGCACTCGGTCTCGATGAAGACGCCCGAGGCGTCATGAGCGCGACGGAAAGCCCGCAGGCCCGCCGCCACGCGTTGAATATGAAGCTTGGCCTGCTGGACAAACCGATCACCCCGGAAATTCTCGAACCCTTGCTTGAGGCGCGTCGGCAACTCATTGCCGAAACCGGCGCCCTGCTTTGCGTGCGCTCTTCGGCGCTGGTCGAAGATCGCTTTGGTTCCAGCTTCGCCGGCCAGTTCGAAAGTTTTATCGGCATCGAATCCGAAGCCGATTTCATCACCGCCGTGCGTTCCTGCTGGGGTGCGCTGTGGATGACGCGTGCGCTGCGCTACATGGCGACCAACAATATCGATCCGGCCGATACCGCGATGGGCGTATTGATTCAGCCACTGGTATCGGCACGCGCCTCCGGCGGCGCACTCAGTCAAACTGCCGATGGCGGCATGACCCTGAGCGCGACCTGGGGACTGGGCTCGGCGATCGCCCAGGGCGAAGTCACGCCCGACCGCTATGAATTGCGGCGCGACGCATCCGTCCTCTCCATCACCGCCGGTCGCAAAGACCACCAGGTCGGTTGCGTGCACAACGCCGAACCAACCACCACGCTGGTCTCGAAGGCGATGGCCGAAACCCCCTGTCTTAGCGAAGCGGAAGCGCAGGAACTCGGCAAAATTCTGCTGCGCGTCGAAAAGTTTATGGATATGCCTGTGGAAATTGAATGGGCGATCGATGACAAGGGTTTCAAGCTGTTGCAGGCGCGTCCGCTGCACACCCAGGAAGCCACGGTCCCCGACGCCGTCTGGGAAGGCAAACCGCGCATCAACGGTCACGCCGCCGGCATTGGCTGGGGCACCGGCCGTGCCTGCGTGATCAACTGCGAATGTGAGTTGTCGCGGGTCGCCCCCGGCGATATCTTGATCACCAAGGTCGTCGGCCCCGCCCTTAGCGACATACTGACCAAAGTCGCCGGCGTGGTTGCCGAGCGTGGTGGCAGCACCTCGCACATGGCATCCCTCGCACGCGAACGTGGCATCCCGATGGTGCTGGGCGTGCTGGACGCGACCCAGCGCATACCGGACGGCTCGACAGTGGCGGTGGACGGGGTCGCTGGCGTCGTCCGCTGGATGAATTAAAGCAGACCAGGCCGGCAACTATGCGCCCGCGTATCTTTATTACCCAACCAGTGTCGGCATCTGCCGTCGCACGCCTGCGTGCGGTTGCCGACGTCACCATGAACCCGGATATGCTGCACATCGTCAGTAAGGACGAGTTGCTGCAAGCCGCCCGCACTCATGATGTACTCTTCTGCCTGTTACACGATCGTATCGACAGCGAAGTCATCGCCGCCAATCCCCACCTCCAAGGGATCTGCTCGACAACCATCACCCCCGCAGACATTGATATTGCTGCGGCCACGCGCTTGGGCATCCCGGTCACTGTGATTCCCTCATCGCTGCTGGATGATGCAACTGCCGACCTCGCTTGGGCGCTGATGTTTGCCGTAGGCCGGCGTGTGGTCGAAGCCGACCGCTTAGCGCGTGCCGGCGTCATTCCGGGGTCGCAATCCAACTTTCTTTCGGCGCATGGCATTTCCGGCAAGACCCTTGGAATTCTGGGAATCGGCGGCGTCGGCCGTGCCATGGCACGTCGTGCCGCCGGCTTTCCAATCAAACGCTACTACCATGACCCGCGTCGTCTGAATACTGATGATGAAGCGGCGCTCGGGCTGACCTGGCTGCCCTTTGACGAACTGCTCGGCACGGTCGATTACCTGTCGATTCACGTCAATCTGAATCCGCAAACCCGGCACCTGATCGGCGCGCGTGAACTGGCCTTGATGCAACCGGGTGCCTATCTCATCAACACCGCGCGCGGACCGCTGGTGGACGAAAACGCATTGATTACAGCATTGCAGGCGGGACGCATCGCCGGCGCCGCTCTCGACGTTTTCGAACACGAGCCGGGGATCCCGCAAACGCTTTTGGGCATGCCCAATGTCGTCGTGACCGCACATATGGGAAGCGCCGTCGACAGCCTGCGTGAGGCGATGGCAGACGTTGCCGTGGATAACATCCTCGCCATACTCGCAGGCAAACCGGCAATGAATTGCTGGAATCCCGCAATCTACGCGACTAAAGCTTGATCAAAAGCAACCCCTGCCAACGAGTCACGCAGACTGAATAAAAAGCCTTAAACTGTCACCTTGTCAGACCGACAACCACAGTAATGCTGGTAGTGGCAGCCCAGGTGGGCCGGCCGCCGAATCGAATAAATCGATACACATAGGAGTCGATAGAAAATGGCAGCAAATGCAAAAGTGGTGCTCACCGACTACGTTTGGGATTCGCTCGACGTGGAAAAGAAGACTCTCGCCGGAC
>CAIWNB010000053.1 GCA_903913965.1 uncultured beta proteobacterium
ATTCCTTCGAGTGCACTGCATCGTATTTGGTGTGGTTGCTGCGGCACCCTACAATACTGTCGAAACCTCAGACCGATGTTTAATCAGCGCCGAGGTCACATTTCGCATATGCGGATTGTCACAGGCGGTTGTGACTTGGTGCCAGACTAAAAACGTAATCCTGCGATTGGCCGTTAGCGATGCCGCCTCTTTATCTGACGTTTGCACTGATGCTGTTTTGTTTCAGCAGTATCAGCTCGTCCCGCGTGGTACTTTCGTTGTCGGCGCTCAATCTTGATGCAAGCCCGTCGGCGGTGGGCATGCTGGTCGGGGCTTTTTATGTGTTCCCGCTGGTCTTGTCATGGCCGGTCGGCGTGTTGTCCGACCGCTTGGGATCGCGCTGGTTGCTGCTGTTTGGTACCGCCTGCGGCACCTGTGGCATGCTGATTCCGTATTTTTTCCCCGCCATGCCGGCGCTCTACTTCGCCGCCCTCACCATGGGCATGTCGTTTACGTTCTATAACGTGTTGCTGCAAAACCTCGTTGGCGTGCTGAGCACTCCGCAAAACCGTATCCGCAATTTCAGTAACTCGAGCATGTTCGGTGCCGCCACATTGTTCATCGGCCCTCTGGTCGGCGGGCTCGCGATCGATCACCTGGGGTATGTCAACGCCTGCCTGTCCAGCATGGGTCTGGCGTTCATTGCATTCACCCTGCTATTGCTCTGGGGCGGTCGCCTGCCGGGCGGTCAGCGTGCCGCCGCCGCGCGCGGCAGTGTGCGCCAGATGTTGCGCGATCCCGGCATGCTACGCATCCTCCTCACCAGCAGCCTGGTGCAAATGGGGCAGGATCTCTTCCAGTTTTATCTGCCGATTTACGGCCATGGTATTGGTCTGTCGGCTTCGGCGATTGGCGGGGTGTTGGCCAGCTTTGCCGCTGCGTATTTCGTGGTGCGCATCATCATGTCGCGGCTGATTGCACGCCTGGGCGAAGAGACGCTGCTTGGTTACTCGTTTTATGTGGCCGCCGCCGGTTTTGCGCTAGTGCCGTTTTTTAAAAGTGAGCTGAGCCTGATGTTGGTGGCCTTTATGTTTGGTTGTGGTATGGGTTGTGGTCAGCCGATCACGACGATGTTGCTGTTCAGCAGATCTGCGGCTGGACGTTCCGGCGAAACCTTCGGCCTGCGCCAGACCACCAACAACGTGGTGCGGGTCACTGCGCCGACCGTGTTTGGCTTTGTAGCCTCGGTGTTCGGGTTGTTATCGGTGTTCGGCATCAGCGCCGTGCTGATGGGTATCGGCGGTGCCTTGACGGGCAAGCGTGGTCCGCCTCCGCTGGAGCCACCACTATCCTAATCGCTGAATGGGGGGGCGACCTGCCGTCGCGCTAGTCATTGCAAAAAGGACGCAGCGGGCGGCCATTGGCGCGCATAGATCGTTAAGGGGGGGTGGTGCCTCGGGACGGACTCGAACCGTCACACCTTGCGGTACCGGATTTTGAGTCCGGCGCGTCTACCAATTCCACCACCGAGGCAACGGCGGAATTTTACAACAAATCACGCCGATTCACGCCGATAAAATCTGCTTCCCTGATTGCATGGGCTGCAGCGCTACGAATACCGGGGGCAAAAATTTTGCCGCGTTGATGGTCGATGCGAGTAGCCGACGAAGATCTGCGGGCCAGTATAATCGCGCCCGTGAAACTTTCTGACTTTGATTACGCGCTGCCGCAGGGCTTGATTGCGCAATTTCCCCCCGCCGAGCGCGGCAGCAGCCGCTTGCTACATCTTGATGGTGCCAGCGGCCTGTTAGCCAACCAACACTTTCGCGAACTGCCTGAATTTTTGGAGGCTGGCGATGTGCTGGTGATGAACGACACGCGTGTGATTAATGCGCGTCTGACTGGCCACAAGCAGAGCGGTGGACAAATCGAGGTGCTGATCGAACGCGTTCTCGATAGCGCCGACGCCCGCGTGCTGGCACAGGTGCGCGCCAGCAAATCGCCGCGTACTGGCATGCGTTTGCTCTTGAAAGGCGGCGCCGAGGCCGAGGTGCTGGGGCGCGCAGGCGAGTTTTACGAATTGCGTTTTCATGACTGCCCCGATATTTATGCGCTGATCGAACGCGCGGGCAGTGTGCCGCTCCCCCCGTATATTTCGCATCAAGCCGATGCCGCCGACGCGACCCGCTACCAGACCGTCTATGCAAAAACACCGGGTGCGGTGGCCGCGCCGACCGCCGGACTGCATTTCGATGCGGCGATGCTGGCGGCGTTACAGGCGCGTGGCGTCACGCTGGCCTGGCTGACCCTGCATGTCGGTGCCGGCACCTTTCAACCGGTCAGGGTGGAGAACCTTGCCGAACATCAGATGCACAGTGAATGGTATTCGCTGCCGCAGTCGACGGTTGATGCGATTGCTACGGCGCGGGCGGCGGGGCGGCGCGTTATCGCGGTGGGTACCACCTCGCTGCGCGCGCTCGAATCGGCGGCGCAGTTGAATGAGGCTGGCGAGCTGCGCGCCGGCAGTGCGGAGACGCGCTTGTTCATCATGCCCGGCTATGCGTTTCGCGTGGTCGACCGCCTGATCACGAATTTTCATTTGCCACGCTCGACCCTGCTGATGCTGGTATCGGCATTTGCCGGAACTGAAAACATCCGGCGCGCCTACCTTCATGCGGTGGAAAATGAATATCGTTTTTTCAGCTACGGTGATGCCATGCTGATTGAGCGGAACTCGCAGTGATTGCCTGCGTCGGCCCCCACCGCGCAGCGGCCACCCCGGGTTTTGTGAATACCGTATGCTGTGACCCCGCTACCTCACCCCCGCCGGCTGGATTGCGGCGCGTATTGGAGAAATTGAAACAGTGATTGCATTTGATCTGAAAGCCCGCGACGGCGCGGCACGGCGCGGCACGCTGACTCTTCCGCACGGTCGGGTGGAAACGCCGGCATTCATGCCGGTGGGCACCTACGGCACGGTGAAGGCGATGAGTCCACTCGAGCTTGAGCAGATCGATGCGCACATCGTGCTGGGCAATACCTTTCACTTGTGGTTGCGGCCAGGGCTTGATGTCATCGCTGCGCATGGCGGTTTGCACCGGTTTATGGGATGGAACCATCCTATCCTCACGGATTCGGGCGGCTTTCAGGTGTTTAGCCTCGGCGAGTTACGCAAGATCAGTGAAGAGGGTGTGAAGTTCCAGTCGCCGATCAACGGCGACAAGTGTTTTCTCACTCCCGAGGAATCGATGCGCATCCAGCGCGTGTTGAATAGCGATATCGCGATGGTGTTCGACGAGTGCACCCCTTACCCCGCGGATTTCGAGACGGCGCGCCTGTCGATGGAAATGAGCCTGCGCTGGGCGGAGCGCTCGAAGCGCGCTTTTTTTGACGGCAAGGCGGCGACCAACGGTCTGTCGAATGCGCTGTTCGGTATTGTGCAGGGCGGCATGCATGAGTCCTTGCGCGACCGCTCACTGGCGGGGCTGACCGACATCGGCTTTGATGGCTATGCCATCGGCGGACTCTCGGTCGGCGAGCCGAAGGAAGACATGCAGCGCATCCTCGCCTATACCGCGCCGAAACTGCCGGTCGAACAGCCGCGTTATTTGATGGGCGTCGGCACGCCGGAGGATATCGTCGGCGCGGTGGCCGCCGGTATTGATATGTTTGATTGCGTGCTGCCGACCCGCAACGCGCGTAACGGCTGGCTCTACACGCGTCGCGGCACCCTGAAACTGCGTAATGCCCAGTATCGCGATGATTTGCGTCCGCCCGACGAAGAATGTGCCTGTTACACCTGTCGTCACTTCACGCGCGCCTACCTGCATCATCTGTTACGCATGAACGAAATCCTCAGTGCGCGGCTTAATACCTGGCATAACCTGCATTATTACCAGACTCTGATGCAGGGCCTGCGCGCGGCCATAGAAGGCGGCCGGCTCACTGATTTCATTGCGGAATTCCACGGCCTGCGCCGCGCGGACGCGTGCTAGAATACGCGCCTTTCCGACAGGGCCGCGCATCATGTGCGGACCGTCGCACGAGGAGACATCAACGTGTTTATTAAAGAAGCGTGGGCTCAGGCGGGCGGGCCGCCCGGTGGCGATTTGTGGTCGATGGTGCCGATTCTGCTGATGTTCGTGGTGTTGTATTTCCTGATGATCCGGCCGCAAATGAAGCGTGCCAAAGAACACAAGGGGATGATTGATGCCCTGCAAAAGGGCGACGAAGTGGTCGCTGCCGGTGGTGTGGTCGGATCTGTAACAAAACTCAACGATAATTACGTGACCATGCGGATCGCCGAAGGCGTTGAAATCCGTGTGCAGCGCGCGGCCGTACAGCTCGTGCTGCCCAAGGGCACGCTGAAGACTATCGAGTAAGTAGTGAGGTGTCAGGCGTGAGGCGCAACGCCTCGCGCATGCCGCGCACGCCGCCTCACGCCTAACCCTAAAGCGCCACACAAAAATGAATCGCTATCCTCTCTGGAAATACCTGTTCGTTGCGGCGCTGATGTTGATCAGCGTTACCTACACGTTGCCGAATTTTTTCGGCGAGGTGCCGGCGGTTCAAGTGTCACCGCTGAAGACCACCGCCAAGGTGGACACGGTCGCCATGCAGGCGGTCGAGCAGGCGCTTAAGGCTGCCGCCATTTCGTATGACGGGATTTTTACCGATCCCAATAGCATCAAAGTACGATTCCGCGATACCGACACGCAGTTGAAGGCCAAGGATGTGCTGGACCGCGCGTTGAACCCGGTGGCGGACAATCCCTCGTTTATTCTGGCGCTCAACCTGATTTCCGATTCACCGGCGTGGTTTACCGCGATCAACGCGTTGCCCATGTATCTGGGCCTTGATTTGCGCGGTGGCATCCATTTCCTGTTGCAGGTCGACATGAAGGCGGTCAAGGATAAACGCCTCGACGGGCAGCTGGGTTTCATCCGCAATACGCTGCGCGACAAGAAGATCGCCTACGCCGGCGTTAGTCGCGAAGGTGAGAGCATCCTCGTGCGTTTTCGTGACACCGAAACGCGCGACAAAGCCCGTGGCGAGCTGGAAAAACTCACCAGTGATCTCGCTATCAAGGCCAGTGAAAATGCCGGCGAGTTCCGTCTGACAGCCACCCTCACGCCACAGTCCTTGATCGACACCCAGAAGGCGGCGCTCGAACAAAACATCACAACCCTGCGCAACCGCGTCAACGAACTCGGTGTTGCCGAACCGATCATCCAGCAGCAGGGCGCCGACCGTATCGTTGTGCAGTTACCCGGCGTGCAGGATACCGCGCGCGCGAAGGACATACTCGGGCGCACCGCCAGTCTTGAGATGCGCCTGGTTGAGGCGCATGCCAGCGACCCTTCGGGGCGCGACTATGATCCCGCCAAGATTGACGCGGCGATCAAGGGTAACGTGCCCTTCGGTACCGAGTTGCTCTATGAGCGGCGGGGCACCCAGGCCGAACCCTTGCTACTGTCGAAGCAGGTCATCGTCACCGGAGAACGCCTGACCAAGGCTTCACCGACTTTTGATCAGCGCAGTTCGCAGCCGGTGGTAGCGATCGACCTCGACGGTCAGGGCGCGCGCATGATGCGCGACACCACGCGCGATGCCGTCAAGCGGCGCATGGCGGTCTTGCTGATTGAGAAGGGCAAGCCCGAGATTATTACCGCGCCCGTCATTCAGGATGTGTTGGGTGCGAGCTTCCAGATCACCGGCAGCAAAACGCCGCGTGAGGCCAACGATCTGGCTCTGTTGCTGCGCGCTGGTGCACTGGCTGCGCCGATGGATATCATCGAAGAGCGCACGGTCGGCCCCAGCCTCGGTGCTGAAAACATCAAGATCGGTTTTCATTCGACCTGGATCGGTTTCGCTGCGATTACGGTGTTCATGGTCGGCTACTACCTGGTGTTCGGCGTGATTTCGATCGTCGCCTTGGCGATCAACGTGCTGTTCCTCGTTGCCTTGCTGTCGATGCTGCAGGCGACATTGACTCTGCCCGGCATGGCCGGTATCGCGCTCACGGTTGGTATGGCGATTGATGCCAACGTGCTGATCGCCGAGCGTATTCGCGAGGAGTTGCGCAACGGCAACACACCGCAGGCGGCAATCTTCGCCGGCTACGACCGCGCCTGGGGAACCATTCTCGATTCCAACATCACGACCCTGATCGCCGGCACCATGCTGTTTCTGCTCGGTTCAGGCCCGGTCAAGGGTTTTGCTGTGGTGTTGTGTCTTGGGATCGGCACTTCTATTTTCAGCGCTGTGGTTGTTTCGCGCTGCATGGTCAACCTGGTTTACGGTAGTCGCCATCGTCTGGCCAAGGTTTCGATCGGCCAGGTCTGGAAAGCCGGTGCTGAAAAAACTGATGATACGGGAGGAGTCGGGCGATAAGCGTCAGGCATTCGTAGATCGTCGGGTTTTAACCCCTCGCCTTAGACCTTACTCTTATCGTTTGCGGAGCCAGTTATGGAATTTTTCAGAATCAAACGCGACATCCCGTTCATGCGCTATGCGCTGATCTTCAATGTGATCTCGCTGCTTACCTTTCTCGTTGCAGTAGGGGCGCTGTTCACCAAGGGCCTTAATTTCGGTGTTGATTTCACCGGCGGCACCGTCATGGAGGTGCATTATCAGCAAGCGCCTGATGTCAATGCCATTCGCGAAAAGATGGCCAAGGTCGGTTTTGCCGATGCCGCTGTACAGACTTTCGGTACCTCGCTGGACGTCTTGATCCGCCTGCCGATCAAGACCGGCGTCTCCAGCGCGCAATTGTCAGAAAAAGTCATGTCAGAGCTGCGCAAGGACGCCGCGGACGTTGAAGTGCGACGTGTCGAGTTTGTCGGCCCCCAGGTCGGCGGTGAACTCGTTGAAAGTGGCGCGCTCGCCCTGCTCTTTGTGTCACTCGGCATTGTTGCTTATCTGGCGATGCGTTTCGAGTGGAAGTTCGGGCTGGCGGCCATTATCGCTAACTTGCATGACGTGGTGATCATTCTGGGTTGCTTCGCACTGTTCCAGTGGGAGTTCTCGCTGACCGTGCTGGCTGCGGTGCTGGCGATTCTCGGTTATTCGGTGAACGAATCAGTGGTGGTGTTCGACCGGATTCGTGAAAATTTTCGCAAGATGCGCAAGGCTTCGGTAACTACGGTCATCGATAATGCAATCACGCGCACCATGTCGCGCACTATCATCACCCACGGTTGCACCCAGTTGATGGTGACCTCGATGCTGTTCTTTGGCGGCGAGACCCTGCATTACTTTGCGCTCGCGCTGACCATCGGTATTTGCTTCGGTATTTATTCTTCCGTTCTGGTCGCCAGCCCGATCGTCATGTGGCTGCGTGTATCGCGTGAAGATTTGGTCAAGCCGGAGAAAAAAGCGGAGACGATAGGCGCTGCGTTTTAGGCGCTACCCCGCTTGATCGCAAGGGGATGCTTGAGTTTCAGGATGTCAGTCCTGATTCCCTTGCCTGCGAGTAACCCAGCCTTCGATTGATTGTTCTTAACGCCTTTCAGGACTTCCCTTGGAATACGTCGCGCAGTTCTTCGATATTGTTCTGCATCTTGATCAGCATCTGACCTGGCTGGCCGATAACTATGGCGTCCTGATTTACGCCGTCCTGTTTGCCATTATTTTTTGTGAAACGGGATTGGTGATCACGCCGTTTTTGCCCGGCGACTCTTTGCTCTTCGTGGCTGGAACGCTTGCAGCCACCGGCAGCATGGATGTGCATGGGCTCTTTGCGTTGTTGGCACTGGCCTCGTTTTTGGGCGACAACACTAATTATTGGACCGGCCGCTTTGTTGGTCCGCGTATTTTCACCCGTGAGCAATCGCGCCTGCTCAACCCTGCGCATCTTGAACGCACACGCCAGTTTTATGACAAGTTCGGCCCGCAGATGATTATTTTTGCGCGCTTTCTGCCGATCATCCGCACGTTTGCTCCGTTTGTTGCCGGCATCGCGCGCATGCTTTATTCGAAATTCCTGTTCTATAGTTTTGCCGGCTGCATTTTTTGGATTGGCTTCTTCGTTTACTGTGGCTATTACTTCGGCAATATCCCGTTCGTGAAGAAGAATCTCACTCTGTTTATCCTCGCGATTATCTTTATTTCGGTACTGCCAGGCGTTATCGGCTTTGTGCGTCAGCGCTTCCGCCGCACCTGACTGCTGGAGATACCGGTTTTTCCGGTGCGGAGAGCAACCGCCTCTATTCCAACCGTCAGCTGTGGGTTCGAATGCAGTGTGCTGTGGGCGGGGAGTACTCCGTTATGGCCGTTCCCCAATCCCGATATGCGCGACGAAGCGCGAGGCGTGTTAACTTGCTCTGGCGGCCAGCGCGTCGTCCACGAGCTTCTTTAACTGTTCAAAGCCAAAGCTCGGCAACGGTCGGCCGTTAACGAAATATTCCGGCGTTTGTGTCACCTTGAGCGTGCGCGCATCTTCGAGATCCTGCGCAATCACACCGGCAATTTCCGGGGCCGTCAGGTCAAACTGCATCTGCTCAAAATTCAGTCCCAGGCCTTGCAGCTGTTTCCACACGAGGTCAATCTGCGGCGTGTGATTTGGAGACCATTGCGCCTGCGAGGCGAGCAAGGCTTCGAGGGCCTGCCAGAAGCGATCCTGTTTGCGCGCCGCCTCGAGGATGGCCACTACCTTGTCCGAGCCATTATGAAAGGGCGCATAACGCAGTACGAGCCGGATCCGATCTGGATTGGCTGCCAGTATCTGTTTCACCTTTGGATAAAAAGCGCTGCAGGTCTCGCAGGCGGGATCGAAAAATTCAACGATCACCACCGGCGCATCGGCGCGCCCGATTGCCGGCGAATGCATACGCACCAGATTGACGGCGGGAGCCGCTGCTGGTTGTGCTGTTGGCGCAGCTTTATCATTTTTGTAGAGCAGGGTCGCACCCATAAAGGCGAGGGCGAGCACCGCAGTTGCCGCGATAAAAAGCGTTTTTTGTTTCATTGTTTACTCCGTGAATGAGCCATGAACAAAAATGCGATCACCGCGGAGAACGCCAGCAGTGATAGCAGCGGAATCGTGACAAAGCCGAACCACTCGATAACCTTCTCCGAGCAGGGTATGCCACGCGTGCAGGGCTTGAGGTCTTCTGGGATCACGCCGGCCATCAACAGCATATGGAATAGTGCAAACAACCAGCCGCCAGCCGCCAGTGGTAGCACGTAGCGCACGACTCTAAGGTCGAGTGGAAAGAGCCCTGCTGGCAATATCACCACCAGCGGGAACATGCAGATCCGCTGCCACCAGCACAGTACGCAGGGGCTCAGATGCATGATCTCGCCGAAAAACAGCGCGCCCAGCATGGAGGCGGTTGCGACCAGCCACGCCGCGAAGATAAGCAGCCACGTCGCATTCTCAGTGCTGTTTTGTGATGCGGCTGGCGAGGCGCTCATAGACCGTCCCGCATGGTGTCTATTCGGTTGGAAGGCGGCAGCATCGCCGGTCCGTTCAAATCTTGCGTGCGAGTGTGGCTGCCCTGCCGATATAGGTCGCCGGCGTCATTTTCAGCAGGCGTTTTTTCTCTGCATCAGGAATTTGCAGACCGCGAATAAACACGGCGAGTGAAGCGCGGTTGATGCCGTCCTTGCCGCGTGTGAGTTCCTTCAATTGTTCGTAGGCGCCGCTGACGGCATAGCGCCGCATCACCGTCTGTATCGGTTCGGCGAGCACTTCCCAGTTGGCATCGAGATCGGCGGCGAGCTTTGCATGATTGGCTTCGAGCTTGCCCAGCCCCTTCAGGCAGGAATCGTAGGCCAACAGCGTATGGCCGAGTGCCACGCCCATATTGCGCAACACTGTTGAGTCGGTCAGATCGCGCTGCCAACGCGACACCGGCAGCTTGTCGGCCATATGCCGCAGCAGTGCGTTGGCTACACCGAGATTGCCTTCCGAGTTTTCGAAGTCGATCGGATTGACCTTATGTGGCATCGTCGAGGAACCGATTTCGCCGGCCTTGGTTTTTTGTTTGAAGTAGCCCAGCGAGATATAACCCCAAAGGTCGCGGTCAAGATCCAGCAGCATCGTATTGCAGCGCGCGTAGGCGTCGAAAAGTTCGGCGATGGCGTCGTGTGGCTCGATCTGGATCGTATAGGGGTTGAACTCGAGGCCGAGCGATTCGACAAAACGACGCGAGAATTTTTCCCAGTCGATATCCGGATAGGCCGACAGATGCGCATTGTAATTTCCCACCGCGCCATTGGCCTTGCCGAGCATGGTGACTGCCGCGATGCGACCACGCGCGCGCTTGAGGCGTGCCACCACATTGGCGATTTCCTTGCCCAAAGTGGTCGGACTGGCCGGCTGGCCGTGCGTATGCGCGAGCATGGCGGCACCGGCCTTTTCGTGGGCGATGGTGCGCAGGCGTTCGATGATCGCATCCAGGCCCGGCAGCATGACTTCATCGCGCGCCGCCTTAAGCATCAGCGCGTGGCACAGGTTATTGATGTCTTCGGAGGTGCAGGCGAAGTGGATGAATTCGGCGACCCGCGCCACTTCGCGATTGCCGCCGAGCTTTTCTTTCAGGAAGTATTCGATCGCTTTGACGTCGTGATTGGTGACCGACTCAATCTTCTTCACGCGCGCGCCGTCGGCGTCTGAGAAATCGGCGACCACGGCGTCGAGTTTTTTGATCGTCGCTTTCGAGAAGCGCGGCACTTCGCGGATCTTCGGCTCGGCGGCCAGCGCCTTTAACCATTCGACCTCGACCAATACCCGGTAACGAATCAGGCCGAGTTCGCTGAAGTAACGGCGTAGCGGTTCAATCTTGCCGGCATAACGCCCGTCGAGTGGAGAGAGTGCGGTCAGAGCGGAGAGCGTCATGATGATTCCTGCAGTGGAAGGACTGATTTTAACATGCGACTACGCCTTGACCGTGCCGGTATCGACTGCGGCCTGCAGCACTTTGCGATTCAAGTGTGGCACCAGCATTTCAATGAAATCAAGCGCGAAGCGGCGCAGATGATGGTTACGCCGGAAACCGAGATAGACCGTGTTTGATTCAAACAGGCGGCCGGCATCGAGCGCGCGCAATTCGCGGTCGCGCTTCGGATCAAACGCCAGTTTTGCCACAATGGCCACGCCAAGACCGTGCTCGACATAGGCTTTGATGACATCGGTGTCGATGGCGTTGAGCACGAGATTGGGCGCGAGGCCGCGCGCTTCGAAGGCGCGTTGCACCTTGGTGTGGCCGATGAATTCTTCGTCGTAGGTAATGATCGGATAGCGTGCGATCGCCTCCAGTGTCAGTGGTTTGACGCGTAGCAGCGGATGACCGGCCGGCGTCAACACAACGCGCGGTAGTTCGTAACAGCGCAGCATTACCAGCCCCGGCAGCGATGAGCGCGGTTCGCTGGCGACGGCAATGTCCGCCTCGCCAGCGGCAACCGCCTGCCAGATCTGCCCCGGCGTGCCCTGACGCACGTTTAAACGCACCGCCGGATACTGTGCGGTAAAGCGTTTGACCACCGCGGGCAGCGCATAACGCGCCTGAGTGTGCGTGGTCAGTACCGTGAGGCTGCCGCTTTTTTCACTGCCAAAATCCTGCGCCAGCCGTTTGAGAGTTTCGGCGTCGTCGAGCATGCGTTGCGCCACCGTCAGCAACGCACGGCCAGCAGCGGTGATTTCGCTGATGCGGTTACGGTTGCGTGTGAAAAGGCTGATGCCAAGTTCGGCTTCGAGCAGGGCGAGTTGTTTGCTGACGCCGGGTTGCGAGGTATGCAGGCTAGAGGCGGCTTTCGAGACGCTCAAACCCTGGCGCGCAACCTCGCAGAAATAACGCAATTGCTGCAGTTTCATCGTCGTTGTGTTC
>CAIWNB010000054.1 GCA_903913965.1 uncultured beta proteobacterium
CAGTTTAACATGCGGTCATGACGCCACTGGTGGCGCTGTCTACGGAGAAGCCAGGGAGCGCAAACGCATGAGTGCCAGCACTCTCCGCGCAGTCGGTTTCGATTCGCGCAACCGCCTGCTCGAAATCGAATTCAGCAACGGCAGCGTCGTTCAATATTCGGGTGTCTCCGACGAAGTGCACCGACGCCTGGTCAACGCACCGTCACCCGGCAGTTATTTTCATGACAACATCGAGGAAAATTTCACCGCGAAGCGGGTGCGCGGATAGCGCCTTGCGCCCAGCGCTTATCCGCCGCTCACTCCGCCCGTATCGCCGCGTCGCGGATGACCTTGCCCCAGCGAGTGTATTCACTGCGTAGAAAATCCGCTGCCTGCGCCGGCGTGCTGGTGGTCGGTTCGCCGCCCACCGCCAGCAGACGCTCACGGGTTTCCGGCATCAACATGACCTTGCCGACTTCGCTGTTGAGGCGGTCGACGATTTCACGCGGCATCCCGGCGGGCCCCAGCAGTACATACCAGTTGATCGCCAGCAGTTGCGGCAGGCCTGCCTCGGCCGAGGTCGGCACCTGCGGCACCGAGGCAACCCGCTTGCCGTCGAGGATGGCCAGGCCGCGCATCTTGCCCTCGTTGATATAGGAGGCGGACGCCGCCGACATGGTGGCAAAGACGATATCGACTTCGCCGCTCATGGCGCCGATCAGGCCGAGGGTGCCGCCCTTGTAGGGCACATGCACGATGCTGGTCTTGGTGAGCGACTTCAGCAGTTCACCGGCCAGATGCGGTGTTGAGCCGATGCCGCCCGAGGCATACGACAGTTTGTTCGGATGCGTGCGCGCGAGCTGGATCAATTCGCGCAGGGTCTTGGCCGGCACCGAGGGATGCGACACCAGCAACGAAGGAATCGAGCCACAGAGCATGACCGGCGTGAAGTCGCGCAACGGGTCGTAGTTGACCTTGGCATAGAGCGTCGGGTTGATAACGAAAGGCGGCGGCGCCATCAGCAAGGCATAGCCGTCAGGCGCGGCGCGCGCGATCGCTTCGAAGGCGATATTGCCGCCGGCGCCGGTGCGCGGCTCAGGCACGATCTGCTGGCCGAGGGAGGGCGCCAGTTTGAGCGCCAGCCAGCGCGTGAGCAGGTCGGTGCCGCCCGTTGAGAACGGCATGGCGATACGGATCGGTTTCGCCGGGTAGCTCTGTGCGCCTGCATGAGCGGCTGCCAGCGCCAGTGTCATGCCGGCAAGTAATGCGTAGCTGCGTGTCAAAGCGGTCTCCCTGCGTGTGGCGCGTTATTCACTCTTGATGCCACCATCGCGGATGACGCGGCCCCAGCGTTCATATTCGCTGCGCAGGAAGTCGGCGGTTTGTTCCGGCGTGGCGGTAGCCGGTTCACCCCCCATCGCCGCCAGTCGCTCGCGCGTGTCGGTCAGCGCCATGGCTTTCACCGACTCCGCGTTGAGGCGATCGATGATCGCGCGTGGCGTTGCCGCCGGCGCCAGCAGCATGTACCAGTTCACCGCGACCAGTTGCGGCAAACCGGATTCGGCGGTGGTGGGCACCTGCGGCAATGAGGCGACACGTTTGCTGTCGAGCACGGCCAGCGGCCGTACGCGGTTTTCTTTGGCGTAAGGCACCACGCTCGAACCGGCGACGATAACGATATCGACTTCGCCGCTCATCGCGCCGACGAGACCGATGGTCGCACTCTTGTAGGGCACGTGAAGAATATTGGTTTTGGTCAAAGCCTTCATCAACTCGGCAGCGAGTTGATTGACCGAACCGACGCCACCCGAGCCATAGGTGAGTTTCCCCGGCTGATTCTTGGCGATCTGCACGAGTTCGCGCAGTGACTTTGCCGGCACCGACGGGTGCACCACCAGCACATTGGGAATCGAACCGAGCAAAGCCACCGCGGTAAAATCGCGTAGCGGATCGAAGCCCGCCTTGGCGTTGAGCAGCGGATTGATCACCACGGGTGGCGCTGCCATCAACAGCGTGTAACCGTCGGCGGCGGCTTTGATCACCGCTTCATGGGCGATGTTGCCGCCGGCGCCGAGGCGTGGATCGGGTACCACTTGCTGGCCGAGGGCGGCTGACAATTTGAGTGCAATCAGGCGGCCGACGACATCGGTGCCGCCGGAGAACGGCAGGACCAGACGCAGTGGCTTCGACGGGAAGTTCTGGGCCTCTACTGTCATCGCCGCTGTCGCCAATGCTAATGCCGAGGCGAGTGTCACGGTAGCAGTGATGACAGAGCAGGGCGCCCAGCGCGCGACAGCGTGCGTCATCATCGTGTTTCGCCTTCGACCATCGCCCAGACGCGGCGGAACGGACCGCGACTCTTCAGCAGTTCGCCCATCGCGTCCTTGGCGAGTTTGTCGTTGATCCAGACGGGTTTGCCCATCGAGCAGGCGAGATAGGCGCGATGCGCGTTCTCCTCGATGAAGAAGGCGGCGGTTACCGCCTCTTCAACACTGCCGCCGGTGACCACCACGCCGTGCGCTTGTAACAGTGCTGCGCGATGTGACCCCAGCGTCTTTGCCAGCAGTTCACCACGCGGCTGGTTTTGCACCAGACGCGGGTCGGGATAAATCGGCACGCCGTCGGCGAACAAGGTGCCCATGATATGAATCGGCCGGTATTTGATCGTGCTCGTGGAGAATGCAGTGGCATGCATGCCGTGATAATGAATGATGCTGCAGACATCGGGACGCGCGCGGAAAATTTCCGAGTGGATCGGATACTCGCCGGGAATATCACCGCGGCCGGCCAGTTTATGACCTTCGAGATCGACGGTCAGCAGATCGCTTGATGACGCCTTAAGGCCCAGCGAATGACGTGTCAGCAGAAAGGTTTTCGACCCCGGCAGGCGGCCGCTAATGTGGCCGAAGCCCTCGATGAAGCCGCGCTGGTAGAGAAACTGCCAGCCCTTGAGCATTTTGCTGCGGAGTTCTTTTTCATCGGCATTCATCATGGCATGGACCTTATCGGGTGGGGGGGGCGTGCGCCGCGCTTAATCACAGATCGCTTCGCCTGCCGGCGTTTGCGGGCGCGGCAGGAAACTGAATTTTGCCGCAACGTTGCTTGCAGCGATAGCGTGCAGGGGTGTGCAAGCGCCGGCATGGTTGAGGCAAAGCTCAGCCTTGCCGCCGGCTTGCAGGATCTCCAGGCGTTGAGCGATGTCGTTCTCATTGAGCGCAGTGCCGCCGGCATCCGTGAAGCGTTCGAGCAGCAGGTCAAGATTACGGTCGTCGAGCATACCGATGCCGTATTCCGTCTCGAGCAGGATTACGCCGGCGTCATCGATCCACGCCGAGGCTATGCGGCCGACGGCCGCGCCGGTGTGCGCTTCGATGTGTAGTGCGGCGCCGGGTTCGGGTTGCCAGACGATGCGGTAGACGTAGGGGGTGTAGTCGAGCGTGACAAACACGCGCTGCGGGCCGTTTTGGAAAAACCAGCGACCCTCGCTGTCGTGTTCGTAATTGCGGTTGATGAAGGTGGCAATCTGGCTATTGCTGACAACATCACCTTTGAGTCGCCATTGACCGCGCCGGTCGAGCGCCAGCCAGCCATAGACGTTGGGAACCTCGGGCCATTTGGCCATTGCCTGTTTGACGATATCGTCCATGGAAAACTCAACATGCAAAAATGATTGCCGCACCGTTCATGCGCATCGCAGCGCCAATCTGACCGGCGCTGTGTGATGCGCGCCGGTTGACGCCGCTGCTAATGCAGCCGGGGTCAGTGCAGGTGGCGGTTACGCGGATGCGGCGAAAGCGCAGGCGCTGCGGAAACTTCTTTATCGGAGGCCGGGCGGCTTTTCCACTCGTCGTCAAACATTTGGTTGACGATGCCGACCACCTGGTCGACGCGGCTCTTGTCGAAATGCGCCGACAGCAGTCCGACGAGGTCTTCCTCGACGCACTGACGGCGGATTTCATGGATCGCCTCGGCGCTCGGGCCGATGAAGACCTGCTGGAATTCTTCCTTGCCGCTATCCTGATAGCAGGTGACGGTAACTTCAGAGGCGTAATCGGTCAGCGGGCCGAGCGCGGTGAAGGCTTCTTTCAGACGGTGCTGGAAGCTGCGGCCGACCTCGCCGGTCCAGCACATATCGAGCGCCTGCTCTTTCGGGTCGAACTGTATGCCCGGCTCCTCGCGCTCGATGCTCTGCACCTTGGTGATGGAATCAACTTCGAGGTAGTCAAGCCACGGACGCAGGGCGTCTTCGATCTGGCTGATTTGCACGCCCTTGCACAGGAATGCAGTGCCGTGAACGTGAACTTCCATGCGCATGTTGGTCTCCATCGGAACGGGGCGGGCCCTGGCGGGCGGCTTTTAGGGGCGCAAAGCATAGCACATCGGGGTGCCGCCCCTACCGGCGCAGGGGGGCACCAGTCGCAGCACCCTATGCTGTTTGCGTTCGCGGCTGGCGCACACGAAGGCGGCGAATGTGGCCGCCCTTTAAGACCTACGTTTAAGACCTACGTTTAAGACCTCCCTTATCGCTGCGTTGCTTAGTCTTTCAGCTCGCCCAGCAAAGCGGCTGCCGTACGGTCGCAGATTTGCGCCCGTTCGTCAGCCGTCAGGCGCGGGATCGCGGCAATCGAGGCGAGCAGATTTTCCGGCCCCATGTCGAAGGGG
>CAIWNB010000055.1 GCA_903913965.1 uncultured beta proteobacterium
CCCGGCGTGATCAGCAAACGCGGACATTCTTGAACTGCCACGGATCGCTCGCGTCGACCTCCTCGGGGAATAACTGGCCGCGGTCTTCGAGCGGCGTCCAATCCGTATAAGTACCGCCGACACTGCCAAGATAAGGATTGGCGATTTCGAGCACGCGCTGAAAATCCAGGTCATCCGGGTCACACACCCCGCGATTGGGGTTTTCAATCGCCCAGACAACCCCGGCCATTACGCCGGCGGCCACCTGCAGGCTGGTCGCATTATTGAACGGTGCCAGCTTGCGCGCCTCGTGTATCGACAGCCGCGAGCCGTACCAGTAAGCCCCGCGATCATGGCCCATTAACAACGCCCCCAACTCGTCGGCGCCGTCATAAATTTCGTCCATCAGAATGCGTTTGTTTTCCGGCAACGCCCAATTTTTACCGGCATATTCATGCAACGACAGTATCGTGTTATCGCAGGGATGGTAGGCGTAATGACAGGTCGGACGGTAGAGCACTTTCTTGTTGCTGCGCACGGTCAGGTAATCGGAAATGGAGATCGCCTCGCCATGCGTAATCAGGAAGCCGTGAAAACAGCCCTCCAGCGGCGTCCATGAGCGCACGCGCACCGAGGCGCCCGGTCGCGTCAAATAGATCGCCGATTTGCAACCGAACTGATGCTGCTTGCCGTCGCGCGGAAAATGTTTCTCATGCGAACCCCAACCGAGTTCACAGGGCTGCGAACCCTCGCCGACAAAACCGTCCACCGACCAGGTGTTCACGAACTCCAGCCGGCGTTTGCCCGGATTGGCCACCTGTGTATCCCGCTCCGAGCAATGGATGGTTTTCACACCGAGTTGCATCGCCAGGCGCGCCCAGTCTTCGCGTGTCTCCGGCTTGGCGGCGCGTTTGCGGATGTCGCGCGACAAATTGATCAGACCTTGTTTAACCCAGTGCGAAATCAGCCCCGGGTTGGCGCCATGGGTCGGGATCACCGTCGGTGCGCCGTTCGAATATTTTCCGCGCAAGCGCAAAACATCCTCGCGCAAACCGTAGTTCGAGCGGTGGGATGCCGAAATGCTGGTATCGAAATACCCGCCCAGCCAAGGCTCGATGCAGGTGTCTAGATACATCACGCCGCGTTTGCAGCAATATTCAATGAGGTCGACGCTCGACACCTCGACCGACAGGTTGAGCAGAAAGTCGCCACGTGCGAGCAGCGGGTCGAGCACCGACTTATAGTTCTCGCGCGTCAGCGGCTTGACGTTGAACTGGATGCCGAAATGTTTGGCCTCTTCGATGCCGCGGGTGTCTCCGGTAAGGATGGAGAGACGCTCCAGGGGCATGTCGATATGCCGCAGCAACAATGGCAATGTGCCCTGGCCGACCGATCCAAAACCGACGACCACCATCCGTCCGTTGAACTTGACGTGCTTTTTACCGTTCATCTTAGATCCCGCAGAGTGGCTTTTTGGAGGCTGCGGAGTGTAGCATTTTCGATGTCGGCACGGTCAGCGCAAAGCAGGCTGCAGCGGGCGTTACAACCCCGTGACAAAACGACCGCAAGGCGTTCGGCAGAACAGCGCCACTAAAAGCGGCAAAATGCCGGCTAAATCACCCGCGAGTAACGGCGGCGCTCCTGATCCTGGCGCAAATAACGGTCAAAAACCATGCAGACATTGCGCACGAGCAGGCGCCCTTTGGCGGTGACGCGTATCTCCTGCGTGTTCATTTCGAGCATGCCGAGCGCTTCCATTTCGCGCAGCTCCTCCAACTCGGGCGCAAAGTATTGGTCGAAATCGATCAGATAGGCAATCGACAGCGATCCCTTGTCGAGCGCGAAGTGGCACATCAGCGCACCAATGACCGCGCGCCGCAGCAAGTCGTCCGCAGACAGCTCAAGTCCCCGCATCACCGGTAGTTCACCGCGATCGAGAGTGTGATAGTAGTCCTCCAACCCGCGATGATTCTGACTGTAGGTCGGACCGATATTGCCGATCGCCGATACGCCGAGTGCCAGCAAATCACAGTCGGCATGCGTCGAATACCCCTGGAAATTACGGTGCAATAGTCCCTTGCGCTGCGCCACCGCAAGACCGTCTTCGCTCTTCGCAAAGTGATCCATGCCGATGTACTGGTAACCAGCGCCGGTCAGACGCTGGATCGCCAGCATCAACAATTTCAGGCGCGTATCGGGCGACGGCAGATCAGCCTCGTTGATACGCTGCTGCGGCTTGAAGAGCGACGGAATGTGCGCATAGTTATAAACCGCAATACGATCCGGCGCGGCGCTGATCACGCGTTCGATCGTGCGCTCGAAACTGACCAGCGTCTGCTTGGGCAGGCCGTAGATCAAGTCAACGTTGATGCCGGTAAAGCCATGTTCGCGTGCCGCCTGCATGACTTCGAGGGTTTCTTCCTCGCTCTGTATACGATGCACGGCGCGCTGTACATCCGGATCAAAATCCTGCACACCGATGCTCATGCGGTTAAAACCGAGCTTGCCCAGTCCGGCAACATACTCGGCATCGGCGGAACGCGGATCGATCTCAATGGAATATTCACCCGACGGGTCAAACTCCACATGATCGCGCAGGCTCGCCATCAGATCGTTGACCTCGTCGATCAAAAAGAAATTCGGCGTGCCACCACCCCAGTGCATTTGCCGCACCTTGGTGTCGCCACCCAGTAGCGGCGTCTGCAGGGCGATTTCTTCCTTCAGGTAATTTAGATACACCGTACCCTTGCTACGATCGCGCGTCACGATCTTGTTGCAGCCGCAATAAAAACACAGCGTGCTGCAAAACGGTAAATGCAGGTAGAGAGCCAGTGGGCGGACGATGCCACCGACATTTCGACGCGCCATCCATGACTGATAGGCTTCGGCGTTATAAGACTCGACGAAACGGTCTGCCGTCGGGTAGGAGGTGTAGCGCGGCCCGCGGCCGTCAAACCGGCGGATTAGGTCAAGATCGACTTCAAGGGTCGGAATCACAGTGTTTGGCGTAGTCACGATATCTTGATTGTTATTAAATTCTTGAGGAGTTAGTATGGCTCGCTTGGAAATGGCGGTTTTGACATAGATCAACCATTGCCCGAATTGCACAGCAGACTACCCCGGCTCGACTTATCATTACGCCACTGCGTAGAAACTGGAAAAATTCAAAAAATGAGCACTGTCATTCCAATCAGTTCGCATCACTTACGCGCCGCCTGTTCAGACTGCAGCCTTCAGGAGCTTTGCCTCCCCGCGGGTCTGGCGCCGGATGAAATGCATCGGCTCGACGAAATCGTCAACCGCAAACGCCCCCTCAAACGCGGCGACTACCTGTATCGCGCAGGGGGCGCCCTGCAATCGCTCTACGCTGTGCGCACCGGCTTCTTCAAGAGTTGCGTGATGCACGACGACGGCCGTGAGCAGGTCGCAGGCTTCCATATGGCCGGTGAAATGCTCGGCATGGACGGCATCGGCAGCGGCAAACACATGTGCGACGCGGTATCGCTGGAAGACAGCGAAGTCTGCGAAATCCCCTTCAACGATCTTGAGACCTTGAGCCGCCACATCCCCACACTGCAGCAGCACTTTCACCGCATTATGAGTCGCGAGATCGCGCGGGATTACGGGGTCATGCTGTTGCTTGGCAGCATGCGTGCTGAAGAACGCCTGGCGGCGTTCCTGCTCAATCTGTCGCAGCGCTTTGCTGCCCGCGGTTACTCGTCGAAGAGTTTTTTGCTGCGCATGACGCGCAATGAAATCGGCAGCTACCTCGGTCTCAAGCTCGAAACCATCAGCCGCGCCCTCTCACACTTTCAGACCGAGGGCATCATTGCCGTGCAAAACAAAAGCGTCGAAATCCTCGACGCCGGACGACTGCGCGCGATGGTAAGCCAATGCTCGGTGGCCACCGCCCCCATGGCACGCTGAGCACGGCGCCGGCCGACCTTAAGACCAGTCGGCGCGCGTCCGGTTCCTCGCATGGACACCACCGCTACCCGCCATTACCTGGCACCGCTGTTCGAACCGGCGTCGGTGGTCATTATCGGCGCCAGCGAACGGGCTGACAGCATCGGCGCAGTGCTGATGCGCAATATGCTGGATACCAAGTTTTGCGGCGAGCTCTATGCCGTCAATCCACAGCATCGGTTTGTCCAGGGTGTGCGCTGCCATGCCACCATTGGTGATCTGCCCGCGGGCATCGATCTCGCCATCATTGCGACGAATGCCGCGTCCACGCCCGATCTCGTTGCGCAATGCGGCCTTGCCAATATCAAAGCGGCGGTCGTCATCAGCGCGGGATTCGGTGAAACTGGCGCGACCGGCGCAGCACTCGAAAAAGCCATGCTCGAGAATGCGCGCCGTTACAAGGTACGCCTGCTCGGCCCGAACTGCCTCGGCATCATGCGACCCTCGAGCGGCCTCAATGCAACCTTCGCACGCGGCAGCGCACGCGCCGGCTCGCTTGGCCTGATCTCCCAATCAGGCGCGGTCTGCACGGCACTGCTTGACTGGGCCATCCCCAATGACGTCGGCTTTTCCAGCATCGTTTCGCTCGGCGCTTCGGCCGACGTTGATTTTGGCGAGCTCATCGACTACCTCGTCAACGATCCGGCCACCGCGCACATCCTGCTCTATATTGAAGGCGTGCGTGACGCGCGACGCTTTGTCAGCGCGCTGCGGGCTGCAGCACGCATCAAGCCGGTGATCCTGATGAAAGTCGGCCGTTATCCGGCCGGCTCGCGCGCCATCCAGTCGCACACGGGGGCCATGGTCGGCGGCGATGACGTGTTTGAAGCGGTAGTGCGCCGGACCGGCGTGGTCCGCGTCAAAACCGTCGGTCAACTGGTGGCGGCGGCGCAAGCCTTGTCGTCGCGCATCCGTCCGCAGGGTAATCGCCTGGCGATCATTACCAACGGCGGCGGCCCCGGTGTGATGGCCGCCGACCGTGCCACCGAATTGGGGCTGCCGCTGGCGAGCCTGGCATCCTCGACCATCGATGCGTTGCAGGATGCGTTGCCACCTACCTGGTCACACGGCAATCCGCTCGATTTGATTGGTGACGCCGACGCTAAACGCTACGGTGCCGCCGTGCAGGCTTGTGTGGCCGACCCCGCCGTCGACGGCACACTGGTGATCTTGACGCCACAGGCAATGACCGATGCGATCGCCACCGCGCACGCCGTGGTCAAGGCCGCACAGGATTCGCGCAAACCGCTGATCGCCTGCTGGATGGGCGAACAATCGGTGGCGGCGGCACGCAGTGTATTCGCCGCGGCGCATATACCGGTGCTGCGCACGCCCGAACCGGCGGTGGATATGTTTGCCCACGTCTCATCGTTTTACATGAACCAGCAGACCCTGCTGCATACCCCTGCGCCGCGTGAACAGCAAACCGCGCCGGATATCGATACGGCAAAAGCCATCATCGCCGCGGCCCTGGCTGCCGGCCGCGGCACGCTGACGCAAACCGAATCCAAGGCCGTGTTGAGCGCGTTCCGCATTCCGGTCGGACGCGCGTTGCCAGCGTCGGATCGCGGGCAAGCCGTACTGCGCGCCACCGAACTCGGTTATCCGGTGGCTGTAAAAATTGATTCGCCCGATATCAGCCACAAAAGTGATATCGACGGCATACGCCTCAACCTGGCCGATGCTGCAGCCGTCAGCAAGGCGTTTGATGAGGTCACTGACAACGCGCGACGCCTGCGCCCCGCTGCACGCCTCTCCGGCGTGGTCGTCGAAAAAATGTTGTCTTCCAGCCAGTCACGCGAACTGATGCTGGGCATCGTACGCGACCCGGTGTTCGGGCCGACCATCGTCTTCGCCGCCGGCGGCACTGCAGCAGAAGTATTGCGCGACCGGGCACTCGACCTGCCCCCCCTCAACCAGCCGCTGGCCGCCGCCATGATCGCGCGCACCCGTGTTTCGCGCATGCTGGGCCCTTTCCGCAACCTGCGGGCCATCAACATGGCTGCCCTTGAGTCGACCCTATTGCGTATCTCGGAAATGGCCTGCGAACTGCCCTGGATCGATGAACTTGATGTCAACCCGCTAATAGTCGATGAGAGTGGCGTGATCGCGGTCGATGCACGTATCGTGATTTCAGCGCGCAACCCGCGGCTGCCTCACTATGCGCATCTGGCGATCCATCCCTACCCGTCGGAACTCGCCGGCGACTGCACGCTGCGCGGCGGCGAATGCCTGACCGTCAGACCCATCCGCCCGGAAGATGCCGACATGGAACAGGCGTTCGTACGCCGTCTATCGCCAGAGAGCCGCTATTTTCGTTTTATGGGCGCGGTGCGCGAACTGACACCCTCCATGCTGGTGCGCTTTACGCAAATCGATTATGACCGCGAGATGGCGTTTGTTGCCGTGCGTCGCGAAGAAAACGGTGCCGAAACAGAAGTTGGAGTCGCCCGTTACATCACCAACCCGGACGGCCGCAGTTGTGAATTTGCCATCGTTGTCGAGGACACCTGGCAACGCCGCGGCCTGGGGCGACTGTTAATGCGGCGCCTGATCGAGGTCGCGCAGGCGCGGGGCCTCAGCACAATGATCGGCTACGTCATCGCCAACAACGCCGGCATGCAAAAGCTGTGTAGCGGCCTCGGCTTTGTGCCGGCGCATATCGCCGGCGACGACGTGCGCTGCGTCACGCTGGCCATCGCCGACCCCGAGGCCTCCGTGCCGGCTACTTGACCACCATCACCGGCACCGCGGACAGTTGCAACACCCGTGTTGCAACGGAACCCAGCAACATGTTTGCCGTCGCCCCCATGCCGCGTGTTGCCAGCACGATCAGGTCGCAGCGCGCAGCGTTGGCGTGCTGAACCAGCGTCTCGGCGACAGGCCCGACCAGCACGTGTTCGCTATAAGGGATGCCTGCGGCATCGAGCAAACCCTTGGCACCGCCAAGAGCCTGCTTGCCTTCCTCATCGTAATAACGCTGGATCTGTTCATTGCTGACCACCAGCCCCATGCGTGGCAAATGCGGCAGCGGCGCGTGAACAAACACCAGTTCGCATGCAGGCTTTTCACGGTAAAGACCGGCATGTTCGATCATATAGCGCGCAGTATTCAGGGAGTGCGCAGAACCATCCACTGCAAGCAAAATTTTCATGACGACCCTTTCTTGTGTTTGTTATGAGGCGGACTCACAGGCCGCCCGTTACCGAAACGACGGCCTGCATCAGCGATACACCAGCACCGGAATTTTGGAGTGCGAGAGCACTTTATTGGTCACGCTGCCCAACACCAGGCTGGCAATACCGCGCCTGCCGTGCGAGGACATGAAGATCACATCGCATTTGCATTTCTTCGCGGCGGCGATGATGCCGTCGTAGGGCGTTGCCGGTTTGTTCATCAAGGTCTTGAACGGCACACCGGCGGCCTTTGCCTGTTGCGCGATCTTCTCCAAAACAGCCTCGCCTGCGGCACGCGCACTGCGCTCGATATCGGCAATCGCGCGGGCGTCGACCGTATAACCGTCGCCGTAATACGGCGCGGGCATCGGATCAAGCCCATAGTAAGCCGTGACCGCGGCATTGATCTCCTTGGCCAACTCAAGCCCGGCCTTCACGGCTTTGGCGGCGACCGGGGAACCGTCGGTGGGAATCAAAACATGTTTGAACATAATCGTTACTCCTTGTGTGAATAGAGCCTGACAACACCACTCATTTCATGCTTTTCCCGCTGCCGGAGCGGCAGCCTGAACACAAACGCTTGATTCAATCTTATGCCTCTGCTGTGGAGTCGATTTGATGCAGATCAAGTTTTCCATTCTTACCAACAGGGGCACACCAGGACTCCTGCGGCAACCGCATAGGTTGATCCATATCAACAATTCACCCGCGTCTTCAACATAACCTAGGGCCGTTTTAGCCATCCACCAAAGAAACCCAAAACCATGCTCAAGATCACCGACCGCATCGATAACGTGACGCAGATTCCGGCGCAATACCAGCATGCCGCGTTGCCCGCTCCCAAGAGCGTGAAGATCGAAATATCTCCGCGCTGCAATTACCGCTGCGGTTTTTGCGCGCTGCGCACGCGCGAGGTACAACCGAAATGGGATATGGATTTCGGCCTCTTCAAGCGCGTCACGCGTGAGATGCGCGAGGCCGGTGTCGAGGAAATCGGAGTTTTCTATCTGGGCGAATCCTTTATGAATCCGCGCCTCCTGGTCGACTGTATCCGCTATCTGAAAAGCGAACTGGAAATGCCCTATGTCTTTCTCACCTCCAACGCTTCAATGGCGTTTCCGGAGGCGCTCGACGAATGCATGGCCGCCGGACTGGATTCGCTGAAGTGGTCGGTCAATGCGGCCGACGAAGAGCAGTTTGAAAAAATCATGGGCGTCGCGGGACGCCTGTTCCGCCATGCCCTCACCAACATCCGCACCGCATGGGAACTGCGTCGCGAAAAAAATTACAAAACCGGCCTCTACGCCTCTTCCATTCGCTACGACGGTGAGCAACAGTCCAAGATGGAAGCATTGCTGCAGGACAAAGTGCTGCCCTATGTCGACCAGCACTATTGGCTGCCGCTGTATTCCATGGGCGCGTTTGCCACGCAGCGTGAGAGCGAACTCGGCTACCGGCCTACCGCCGGCAATCAGGGCCGCATCGGCGCCTTGCGCGAACCGCTGCCGTGCTGGTCGGCCTTCACCGAAGGCCATGTCACCGCCGAAGGCAAACTCTCCGCCTGCTGTTTCGATGCCACCGCAAACTGGACCATGGGCGACTTGAACAAGCTCTCGTTCATGGAGGCATGGAACTCCACGGACTTCGTCAGCCTGCGCGCCGCCCATCTGCGCAAGGACGTGCGCGGCACCGTGTGCGAAAACTGCATCGCCTACGGCTGAGACTCTCATCGGGCTATTCCGGCGCAATTTGACCGGCATCAAGGTCGGGCACGACGCACGCACCGACAATGAGGTCGCTCAAACCATGCCAACCGCCAACCTCACCCATAGCCCTGACACCGCCGCGCGACGCTGGACGCTGCGCGGTACCGCGTTGTTGCCGGTAGTACAGGGCGGCATGGGGATCGGCATTTCTGCCCACCGCCTTGCCGGCAACGTCGCCGCGCTGGGTGCGCTCGGTACGATTTCCAGCGTCGATCTGCGCCACCATCACCCAGACCTGCTCGAGCGCACCGCCGGCTCAACCGACCGCGACGCCCTCAACGCGGTCAACCTGATCGCACTCGACCGCGAAATTCAGGCCGCCAAAAAGCTCGCCGGCGGCCACGGTGCAATCGCCGTCAACGTGATGAAAGCGGTCGCCGCACACGCCGATTACGTGCGCCAGTGCTGTGAGAGCGGCGCCGACGCCATTGTCATGGGCGCCGGCCTGCCGCTCGACCTGCCCGATATGACACGTGATTTCCCCTCCGTCGCGTTGATCCCGATATTGTCGGATGTCCGCGGCACCGCGATCGTCATCAAAAAATGGCTGCGCAAAAACCGCCTGCCGGACGCCATCGTCATCGAACACCCGCGTTATGCCGGCGGCCATCTCGGCGCCACCCGTCCAGACGAAATCAACGACCCACGCTACGACTTCGAACCGGTGCTGAGCGGCATTTTTGACCTCATGCGCGAACTCGGACTCGAGCGTGAACGCATTCCATTGATCGCCGCGGGCGGCGTCAACACGCATGCTGCGCTCGACACACTGCTCGCCCTCGGGGCGGCCGCCGTGCAAATCGGCACGCCATTTGCCGTCACCGAGGAAGGCGATGCGCACCTCAATTTCAAAAAGGTATTGGCCAGCGCACAACGCGAAGACATCGTTGAATTCATGAGCGTGGCAGGGTTACCTGCACGCGCCGTGCTCACACCCTGGCTGAAAAACTATCTGCGTCGCGAAAAAGCCCTGCAATCACATGCACGGGCCGACCAGCGGCGCTGCGTGCCGGGCCTGAACTGCCTGACCATTTGCGGGCTGCGCGATGGCCATGCCACATCGGGTCAGTTTTGTATTGATACGCGGTTAACTTATGCACTCAAGGGCGATGTCGGCAAGGGTCTGTTTTTTCGCGGCAGCGAAGGGCTGCCGTTTGGCAGCGCGATCCGTCCGGTCGCCGAGCTAATGGATTACCTGCTCACCGGACGCATCCCGGGGCTGGTCGCCGGTGGCGCCGCATGAAGCGCGGGTTCTGACCTGCATCAACAGGCAACCACCGAACACTTTGATCCATATCAACGGCCGCAGCAGCAAATAACGGTCTACTAGCCACCAACATAAAATCCGGACAAACGCCATGAATATGCGCGACGACCGGCTGGCCATACGCGAGTCCAGCCCGGCAATGAGTGTCCGGCCAAAAATGGCCGTTCACGATCTTGAGATAGTCTCCGCATTGCGCGGCGTGCCAGCGTTGCAGGCATTGCCTCAGGCCGTGATGACGCGCCTCGCAACAGGGGCAATCCGCCTTGATCTGATACGGGGTGAAAGCCTGTTCGGCGCAGAGGCGCATTGCGCCGGGCTGTATGTGGTGGCCTCCGGTCGCATCATGTTGAGCGTCGGCAGCGCAGAAGCCGGCCACAAGGTTATTCGCCTCGCCGAAGCGGGCGATATCCTCGGCCTGTCCGCCACGCTGCTCGGCCTCGACACGTTCGCCAGCGCTGAAGCCTTGGTCGACAGCACCGTCGTACTGCTGACGCGCGAAACACTGCTCGACCGCGCCGCACGCGACGTTTCGCTGGCCCTCGCTCTCGCCAATATCGGTGCACGTCAGTCGCGCAATCTTGCCATCGATCTCGAATCAGTGTCATTACAATCGGGCCGCGAACGCATCGTGAATTATCTGCTGGCGAATGCCGCCACGGGTCCGGCCGGACCACTCACTGTCTTGCTATCGGCGAAAAAGAGCATCATTGCGTCACGCCTTTCGGTCACCCCGGAATATTTTTCACGCACCCTGCACGAACTGATCAGCGCTGGCGCCATCGCTGTTAACGGACGGCAGATCGTCATCCTCGACGCGGTGCGCCTGCGTCACAGCGATCACCCCGCCTAGTGCAGCCACCGTAACCGCGCGCCACCTGCGGTCATAACGACCGTACAATGGCGCACCATGATCCACTGGTTACGTCCCGCCGAACCTTTTCCGCCTGTCGAGACGGCGCTTGCCGAACCCAACGGCCTGCTTGCCGCGGGTGATGAATTAAGCGCCGAGCGCCTGCTCGAAGCCTACCAGCAGGGCATCTTCCCCTGGTTTAATGCAGACCAGCCGGTGCTGTGGTGGAGCCCCGATCCGCGCATGGTGCTGCTACCGGCCGAACTGCGCGTCGCACGTTCGCTGGCGAAGGTTTTGCGCAACCGTGTCTACGAAGTGCGTGCCGACAGCGCCTTTCGCACGGTGATGCAAGCCTGCGCCGAACCGCGCAACCATCAAAACGGCACCTGGATCAGCCCGCCCATGATTGAGGCCTATCACGCGCTGCACCAGCGCGGCATTGCGCACTCCATCGAAACCTGGATCGACGGCGAACTGGCCGGCGGACTCTACGGTGTGGCGATCGGCCGGATGTTTTACGGCGAATCGATGTTTACACGCGTCACCGACGCCTCAAAGATTGCCTTGGTGCATCTGGTGCGCCAGCTCGAACGCTGGGGCTTCGGCATGATCGACTGCCAGATGCACACCGCACATCTGGGACGCATGGGCGGGCGCGAAATTCCGCGTGCGGCCTTTATGCGAAAACTCGGCGAATTGGTAAACTATCCTCCAATTTCAGGTACCTGGGCGCTCGACCATGACCTCGCTTAACGACAAATTCATGTCGGTGCTGCAGTTTTACGCGACGGCACCGTATCCGTGCAGCTATCTACCCGAGCGCATGGCGCGTTCGCAGGTTGCAACCCCCAGCCACCTGATCGACAACCCGGTTTACAGCGAGCTCGTGCAAGCCGGCTTCCGCCGCAGCGGCGCCTTTACCTACCGTCCGTATTGCGATCACTGCCACGCCTGCGTGCCGGTGCGCATTGTGACCGCAGAATTTGCCGCCAGCCGCACCCAGCAGCGGATGCAGAAAAAACATGCGGCTTTGACTGCCGAAATCTTCGACCTCCAATACAGCGTCGAACATTACGAGCTGTATCTGCGTTATCAGGCGGCGCGCCACGCCGGCGGCGGCATGGATCAGGACAGTCGCGAGCAGTACCGGCATTTCCTGTTGCAAAGCAACGTCCATTCTCGCCTCGTCGAGTTTCGCGAAGCAGGCGAACTGCGCATGATCAGCATCATTGACGAGCTGCAGGACGGCCTGTCGTCGGTCTATACCTTCTTCGATCCGGATATCCCCGGCGCCAGTTACGGCACCTACAACGTCCTCTGGCAAATCGAACGCTGCCGGGTTCTGGGCTTGCCCTATCTGTATCTCGGTTACTGGATAAAACAAAGCCGCAAAATGGCCTACAAGACGAACTTCCAGCCCATCGAAGGGCTGCTCAACAACCGCTGGCAGCGCCTGCCCGGGCGCTGAACCTCTACTGCCGCGCCGAAGTCTAGGCGTTGGCCACGACGCGCTGCTTGAGCCACTGCTGCAGCAAGGACAAACCAACCGCCAACAGTGTCGGCCCGAGGAAAATGCCCACGAAGCCGAACGCGTAAACGCCGCCCATCACACCCAGAAAGACCAGCACGAACGGCAGACTGCTACCGCGACTGATCAACAGGGGCTTGATCACGTTATCGATACCGCTAATGACAACAAAACCGTAGATCGCCATGAAAATGGCCCAGCCGGTCTGATCCTGTGCGAATAGCCAGGCGGCAGCCCCGCCCCAGATCAACGGCGGCCCGATCGGCACCATCGACAGCATGAAAGTCAGGAAGCCGAGCAGCAACGCACCGGGTACTCCGGCGATGGCAAAACCAATGAGTGAAACAATACCCTGCGCAATGGCGGTACCCACCAAGCCATAGACCACCCCCTGCACGGTGCCGCCCACCGTCTCCAGCAAGCCGGGCGCCAGTTTGCCGGCCAACCTTTGCATCGCTTCACGCGTAGCGGCGACCAATGCCTCGCCGTCGCGATAAAGAAAAAATCCGATGAATACTGCGAAGCTCAATTGGATGACGCCCTCTCCGAGCAACAAACCGGCTTTGAACAAACCCTGTTGTGCCGGCCCTGCGATGCGTTTCATCGCTTCGGCAAATTTCGTACGATTTGCAGCCAATTCGCGCCACGCGCCATCGAGATATTCGCCGACAAACGGCAGGTCCTTGATGCCGTCCGGCGGCGGCGGCAAACCACGTGCAAAGGTGTCCCGCATCCATTCCACCGCGGGGGTTGCAGTATCGGCCAGCGTGAGCGCCAGAAATGCCACCGGCAATACAAACACCAACAAAAGCAGCAGTGTCATGACGAGCGCCGCGAGTGAAGGACGCCCACCGACGCGCAACAACAGCCACTCGTAAATCGGCCAGGTCGAAAAACAAACAATCGCTGCACACAACAATGCGGTGACAAATGGCTGGAGCACCAGCAGACAACCCAGTACCAACAGGATCACCGCAGCAACGCGCGTTAACGGTTCGAGCCGGACATCCATCACCAACCTCCACACCCACGACAGGAAGCGGGGTTTCTATCACGCGCACCCGCGCCGGTCAAACCGGCGTGCCGCCGCACCGCACTGCTAAACTTCGAACTTCTCGCCACCACCTTGCACATGCCAGCCCCCGATCTCATCCAACAACTCGACGCACTGCTGCCGCAAACGCAATGCCGGAAGTGCGGCTTTGCCGCCTGTCTGCCGTATGCAGAAGCAATGGCGGACGGCACGGCAGGCGCCAACCAGTGCCCGCCCGGTGGTCAGGACGGCGCACGCGCACTGGCCGCGCTGCTCGGTGTGCCGTATGCGCCAGTCGATCCGCGCTTCGGCCCACTCAAACCACCGGCGGTCGCTCTCATCGATGAGAGTCGCTGCATCGGCTGCGCACTATGCATCAAAGCCTGTCCGGTGGATGCCATCGTCGGCGCGCCGAAACTTATGCACACGGTGATTGCCACCGACTGCACCGGTTGCGAACTATGCGTGCCGCCCTGCCCGGTCGATTGCATTGTGATGACACCGGCCACACCCTCAGACGAAGACGCGCGACGCAGCGCCGCACAGGCGGCAAAAAAACATTTTGAAGCGCGCGCCGCACGCCTCGCGCAGCAGCGGGCGATTGCTGAAGCCAGCGCCGCACAGAAAGCCGCCGCCGCACGCAAACAAGCCGCCGTCCAACGTGCCATCGAGCGGGCGCGCAGTCGCATTGCGCAGAAGCAAAACGCCGATTAAGCGGCCAGAGGAGGAAAGCAAACATGAATCCGGCCAAACGCAGGGAAATTTTCCAACGCTTCAGCACGGCGAACCCACAGCCCAAGGGCGAGCTTGAATATCGCTCGTCTTTCGAACTGCTGATCGCCGTCATCCTGTCGGCGCAGGCGACCGACAAAAGTGTCAATCTGGCAACACGCGAACTCTATCGCGACGCCTGCACGCCGCAATCGATACACGCGCTCGGCGTAGCCGGCCTCGAACACTACATCAAACGCATCGGGCTCTACCGCACCAAAGCCAAAAACATTATTGCGACTTGCAAAATGCTGATGGATTTGCACGCCGGCGAAGTGCCGCAAACCGCTGAGGCTCTCGAAGCCCTGCCAGGCGTCGGCCGCAAAACCGCCAACGTCGTATTGAATATTGCTTTTGGCCATCCGACGATTGCCGTTGACACCCATATTTTCCGCATCTCAAACCGCACCGGCATCGCCCCCGGCAAGGATGTCGTCGCGGTCGAGGAAAAACTCATCAAAGTGGTCGCCGATGACTTCAAGCTGCACGCCCATCATTGGCTGATCCTGCATGGACGTTACGTCTGCAAGGCGAGGAAGCCCGAATGTCCATCCTGCCTGATTAATGATCTCTGCGAGTTTCGCGGCAAAACCAAAGCGCCGGCGTAAGCAATAAAAAAGCCGGACGCATCGTCCGGCTTTTGGGGTCTGCCAAAGGCAGCGCGTGGCTTACTTCTTGACCGCCAACGCCTGCTGGCTGGAGAACCAGGCCGCCAGATCCGCGATATCCGCCGGCTTGAGGTTTTTGGCCTGGTCGGCCATCACCGCATTTTTACGGGCACCCTGCTGGTAATCCTTCAGCGCACGCATGATGTAATCAGCATTCTGACCGGCAAGCTTGGGGAAATCCTGCATTGCACTGATACCGACACCGCCCTCACCGTGACAGGCGGCACAGACCTTGGCTTTTTCCTTGCCCGCGGCTGCATCGCCCGCAATTGCCACCGCGCTGAACGCAAACGCCACCACAAACAATATCGTCTTGATCATCATCGTCATCCTATTTGGCTGCGGTCTTGGCGGTATCGGCCGAATAATACGCGGCGAGGTCAGCCATATCCTGATCACTCAGACCAGCGGCAATCGCGCGCATCGTCGGATGGCTGCGCTCGCCCGACTTGTAACCCTGCAGCGCTTTGACGATATAGCCTGCATGCTGGCCGCCGATTTTGGGCACACTGTAGACCGATGGGAAGGCAGTACGGTAGCCAGCAATGCCGTGACAGCCTTCGCACATGACCGTTTTTTGTTTGCCGGCGGCGGCATCACCTGCGGCATATGCCGAAGCGCCCATCGCCAACGCTGCCGCAGTCACCACTGCGTTCACCAGGATTCGCATGTTCATTTCCTTGTCTTTCCGCTGGAAATTCATAAAGGTGCCAAAAAAACTCGCGAGATTATACCGGAAATTTTCCGGGCTGCCGGAGCGTGATTGCGCCGCGCCTGCGCTTACCAGATAATCAGCGCTCCACCCGCCACTTTAGACTTGGCACTTTAGCCAGTCTCATTGCGGATTTTGCAAGACCCCGAGTGCCGGCAGTAATTCCGGGCAAAGCCTTTCGATTCTCCTATGACTGCATTGCGCCGCCTGCTGCCCTTTCTCAACTGGTTCCCGCTGCAACCCGGGGCCATGAAAGCCGACCTCATCGCCGGTCTGACGGTGTCGCTGCTGGTGATTCCGCAGGCGCTGGCCTACGCCCAACTCGCCGGCGTGCCCGCTTATTACGGACTGTATGCGGCCTTGCTGCCGACCATTATCGGCAGCTTGTTCGGCTCATCCGCCCTCCTATCAACCGGGCCGGTGGCCCTCACCGCGCTGCTGACGGCGGCCAGCATTGCCCAACTCGGCACTCAGGGCGGTGAGCAGTACATCAGCTACGCCATCCTGCTCGCCCTGATCGCCGGTGTGTTCCAGCTCACCTTCGGTCTGTTACGCATGGGCGCCATCCTCAACTTCCTCTCGTATCCGGTGTTAATGGGTTTTATCAACGCAGCCGCCATCATCATCGGCCTCTCACAGCTGCCCGCCCTGCTCGGCCTGCCACTCACGCAAACCTCGCATTTCATGCTCGATATCTGGCAGGTGATGCTGCGCCTCGACACCCTGCACCCCGCATCACTACTGTTCGGCGCGGCGGCCCTCACCCTGTTGTTCACTTTCAAGAAGCAGGCCCCGCGTCTGCCCGGCGTATTAATCACGGTGGTTCTGCTGACCGTGACCAGCGAGCTGGCAGGCTTTGAACAAATGGGGGGAGTCGTGGTCGGCGATATTCCGCAGGGGCTGCCGGCCTTTGCGGTGCCGCACATCGACTGGGACACCGCCATCAAACTTTTGCCGGCCGGCTTCATCATTGCGCTGATCAGTTTCATGGAAGCCATGTCGAGCTGCAAAATCATCGCCATCAAAACGCGCAAGCCGTGGGATGAAAATCAGGAACTGATTGGCCAAGGGCTGGCCAAAATTGCCGGCGCGTTCAGCCAGACCATCCCGGTCAGCGGTTCGTTTTCACGCTCCGCACTCAATCTGTCGGTGCAGGCCCAAACCGGCCTGTCCTCGATATTCTCGGCGCTCTTCGTGCTGCTCGCGCTGCTGTTCTTCACGCCCTTGCTGCACCATCTACCCAAACCAGTGCTGGCGGCGATCATCATCACGGCGCTGGCCAATCTGATTGATTTCGGCAGCATCGTCAAAGCCTGGCGTGCGCGCCGTGATGATGGTGTCGCCGCGGTAGTCACTTTTGTCGCCACAATCGCCTTTGCGCCGGGCATCCAAACCGGCATCCTGTGCGGCATCGCATTGTCGGTGGCGCTCCTGCTCTATCGCATGATGCGGCCACGTGCGGTGGTGGTGGGCATGCATGCCGACGGCACCTTGCGTGACGCCGCTTATTTCCAACTCGACGCCCCCCACCCCAAGATGCGTGTGCTGCGTTTTGACCGTTCGCTGTTTTTTGTCAATGCCTCCTACTTTGAAGATGCCGTTATCACACTGGCGCGCGACCATCCGGAACTGCGCTATATCCTGGTGGCGGGCGGCGGCATCAATGAGATTGACGCCTCGGGTATCGAGGTGCTGGGTAACCTGAGCACGCGCCTCAAGGCAGGCGGCATCACCCTCGGCTTGAGCGGCATCAAGCGCCAGGTCATGTCAGTCATGACGCAGACAGGGCTCACCGGACACATCGGCGCGGAGAATATTTTTGCCACCGATCGTCTGGCTCTCGATACCCTGTGCACGAGACTCAACACTGAATCAACCACCGACCGCTGACGCTCGCCGTCGCGGTCATCGATAGACCTTGGCTAAACCCTAACCAAACCTCAACCTCTGGAAATCATGGCAAATCGTCTTACCAAAATAGTCACCCGCACTGGCGATGACGGCACCACCGGGCTCGCCGACGGCAGCCGTCTGCCGAAGTCGGCCCCCTGTATCGAGACGCTCGGTGAGGTCGATGAGTTAAACAGCGTGATCGGCCTGCTGCTGACCGAGTCCCTGCCCGCCCCGTTGCGCGCATGCCTCGAAGGCGTGCAGCATGACCTGTTCGATCTCGGTGGAGAACTCAGCGTGCCCGGCCACACCATCATGCGTGAAGCCCATTGCGCACGCCTTGATCAGGCGATTGATGCGTTTAACGCCAGCCTGCCACCACTCAAGGATTTCATCCTGCCCGGCGGCGGACGCCCGGCCGCTGTTGCGCATGTCGCACGCACGGTCTGCCGGCGCGCCGAGCGCGCCCTGGTCGCATTGCACAACACCACACCGCAACCGTCGATCATGATTCAATATCTAAATCGCCTGTCTGACCTGCTGTTCGTGGTGGCACGCGTGCTCAATGCCGAATCAGGCGGCGGCGACGTGCTATGGCAACAGGGAAAAAACCGCCTGCCTTGACCCCGGCAAGGCAAAGCTCATCGTAGAAACCGAAGACCGAACCAGGAGAATCGCTGATGAATCACCCGACATCACGTTACTTTGCCGCGGCTCTGCTCTGCGTCGCCGCCATCAATGGCCCTCAGGCCGAAGCCGCCGGACCAGCCTATCCGGCGCGGCCGATCCGCATGGTGGTACCTTTCCCGCCGGGCGGTGCCACCGATCTGCTGGCGCGCGTGCTCGCGCAAAGGCTGGGTGAAAGCCTCGGCCAGCAGGTGGTGGTCGATAACAGGCCGGGCGCCGGCGGCACTCTGGGCTCGCGCCTGATGCTGGACGCACAACCCGATGGCTACACGATCCTGATGGGTACCACCAGCACACATGCCATCGGCCCGCACCTGTATGCGAAACCGCCCTATGATCCGGCGCGTGATTTCGCCGCAATTACGCTGGTGTCATCAACACCGACCGTGCTACTGATCGGCGCCGCGCTCCCGCCGACCAGCGTCAAAGAGCTGATCGCCTATGCAAAATCCAAACCTGGCGTGCTCAACTACGGGTCATCAGGCATCGGCACACAGTTTCATCTATCCGGCGAATTGCTCAAACTGCTCACCGGTATCAACATCGTGCATATCCCCTACAAGGGAACGGCGCTGGTCTACCCCGACATGTTCTCCGGCCAGATTGCACTGTTGTTTGACACGCCCTCGGTCGCCCTGCCCTTCATCAAAGCCGGGCGCGTACGGGCCCTCGGCGTGACCAGCGCGCAGCGCGCAGCCGTACTGCCCGAAGTGCCGACCATCGTCGAAGCGGGTGTGCCCGGCTATAACGCGGAGCTATGGTTCTGTCTCGTCGGTCCGGCCAAGTTACCGGCGGAGATCGCCGCACGTATCGCCGCAGACACCGCAAAAATCGTCAAACTGCCGGACGTCAAAGAACGGCTCGATCAACAGGGCATGGAAGCGGTCGCCAACAGCCCCGCACAATTGCAAAAATTCATCGCTGCGCAAAATGAACAATGGTCGAAAGTGGTACGCAATGCGGGGGTGAAGGCGGAGTAAGCGGTTGGCGGCGGGACGCGGCCTTCCCTCAAGGTTAGTCCCGCGTCTTCAGGAAAGTAGTGTCGATAAAATTCGGCGATCGAGGTGGATCTAAGCGGCCGAATCAATACCAAAACGGCGGGGAAGGTTTACTTCGGTGGCGTCGGCGGGGCGATGGCCTTGCTAAGCGACGCGCCCGTTGCAGAAACGTCTACGCGAGATACTCGCCATTACCCGTCCGGATGACCGCGAACAACTGGAGCGCGATACAGCGCAGGTTACTGCACTGCCACACTAAGCGCGCTTACACAGCGCACTGCAGTTCCATTAAAAAAACACAGGCCATGATTTAGAATTACACCTTCGCCGAAGCCTGCCATGATTTCGCGACGGCTATGTGCCATCTATGGTTTTTCGTTGCGGACTTAGCAGCTGTCAGAGAGGATTATGTGGGCAATACCAAAAACAACCGATCTGACCCAAACAGCCAAAAACCAACAATCATCTTTCCTTAACCGTGGAACCTGTTCAATGAAACGTCCCGTCACAGTACTCAGTGGTTTTCTTGGCAGCGGTAAAACGACACTCCTTAATCACTTGCTCAACGCCGATCACGGTCTGCGCATCGCGGTGATGATCAACGACTTCGGTGACGTCAATATCGACAAGGATCTGGTGATCGGCCAGACCGGTGACGTGGTCGAGCTCTCGGGCGGATGCCTCTGCTGCACAATACGTGGCGACCTCTTGAATGCGGCGCGCGAATTGCTCACTAGCGGGCGTGAATTCGACTATGTGGTGGTCGAGACATCAGGACTCGCTGAACCACTGGCAGTCGCGCAAACCGTCCTCGTGCCGGAGCTCGAAGCCAGCTACCGGCTCGACGCGGTGATTACCGTGGTCGACAGCTCAAACATCGAAACCTGGCTGGCCTCCAACGAAACTGCCGCAGAACAGATTCGTTGTGCCAATCTGCTGATTGCCAACAAACTTGATCTGATCGCACCGGAAGACGTCGACGGCCTTAAAGCGCGTCTCGCCAGCATCAATGCAAACGCACGTGTCATCCCATCCATCAACTGCGACCTGCCGGTAGAAGTATTGCTCGACATCGCGGCGTATGAACCGCCCACTGAAAGGCAATACAAGGTACTGCGCGAACATGTCAGTCACCGTAGCATCGTCTCCGCTTCTTTTAACGAGGATGTTGAACTCGATCATGATTTGTTCGACCGCTTCCTGCGCAACCTGCCCGACAGCGTGTTTCGTGCCAAAGGCACGGTTGCAGTGCATGGATTAAGCCGGCGCGTGGTTTTCCATCGTGTCGGCAGCCGCAACATACTGGATCAAGCCGCGCCATGGCTGGATCAGCCGAGAACCTGCCGGGCCCTTTTTCTGGGTGACGGTTTTGACCGCGACAAGCTGCTTAGCGAACTGCACAGCTGTGCAGCCACGCCAATGGCCAGGCCGGAAGACCAAACACCCCGAACTTAAAGGCGCGACTCCCGCAGGCAAAGACAAAACCTCGCGCCGCACCTTGTAGAGAGTGACATGCAGTCACAGTCAACGCCGCTACGGCATTCGAGAAAGGCCTGGGAATAGCGGCGTGACGGGATTATTTCTTTTCTTCGACACGTCCGATTACCTTGATCACATCGGCCAGGCGTTTTGCATCACGATCCCAGAATTTCTGAAACTCCGGCGCGTCAAGGTAATATATCGGCGTATTGAGCTTCCCCATCGCTGATTTGAAATCAGCGTCTTCGACCGCCTTGCGCGTAGATTCGCGCAACACTTTCATCGCTGATTCTGGTGTGCCGGCAGGCGCAAACAAACCGACCCAAACGTAATACTCAATGTTGTAACCGAGCTCCATCAAGGTTGGCACATCGGGCAGCACTTCACTGCGTTTACCACCCCACCCGGCAAGGCTGCGCAACTTACCTGACCGGATGTGCATGCTCAATGAAGCCGGACCGCCCGCGGTCATGTCGACGTGGCCACCGAGCAGAGCAGTGATCGCAGGACCGCCACCATTGGTTGGCAAGTGCCGCATTTTAATGTCAGTCGCATGCAGCAGCATTTCGATCGGGAGATGAATCGTACCGTAAATACCCGATGTCGAGTACGTCATTTGCCCCTGGCGTTGCTTCGCAATCGTTAGAAATTCCTTGACCGACTTTATCGGGCTCTCAGACTGCACCACCATGTAGGTGGGATCCGTCCAGATCAGGGCGATCGGCGCCAGTTGATCCATCGCATAGGCTGGTTTGCGATCGAACAGCTTGTCGGCCTCTGGAATCGACGAAATGCTCGAAGCTGTCATCATGATGGTATAGCCATCGGGCTTCGCGTTTGCCGTTGCAGCAATGCCGATGGCTCCCGCCGCGCCGCCGCGGTTGCTGACGGTCACGGTCTGCTTCAATGCTTTTTCCAGCGCCGGGGTAAAGGGACGCGCAGAGAGATCGACAAATCCCCCTGGAGGATACGGCACGATCATCGTTACAGGACGACTCGGATATTGTTCTTGTGCTGCGACCATTGCCGCAGTAAGCAGCAATACAGTGGCGACCATCGATTTCATTATCATTATTTTCCTCCGCAGTAACGCGTGAATAACAAGCGCGGCTTCAAGCGCCGCTGGCGCCCTCGCCTCCATGACTCTTGCCGAACGCGCCCGCCTGCTGCAACGCGACGAACTCTTCATCCCCGATCGCAAGAAACTCCTTGAGTATGGCGGCTGTGTGCTCGCCCAACAATGGCGGTGGCCGGTAGGGCTCGGTACTATCAGTTGAGAGGTGAAACGGCGCACCGACCATCTGCAGAAGGCCGCTGGTCGGGTGGGTCAGTGTCTTGAGTATGCCCAGCGCAGCCACCTGGGGATCAGCGAGAATACGATCGACCGTATTGATGGGCCCACACGGCACCTCAACGTCGGACAGAATTTTCATCCATTCATCAGTAGACTTTTGCCTAAACCAATCACTCACCATGGCTTCGACCTCGGCACGCCGGGCGATACGCGCATGATTCGCTGAATAACGTGAATCTGCAGCAAATTCCGGATGCCCGACGGCCTTGCACAATCGCTGCCATTGCCCGTCGTTTCCCACTGCCAGCGTTACGTTGCCATCGTTGGTCGCAAAAACTTTATACGGCACGGCATTCGGATGGCCGTTGCCAAGACGATCCGCTTTTACCCCTGACATCAGAAAACCCGCCGTCAGATTAGGCATGATGGAAAGCGAACTCTCCAGCAACGACAGGTCAACCCGCTGCCCTGCACCAGAACGAGTGCGTGACTGTAGCGCCCCGAGTATCGCGATCGCCGAATACAGTCCTGTCACCAGGTCGATAATGGCCACACCAACCCGCATCGGCGTACCATCCGGTTCGCCGGTAATGCTCATCATGCCGCCCATGCCCTGGGTGATGACATCGTAGCCTGGACGGTCGGCCAGCGGGCCGGTAGCACCATAACCGGTGATCGAAGCGTAAACCAGCCGCGGGTTAATGGCCTTGAGCTGCTCGTAGCCCAACCCGAGTGACTCCATCACGCCCGGTCGAAAGTTCTCAATCACCACATCGCTTTTGCGCACCAGACTCAGCGCGAGATCGCGGCCGCTCGACGTCTTCAGATCAAGCGCAATACTACGTTTATTACGGTTGACGGAAAGGAAGTAGGTGCTTTCGCCATCCGGCATGAAAGGCGGCCCCCATTGACGCAGGTCGTCTCCGGCACCGGCGCGCTCCAACTTGATGACGTCGGCCCCGAGATCCGCCAGTACCATCGTGCAATATGGACCGGCGAGGACGCGCGAAAAATCCAGCACCACCACCCCATCAAGGGCTTTGGTCACCGCCTAGCCCTCCGGCATCAGGTAATAGCGCTGTTTAGCGTGTTCGAGTTCTTCGCGTATCACTGTAAGTTCAACAGGCGTGGGCGCAGGTAGCACAGAGAAATCAGACCGCACTTTGATCGGCCAGCTAAAACTGGCCTGAACTTCCTCGGCACTGACACCGGCATGCAACTCGGCGGCATACATCTCGCCGATTTCGTCAAACTTAAAAATGCCCAAGGGATTAACCAGGACCTTGGGACCGGTATCTTTTTTATACCCCAGACGCTCGCGCTCACCGGAGCCGCCAAGATAACCGGGGCTGGTAATGTAATCGACGCGATCCGGATAACTGCGTTTATTAGTGCTCGCACTGACCAGCAGCAAATCACGACCGAGGCTGGAGAGTTCGGTGCCACCGCCCGAGCCTGGTAGACGAACTTTAGGCTTCAGGTATGGACCCACCGCGGTGGTATTGACGTTGCCGAATCGATCAACAATCGCCGCCTCCACCATGGTCATCTCTACCCGACCGGCGCCCAACCACATATAGAGCGCTTCAAGGCTGCCGGCACAGGTTGTCGCCTGCTCAGCCGCCGTCAAATCACACGGCGAGGTCGGCAACACCGGTGTCAGGCGGTCTTCAACAATGCCGTTCTCATAAACGATCACAACATTGGGAGCGTGCAGGCGGCGCGCAATGCGCGCCATCAGCATCGGCCAGTGAAAACCGACAAAAAGAACAGCACCATCGTTAATGCGATGGGCGCCGGTAAGAAACATCTGCTCGAAACGAGTCGCGCCCTCCATCACCAGCTATCCTTTCTGATTTGCAATGCCGATTTCTGTGCATCGCCGAGCTTGGCGACAAAACCAGCGTGATTGCCAGTGGCAAACACCCATTCATCGAGATAGCGACGGAACCCTTCCTCGGTGCGGGACATTTCGCCGTAGAGCGCGTTATGCGCAAGGTCGCGATAATAGTAACCGTACGAATCAGTCGGATGCGCCGCCCACGGCTCGATCACCACGGCATCCACCATGAATCCGGGGGCGATGGTGGCTTCCGGGCGCTCGCGTATCAGCGCGGTATCGACCATCTCCTCGGCGATCACTACAAGCTTTTTACAGGCGGCCATGGCATAACGCATCTCACCGGTCGGACCAAACATCTGTGCATTGCCGAATTTGTCCACACGCTGCACGTGAAAAATACCCAGCGCTGGCTTGAGCGGTGGCACCACACAAACCTCACCGCCGCCAAATGGATCCTTAACCACGCCGAATTTTTCCGGCATAAAGGTTCGTTGCGTAAAGTGCCCCGCCCCCTGCACCGGTGTCGTCGGCATAAACGGCAGATCACACGCCCCGGCAAGCAAAGACATGGTGAATGCGCCGTAGCTGAGTTCCTCAATCTGCAACGGATGTGGCTTGCCCTGCTCGAGCGCCCGCCGGAAGCAATGCGCCGGCACTGGCCCCACCGAATTCCAGACATGGCAGGACAGAACACGCTCGACGCACCCGGCCCCGATCAACTGATCAACGAGCACCCCTCCGGAGGTCTTCATAATGAAGAGGTTCTTGCGCTGCTGGCGGATCAACTCATGCGCCAGCGCAGTGGGATCGCTAAACGCAAACCCACCGATCAACAACTCCTGCCCATCAGGCACATAACGCAGGACGGCTTCCCGCATCGAAATCACTGGCTTCTCGGCGGTACTCACACGTGGGTTACCTTGAATGGGGTACGGTTAACCAGCTCGGGACGGAAATGCTCCAGATTCATCGCCTTGATGGCATTCAGACGGAAAAACTTCGCCAGATTCTCTTCACGGAACATGCGTTTTTTGCCGCCCCACTCAACACCACTGTCGAAAAACTGGGAAAAATCAGCAATCCAGTCCTTGGGCGTCAGCGCCGGATAATCGGAGCCATATACAAACTTTTCCGGCACCACCGAATTCATGTAGTGAAAAACGCTGGGCTGGTGGGCGAAGATATACGTCGGCATCCAACCCGAGAGGTCAAGGTAGACATTCTCGTGGCGCGTGATGACCGCCAGCGCCTCATCCGTCCAGGGCCAGCCATAGTGACTCATGATGATGCGCAGATCGGGGAAATCGGTCGCCACTTCGTCCAGAAATTCCGGACGGCAGGTGCGGATGGTGCAACGAGTCATGCGCGTGGTGCCGGTGTGAAACAATACCGGCAGACCGTACTCAACGCATCGCTCGTAGAGCGGATAGGCGCGCTCGTGATCGTTCGGAAAAAAGCTCTGATAAGCGGGATGAAACTTCAGACCAATGATGCCGTAATCTTTGACGCAACGATCGAGCTCGCGCAACGCCCCTTTTTTATCCATCCCCGGATCAATACCGCCATAGCCGAGATAAAAACCATCGTGCTTCTTTGCATATTGGCCGATATATTCATTCGGCAAGCAGGACGCAAAGGTGGTGCACGCATTCATATTGACGATGACCGCCAGATCGACAATTCCCTCTTCCTTGAGTTCATGCGCAGTCTGATCAATTGGCTTGGTCTGCCGCTGCACATACCAGGACTCATGATGGGGCGACTTGGGGCTTTTCGCGAAATAATCATGCGCCTCGGTGTACGAAAGGCCCTGCCCTTTGATGGTCTCCTCGGTAAAAGGGTGCGTATGAATATCAATGACCCCTTGTAACTTCAGCATATCGAAAGCCTCCGATCTATGAACTAAAAAAAACGACTGGATGTGATCAATCGTCTGATGAAATTAAAGCCGCCACAAAACGCAACATTTTGTGGCGTCAGGATAAGTATTTCGTATTTCGGAATATCCGGGAGAACGACGCAACGATTGTTGTTTTAATCGCGCCCGCCATCCTCGCGCCGGGACGTTTCAAAAAACACGCGCGAATGCTGCACGCCTTCGGAAAGAATTTAGCATTTTGGACACTCGTGTCAAGCGCCCGAACATAGCACAACAAACGCTGCGGCAGAAAATACTCTGCAATATGCTGACTCTGCCTGATCCGTATTCGCCATGATTGACCTGCATCAACCGCGTGACGATGCGCCGCCGTCTATTGTCACCACAGTGCCGCTCGTATACGAGGACAGGTCGGAACAAAGAAAGGTCACCATGTTCGCCACTTCCGCAATACTCGCAAGACGACCGCCGGGCAGGCGCGCCGTCAACTCACGCCAGCGTTCCGCATCCCCCAGCTCGGTACTGGCACGCCCTTTCAGAAAACCATAAACACGATCTGTTTCAGTCGGGCCGGGGTTCACCGCAAGCACACGCACACCATGATCAAGACTCTCCCCGCCAAGGGCGCGTGACAGCGCAATGATCGCCGCGTTACCCATGCTGCCGGCCACATAACCGGCCAGCGGTCGTTCGCCGGCGGTGCCGGCGATATTGACGATGACGCCGCGACGACGGCTGCACATACGCGGGTAAATCATGCGCATCAGATGGATATAACCAAACACCTTCAGATCCCAGGCCTGCCGCCAGGTCAATTCATCCACCGACGCCAGCGTACCGGCGGGTATGGCTCCGGCGTTATTGATCAGAATATCGATGTCACCGCAGGTCTCGGCCAGCCCATTCAAGCTATCAAAGCGTGACAAATCCAAGGCATGGGGCGTCACTTCGACTTGATATTCGTCCTTGATCTGCGTCACTGCCCGCTGCAGATCCTCTGCGCTGCGCGACGCCAGATGCAAATGACAGCCCGCCGCTGCCAGCCCCTTGGCGATGCCAAAACCAATGCCACGCGAGCCGCCGGTGATTAATGCAATACGACCTTTTAGATTCAACTCCATGAATTTATCCTGACTATTAATAGGGTATGACGATACACGGCATCTTTCCGATGCAAAAATCCGGCGCCCCGGCAAAAAAATCTATTCGGGCGTAATCCCCGCCTGCTTGACCACTTTGGCCCAAACTTCGCGTTCACGCAGGATCTGCGCACTGAACTCCTCGGGCGTGTTGCCGACCACATCGGCGCCGAGATCGGTGATGCGTTGCTGCAAGTCCGGCTGCTTCAAAGCCTTGACCAGTTCGACATGGAGCCGCGTAATGATTTCACGCGGCGTTCCAGCTGGCGCCATCAGACCGTACCAGGAACCCGCCTGAAAGTCTTTCAATCCGGCCTCACTCAGCGTGGGCACATCAGGAATCTGCGGCAGTCGTCGCAGGGAAGCGACCCCCAGCGGACGAATCCGCCCGGACTTAATGTGCGGCACCGAGGCCAGTCCACCGTCGAATTTCATGGTGATATTCCCCGCTAGTAAATCCGCCATACCGGGCGCGCTGCCTTTGTAGGGAACGTGCAGCAACCTGGTACGCGTCATCACCTGAAACAATTCCCCGGCAAGATGCGAGGAACTGCCGGTACCGAACGAGGCATAGGTCAGTTCGCCAGGGCGCGCCTTTGCAAGAACGGTAAGCTCCCTCACGCTGCGTACCGGTATCGATGGATGTACTGTCAATATGAAGGGCGCATCAGCGACAATCGCGATCGTTTCAAAGTCCCGATCTGCATAAGGCAGCTTGGCGTAAACCAGCGGATTGGTTACAAAAGTACCGGTGGCTGCCACCAGCAAGGTATAGCCGTCAGGCGGAGATTTCGCAACGATCTCGGTGGCGATAATGTTTGCGGCGCCGGGACGGTTATCAGTCATAAAATTCTGGCCGAATGTTTTGCTGAATTGCGCACCTACCAGCCGCCCGATGATATCGGCGCCGCCGCCAGGCGACGATGGATTCACCATGCGCACGGGACGCGCAGGGTAATTCTTCACCTCCGCGGTCTGCGCACCCGCGGGCAGGCAGACCATCCATGACAACAAGCACAGGACTGCTCTTATCTTGCCACTGGCAAACATAGCGTTATTCCCTTCGCAAATGCGGCGCTCTGGCGCCGGCCCACTTAATGGTTCACTCGGGTTCACTCAGGTTCAATACCGGCGGCCTTGACCTGGCGCGCCCACTTGCTGACTTCACTATCAATGAATAACGCAAATTCATCGGGCCCAAGCAGCGCCAGATCCAAGCCCATGGCAGCAAAACGCGTTTTGACGTCGGGCTTGGCAGCCTCCCGGTGAGCAGCCTCTGCAAGTCTGCGAATATTTTCACGCGGCGTCCCTGCAGGAACGGCAAGCCCGATCCACGTTGTCACATCAAAACCAGGCATCTCCTCTGCCAGTGCCGGCAATTCAGGAGCGAGTCCACTTCGCATGGGAGAAGTCACCCCCAACCCTTTCAATTTGCCTGCCTTGACCTGCGCAAAGCCGGCGGCAAAGTCGGCAAAGGTCAGCGAAATCTGACCGGCCATCACATCCGTCATCGCGGGGGCGGCGCCCTTGTATGGCACCACCAGAAGATCAACACCACCGAGCGACTTCAGCAAAGCCGCAGAAACCTGCGATCCTGCAGACCAGTAACCGACACTCAGAGGCTCCGCCCTGGTCTTCGCATAACGAACGAATTCACGCAAGGATTGCGCGTTGAAATCGGGCTTAACCACCAGCAATAACGCCAGCATGCACAAGCGCGAGACCGCCGCGAAATCTTTTTGCGGGTCATACGGAAGTTTCTTGAACAGACTCAGATTTGCTGCGGCGGTCGTGTTCGTGGTCACGAGCACCGTATACCCATCAGCAGCGCCCTTGGCGACCAACTCCGAACCCACAATGCCAGACGCACCGGGGCGGTTATCGATCACAAACGTCTGCCCGGTCGATTCATAGAGCCGTTGCCCCAGCAGGCGCGCCACCTGATCGGGTGCACCACCCGGCGGATAAGGCACTACGAAACGAACCGCGCGATTCGGATAGGGTTTGGCAGAGTCAACACTCTGTCCCCGAGCTAAATCGGGTATCGCATATGACGATGCAATCAAGGCAAGCGCGAACATGGCCTGCAGCAGGGGGAAACCCGATGCACGATGGCGTGAGGGCGGTGGGCAAAACCACCGCTCATGCAAGGAATCAAAAAGTGCCTGCAACACCGATCCGGATCGAAAACGCGGAGATAGGCTCACTGCTCCTCCTGCAAAAACCGGTCGCCAGTAGCCGACCAATATCGGGATATCAGGCTTAATTTTTCGAATTGTTCTTCTTAGTGTAGTATCTTTGAATAAAAAAAACATCCCCGCTTTGCAATGCTCAGCAAGCTTGCAGAACGCCCATGCACTTCAACGAAAACGCAAAGGAGAACCCGTGCTTTCTAACATACCCTTTCTCGCCATCAACACCGACGAGCTCGAGTGGGACGATAACGTTACCCTCTTCCAGCTACCTACCGGGGCACACAAAATACATCCGAACCTGAAAATTAAAGTGCTAATGCGCGATGACAAACAGGGACAGGTCGCGGCACTGGTGAAGTTTCCGCCCGGTTACGTCGAGCCTATACACGAGCACGTCACCTCGCACTGCGTGGTCGTCGTTGAAGGTGAACAACACGTCGCCGGCAAGGTCCTCAAAAAAGGTGACTTCCACTATGCACCGCCGAACACCAAGCACGGCCCGTTTGAGTACCCGGTGGGCGGCATTGTATTCGCCGTATACCGTTTCCCGCCGTCAACCGATTAACAATCGTCTAAGGGGCGACCTTCAGGCCTAACAACTAGGCCCCCAACATACGGCGGAATTCGTTTTGCTGAAACTCTGCGTATCCGCCGTATTACCACTCAATCTACTCGACCTTGACACCTGATGCCTTGACGACCTTACCCCAGCGCTCATAGTCGGCTCGCATGAATTCGGCAAATTGCGCGCTGGTGGTCGGCGCCGGATATTGACCCAGTGACCGTATACGCGTCAGCACGTCGGGCGAATTGAGCGCTCGCACGATCGCGCCATTTAATTTCGCGACGATATCCTGCGGCGTCGCGGCGGGCACCACAACGCCATACCATTCGGTCACATTCGCCAACGCCGGATAACCGCTCTCCAGTGCAGTTGGTACCTCTGGCATCGCTTCAATACGCTTGTCACCGAGCATGGCCAGCGCGCGCAACTTGCCCGACTTGACGTGGGGAACTGTCGGAAAGGGTACCGTAAACATGACGCTGACTTCTCCCGACAACAGGGCGATAACGGCCTGCGCACCGCCCTTGTACGGCACATGCATCATGTCTGTCGCCGTCGTTAGTTTGAATAATTCACCGGCAATCCAGGGCCCAGACGAGGAAGATGCAAAACCCAGCAAGCCGGGTTTTTGTTTCGCTAAAAGAGCGAGATCGCGGGTCGTCTTCACCGGCAGCGACGGATGAACCACCAGAATGAACGGCATCACCACACCGTTTGATACGGCAGCAAAATCTTTCAGGGTATCGAAGCCGGGCGCACTGTACAAGTGCGGATTGATGGCCAGAGACCCGGAGTGCGCAAGTGTAATCGTATAGCCGTCGGGGGCCGCCTTCGCCCCCATCGCCGTACCGATATTGCCCTGCGCTCCAACGCGATTATCGATCACCACCTGTTGCCCCCACATCTCAGTGAGTTTCCCGCCGAGGATACGCGCCAGTCCATCGGTTCCACCGCCTGCGGGAAATGGCACGAAAAAGCGTAACGGGCGGCTGGGATAATCTTCAGCAGCGCCACATTGTGCGGGTAGCATAAAAGCGGTAAGTGCGAAAAAAATGATCAACGATCTTTGCATAATCTCTCCTGATAAGGCGCGGCATAAACCCTGATGCCAGCGTAATGCCGCAATGTCATGATCTGGCTAACAGTCATGACTTTATAAATAGTTACAACGAACAACCATACTCGGGCATCAGGCCTAAGGTCAAGTCGCGCATTTCACGCTGCAAGAAAACCAGACCGCCGGTAAGCCCCACGCTCGCTTGAAAAAGCGAAATGCGTTAGCCTTGCTGATCTTGAATCATTTGTGATCGACATCAAATGCAGGAGACATACTCATACGACTATGTGATCGTCGGCGCCGGCAGCGCGGGCTGCGTTCTTGCCAACCGTCTGACGGCTTGCGGACGCTATCGAGTGCTTCTTCTTGAAGCGGGAGGCGAAGACCGTAACCCCTGGCTACATATCCCGCTTGGATATGGAAAAAGCTTCAGCAATCCGAACGTAAACTGGCTCTATACGGGCGAACCAGAAGCTGGGAGCGGCAACCGCCGTATTGCGCAACCGCGCGGCAAGGTGCTCGGTGGATCAAGCTCCATCAACGGCCTGGTTTATATCCGTGGCCAGCACGAAGACTACGATCACTGGCGCGACCTCGGTAACGCCGGCTGGGGTTTTGAAAATGTGCTGCCTTATTTTCGCCGCTCTGAGAATCAACAGCGCGGCAGCGACGCTTATCACGGCGTCGGCGGGCCACTCTGCATCAGCGATCCCTCGGAACCCCATCCGCTGTGCGAGGCGTATATCGCAGCCGCTGAAGCCTGCGGTTATCCGCGCAATCCTGATTTCAACGGCGCTCGCCAGGAGGGTTTCGGTTACGTTCAGCTGACGCTGCGCAAGGGCTTGCGCAGCAGTACTGCGACCGGGTATCTGCGTCCGGCACGACGACGGGACAACCTGAAGGTCATCACACACGCGCATGCAACACGCCTTCTATTCACCGACAAAAAAGTGACGGGGGTCGAGTATATCCGTCAAGGACGCAGACACGTCGCACACGCGGGTCGCGAAGTCATTTTATCCGCTGGCGCATTTAATTCGCCGCAACTCATGCAGCTGTCAGGACTCGGTCCCGCGTCCTTGCTGCAGCGTTTTGGCATCCCGGTGGTGGCCGATATGCCGGAGGTGGGCGCCAATCTGCAGGATCATTACAACGGGAAACTGGTCTATCAAAGCAGCGAACCGTTTACGCTCAACGATGTCGTGGGCCATTTTGGCAAGGGGGTCGCCGCCGCGCTGCGCTACCTGTTTCTGCGCAAAGGCGTGCTGATGATGGGCGCCTCCTACGCAGCGGGTTTTTTGCGTACCGACCCCACCTTGTCCCGACCGGATATCCAGGCCGGTCTGGCACTGTTCAGTGGTGACAAGGCCGGCGATAACCTGCATCCTTTTTCCGGGTTTTCACTGGTCGTTAGGCTCTTGCAGCCGGAGAGCAGGGGCAGCGTGGCGATACAAAGTGTAGATCCCCTGCAGGCGCCGGCAATCCGCCCCAATTATCTGTCTACTGCAAAGGATAGGGCGGCGCTGCTGGCGGGCGTCAAAGCGGTCCGCCGCATCATGGATACACCTGCCATGCGCCGCTATGTGGTGCGTGAACACGAGCCCGGCACGGCCTGCGTCAGCGATGAGGATCTGCTTATGTATATACAGCGCCGCGGCGGCATCAGCTACCATCCGGTTGGAACTTGCCGGATGGGTAGCGATTCGAACGCAGTGGTTGACGACCATCTACGCGTGCGCGGCATTCCAGGTTTGCGTGTAGTCGATGCTTCCATCATGCCGACGATTGTTTCGGGCAACACCAACGCACCCACCATCATGATCGCAGAAAAAGGAGCTGACATGATCCTGGAGGATGCGGCAAAAGCTTAATCACGCAAGCATCGCGCCTGCCGGGTCGGCTGCACACAACGCCGCCTCAAGCACGCAGTCATGGCGCGACAGCGATTTATCACCGAGGTTGTATCGAATAAATTTACTCATCACGAGGACGCATGAACAGCAACGAGAGTCGCATGGAACTCGGCGAAGACTACGCCGACATACGTGAAAGCGTGGCAAAACTCTGCGCCGGATTTCCCGGCGAATACTGGCGCAAGCTCGAAGACGGCCGCGCCTATCCGTCGGAGTTTGTCGGCGCCCTCACGGCGAGCGGCTTTCTCGGCGCGTTGATTCCCGAGGAGTACGGCGGCGCCGGACTGCCGCTGCGCGCCGCTGCAGTGATACTCGAAACCATCCACCGCAACGGTTGCAATGCCGGGGCTTGTCACGCGCAGATGTACATCATGGGCACGCTGCTGCGCCACGGCTCGGCGGCGCAGAAA